>JAGAJK010000009.1 GCA_017626145.1 Clostridia bacterium
AATCAACATAAATAGTGCTTCCGCTTTCTCCTGATACAAATGATATATTATCAAGAGATTCAAAACCGATAAAGTCTTCCGCATTTACATCATATCCTGCTGCAGTATATGCATAATCACGGTCTTTAAGTGTAGAATTAATTGTTTGTTTTACTTCATTTCCTTCTGCATCGGTGGTTGTTAAAGTTATGGTATATGCTTCTCTTCTTCCATTTGCATCAGCTTTTCCGCCAAATACCATTTCAACATCTACCCATTTGTCGGACATATCAGTATTACTAAGTACATTTACAACATTAGAGCCATCTCTTCCTATGCCATTAAATCCTGCAAGTCCTGTTTTACTGATGTGAGCTGCAGTATACCATCTACCATTTATCTCAGTTATTGAAATGTTCCCATTAGTTAATGCTGCCGACAATGTTTCATTTGAAGGTCTGTTAAGCTTTAAGAATGCACCTGAGTAATTGCCAAGAGTATCTTTCTGCATCATTCGTGTTTTAACAACTATTCTTGAGTCATCCTTAAATGTAAGCTTTTCAGAAAAATCATTTCTTACATTTGCTCTTAAAACCTTAGTCCATGCATTTGATGGTGCACTAAGTTTCATCGCGCCATCCTCAACATTTAAGCTTAGGGTTGAGAATGAGTCTCCAAGCTTCCAGTTGCCTAAATCACCGTCATCAAATGTATCGTTTATGATATATCTGATGTTATCTGAAACCACAGATTCTGTTGCATCTGTTTCTGTTGCAAACACAGGGAGTATCTGCATTACCATACATAATACTAAAATTACGCTTAATAACTTTCTTTTCATAATAAAAATCCTTTCTTTTATATATTAACCCTGAGGTTATTTTTAAAAGGGGTGCCTTGCTCAGTTTTTTAAAGCTTCATATATTTGGAAAGAGATGCTTGTTAGGGGAAATACCAAGCAAGGCTTTATAGAGTAATGTGCAATTAAGCACATAAGAGGAAAGCAATTTAACATTTACTCTTATTAATTAATAAACCGAAAGCTGTTCTTCGAGCCAACGCAAAAGATTACCGTCAGCTTCTAAATTAAATAAGTTTTTAATATCTGTTATAATTGTAAGATCGTTGTATCTTATCAATGTTTTGCCGAATAAGTTTGCAACATCAACAAGTGAAATATAGTTTGAACTATCTATATTAAACATAGGCTTTGAAAGATTATATTCGCTGCCGTTTACATTTATCTTATCCGTTGTGCCATCGATAAATTCGATTACCTTACCCGCTCCTGAAATGTTGATAGTTCCGGTTGCTTCATCATAAGCAAGTGTCGCATCTACAGATTCAATTCCTGTTCTTAAAGGAACATAAATTGTTTCATTTTCCACAATTGCCTGATTTTTATCTGTTTTAACTTTTTCGCCTTTTTTATAGATATACGGACTGTCTGTACAGAACACAAAGCCTTTTTTAGCTCTTGAAACTGCACGGTCGTGGTAACGCCCAATTCTTGTAAAAGCAATAGGCTCAAATTCAGGAATATCGGTATAAACAACCGAATCTTCCTTTAAAAGATAGTTTCTGTTCTTTAAATCGTAAAAGCCGGGATCTTTTTCATAAAAAACGTTGTTAGCTTCCTTAAGTGTCGGCTTAATTGTGTTAGAAACCCGAGGTCTTGGTGAATCAAAGAAAACATTGTTTTTGAGAACTATGTTGTTATTAACATCAAGCTTTCCTTCTTCATCTATTACATTTACAATTTCAGGGAAGGCTTCAACCCATACATCACTATGAATCGGCATTTCCTCAATACCCTTTATGTGTTGCGAAAAATCGTTATCCATTCCGTAAGTATATGAAAGGACCAGAGCAACAGACATATTGTTTACTTTACCTACATTCGCGAAAATGTTGTTTTCAATTACATTATAGCTTCCTGAGCAATACACACCCGGACCTGTTATATTTTCAAACACATTACCCACAACATCCGCAGCTTCCCAGAAGTCATCGAAATACATACCAAAGCAGCCTATACTACCTCTTTCATCTCTGCCGATATCGTGGAGATAGTTGTTACTTAATATGTTACCTCTGTGTGTCAGGTTACGTCCTGTATAAATAGCACCCATATCGTCTGTATTCATACAAGCATTATAAATCTCGTTGTTGCTTATATCATTAAAGTTTCCTCCAAACTGAATAACAAGATGCTCAGCCTCAGAAATTTCGTTGTGGTATGCTTTAAAGCCTACACATTGATAGCCATAAAGTGCAGGTGAATAGGTTTTATTAAGTCTGTCACATCTTTCGAATTTGCAGTTTTCCACGAGATTGTTACATCTTGTGAGAGTAGGTCTGTCGCCTGAAGCACACAAAACACCTACAGCACAATCATGAAAATAGCAGTCATAAATTATGTTATCATTACCATTTAATACAACTGCAGCTTCCCCGCCCGCGTTAAATGTAACCTCACAATTTATAAGCTTGTTGTTACTGCTGCCTACATCGAATTCCACGAAATTTTTTCTGGTAAATTTCAATCCAAATCCTTCAAGAGTTATAAAAGACGAATCTTCGAAAACAAACATCTCATCTTTAAGAAGAGTATATATAACCTCTCTTAATCCCTCTTCCGGGGGATAAAGATAAAGTATTCCCGTCTCTGTATCAACAAAGTATTCACCCGGCACATCAATTTCTTCAATAAGATTGTGTATAAAAAATTGCTGACCTGCTGCTGCACCGTAAAAAATAGGATATTTCGACTTGATTATATTTTCAGCTACATCTGTTGGGTCAAGAGCAGTTGCCAATGATGCCCATGAATAAAAGAATGTACCTGAAAGTATCGCTTTATCCGCTTTGGTCCAGTTCTTAACTCGCGGATCACTTACCTTGATTGACATAGGTTCATCCATTTCTTTCCAGTTACCGCTTCTTATAACCTCATTAATTGTCATAAAACCTTCATTAGGATATCTTGCAAGCGTCATACCCTTATTGTTAATTACAAGTTCCGAGCTTTTCTCCGTTGGAACAACTACGCCGAATTTTTCAGTAAGATACGAACCAATCTGATAATATGAATATGTACCTTCCCAGGCAGGCTCCTGAAGATTTTTGTAACCGAGTGCATGAAGGTCAATTGAAACAACATGGTCTCTTGCTTCCTTGTCAACAATGCGGTCGAGCACTGCTTTATCCTTCACAGGCTTGAAATCGTCAGGATTTAAATACGCACCGCCAACAAAACTTACCTTTTCATCAGGATAATTTCTGTAAATGATGGGAGCTTCTGCTGTACCCGAATCTCTTGCACCAAAGATAACACTTTCATTGATTACATAGTTACCTTCACGGACATAAACAATCGCCCCGCCTTCTGCAAGTTCATTATTTTCCTTAAGTGCACGAATTTTATCTCTTGCACCTATAATTGAAGATAAAGGCTTATCAATTGTTCCCGGGTTTGAATCGTTACCATTTAAGGCTACATAAAGAACAGTCTTTTCCTTTGCCTTTTCCACAGGTTCAACAACCGCACTTTCAACTTCTTCCTCCTGCACAGTTTCATCTTCCGTTTCTGTGCTTTCTGTAATAGTTGGCACAGATTCAGGTTCTGTCACATTCTCTGCCCATACAGATAGCTGACAGGATAAAATAATAGCACCCACAAGTACCAACGCAAGTATTTGCTTGAAAACTAGTTTCATACAATCTCTCCTTTTCTTTTTATTATAATAAAAACTACACTCTTGTTCTATGTAAATTTATTCCTGTTTACATATCACATTATAGCATATCCATTTTCATCAAAACACCACAAAAACCACTGAATTATTCACAAAAATTTTATTTTAAAGAAATCATATTGACATTTACCCACTTTTACATATAATTAAAATTAGTCAGTAACTTAATTTACTCAGTGAAAAAATCAGGGAGGGATAATATTGATAGTAGAACCTTTAAGATTAGGAGCCAGGGCATATACAACATTTATTCATAAACCTGCTCCCTATTATGAACATGTTCATATGGAATATGAGCTTACTTTCTGTTTAAAGGGCTCTTATACTCTGATTATTGATAAAACTCCTTATGAAATGCATGAGGGTGATTTTTCTATAGTAGATCCTATGCATTCTCACGAAATTCCTGATATGCCAATGGATTCTGATACTCTTTGCCTGGTGATTATTGTAGGTCCGTCAATGCTCGAAAATTTCTTTAAAAGTCTTGCTTCTAAGACTACCGATACACCTGTTTTTAACATTAATACACCGAAACACAAGACTTTTGTAAATCTTTTAAATGAAACATATTATTACAGAATAAATATGAACGAAATTTCAGCAATGAATATAAAAGGAAATGTATATAAAATTTTAGCATATGTTTTTGAACATTTCCTGACTCAGGATGTAGATAACAAATTGCCGAACACAATCTCGGCATCAAATGTTCAGAATGCTCTTGACTACATCCGCGAAAATTTTTCTGAAAAAATTACTATTAAAGATATTGCCGCATTTTGTGGTTACAGTGAAACGAATTTCTGTAATAACTTTAAAAAAATAACAGGAAGAACTTTTCACTATACATTAAATCATTACAGAATTAAAATGGCTTGCACATTACTCAGGGACACCGATTTATCAATTGAAGAAATCGCTAGTAGTACCGGTTTTGATGAACCAAAAAGCTTCTGCAGAACCTTTAAAACCATAACAGGTGTTTCACCAAGCACCTATAAGAAAACTGAACATATAGATTTATAATTATTAATAACCTGTGGCATATTGCCACAGGTTCAGACTGTCGAAAAAGTCGTTCTACCGCAAGCAAAATTATTTTTTTGAATTATACTAATTCACAGGTTTAATTAATCAAATTTAATAATACTACTTAAAAATGCCTATAAACATCGAGTTTATAGGCATTTTGCTTGCTTTTTGACGAACAGGTTATTGCCGTACCATCGTACTGTCTGCAACCCGTTCGCCAAAATATAACTTTCTTTTTCCTTGTCTGTCAGCGTGTCGATAGGTTTATCGACACGCTGAACCTGTAGCACATTGCCACAGGTTATTTGTTTGCTTTCATTTTAAGTTTGCGTCAAATATAGGTTTTCCTTTTGGAGTATAAAGTCCTGCCAATACTTCAATTGCTGCCAATTCACAACATTTTGATTGTGCACCGATAATGTAGCGTGAGCTATGTTCAATATTACCAAGAACCAAAGGATTACCAAAATGCATTATTGTTGAAATCTGACCGGTATGCTGCATCGCTGTTATAACATTTTCTATGCGTCTTGTAATATGTTCAGGTCCTGTATATGCCATCTGCTCAGAGAAGGATATAAACACAACATCATCATATTCAATAGCATCCCTAAGCACCCTTGCACACTGCATAGGTCCGGGAAATTGCTCAATCATACTAACTTCAGAATTCGGAAAAAGTTCCTTTATTTTTTTCTCAAGATTCATAGGCTGATGCCAATCATTTGTAAATGTATCAACCATCATCTTGCCACCTTCATTTAATTTAGCACCGCTTCTTACAAGTACTACAAAAAGATGCTTTCCGTCACGCGGAATAGAAACCGATACCCCTTCGTCAGTTTTAGTGTAAATTGAGTCTTTGTTAATGCTTTCAAACATTTCAATATCTTCTTTTGTAAGCTCGGTGAACTTAGGCTCAATCATTGTTTTTTTCTGCGTAGCAAGAACTCTTTTAACTGCTTCATCAAGAACTTTTTCATCAACTCCACCTGTATCATAGCTTTCTCTTACAGCATCAAATTCAGGCTTGTTGTTCTGTGCATAATGAAGTAACAAATCAATACCTGCATTTATCGCAAGACCCTTGGATGCAACAAAACCATATTTTGCTCTTATTCCCATCATTCCTAATGAATCTGTCATAATAACTCCATCAAATCCGAGATTTCGGATTATACCAAGCACATTTTTTGAAAGCGTTCCCGGATAATCAGGGTCTATATTAATAAAACGCTTATGCTGAGTCATAATACCATCAAGAAGATTTTCTTCCATAAGTCTCTTATACGGGTATAAATCATAATTAAGCAAATCTTCAACCGTATCTTCTGAAATTCCTTCAGTCATATGTGAATCTATTCCTTTTGCATCGCTGCCGCCAGGATAATGCTTTGCAAGAGTAAGAATACCTGCATCGCGAAGTCCTCTTGCCATAGCTACAGCCAATTCTGCAACCTTTTCTTTATCAGATCCCAATGAACGAGCCGAACCCAATTTCATATCAACAACAGGGTCGCAAAGCATATTGTAGCCTAAATTTCTTGCAGTTACACCAACACATTTACCAAAAGCATATGCCTGTTCCTGAGTTCCGGCAATACCGAGTGCACTGTGACTGCCTATCATAAAATCGCCTATACCGCTTTCTGCATCCTGAACTATAATAAGGGGATAGTCTGCTAAATCCTTTGCCTTTTTCACAAAGCCGGCCATATCGTCATCACAACCGCCCATCTGAACCCAAAGGCAACCAAGCGAATGATTTCTGATTAAATCAAGTATGTATTCTTCATATTCTGCATTTTGCCTTGTTCCGATTGTAGCGACAGAAACCATACCTAATTTTTGTTCAATTGTTAAATCTTCAAACTTCAGCTCTTTCATAATAACTATCTCCTTTGCATAATTATCAGCCTAATAAATTATACATCCGTTTGCATATCCTTTCAACTACAAAAACTACTAAAAAGTTCACATAAATTCATACATTCAAACAAATATCTAAGCAAGAAAAAGGCGAAGGTCAGTAAACCTTCGCCTAAAGTAAATTGTTTTTTATTACCAAACTATTTTTTCAAGCTTTTCAGGATGTTCTGCAAAGAACGCATCAAGTTGTGTCTGATATTCATCAATAATAATCTGATTACCTGCTGCGTCTGCTTCATTAATCATCTGATTCCAATATGTTGCAGGGTCTTTTGATCCGTGCTTTTTGTACATATACTTGTTATCAACTTCTGAAACCTTTGTTACTACTGACTTGATATCTTCCTGATTGAAGGTAAATCCAAGTGTTGTAACATCAGGATTCACTTTACTCATTTCATAACCTAAATTATTTAATTCGATTGTCTGCTCCCAAACATCGTCAGGCTGACCCGGGAGAAGATATGCATTGAACTGATTACCAAATTTCCATGCAGCATTTGGACTGTATCCGCTACCTTCAATTAATTCAATTCTGTTTTCGCCAACCTTCTTATAATGCTTTCCTTCAATGCCGAAAGATACCAGATTGTAAGCTTCAACATCAGTATTTATTAATTCGATAAACTTAATTGCTTCTTCAGGATGCTTACAGTTTGCACCTATACCAACCATTGTAGCAGCTGCCGAACCGATTGATACTGTTGAAATTCTTGTTGAAACTGTTTCCCAACCATACTTCGCCAAAGATTGTCCATCACTGCCGGGAACATAAGTACCATACCAAAGAGCATATTTCTTTTGCTTCATTTCTGTTTCTTCATCCATAACAGAGTCTATATCCTGACGAATCCAGCCTTTTTTGTAGTATTCATGAAGCTTATCAGCACGCGCTCTGGCGTGTGTAAGTTCTTCATTCTTAAAACCGTTGATTACTTTAAAGCATTTATTTTCTGTATCTTTATAAAGTAAATACCAGCCCGTACCATTTAAAGGAGTACGGAAGAATGGATCCTTTGCATTCAATCCTTCATCCTGACTTCTGAATGAAGCCATACCATAGCTTGTTCTCATTGGATAAACACCCGGATAATTAGCTTTTACAAATTCAAGATATGGTTCATACTGCAGAGAATTTGTAAATGTTGCTACATCCTGACCTGTTGCTGCTTTAAATGCATCCGAATATTCCTTAGGTGTAGTTGCTGCTAAAGCGTAAGCTGTAACCTGCATATTTGGAATTGCATAGGTTTTGCCCATATATACACCTGAATTTCTAATGTACTCAGGAATTGTTTCTGTAATACCCGGTGCTAACTTAAGTAATTCATCAAGCTGCATAAGTCCGCCCTTTGATGCTGCGTTTTCAAATGTGTTTAAGTAACCAACAAATGCAAGGTCATAATCAGAATTTGATGCCATATTCATATTCATTCTTTCCTGGAATGAACCATTATCGATGAACTGAAGGTCAATCTTACAACCGATTTTTTCCATTGTGATTTTGTTGAGTTCGTCAATAACTAATGCTGTATCAGGATACTTGTCTCCAGGTACATACCATGTAAGAGTAATTTCCCCGTCATTTGAGTCTGTTTTGCTGCATGCTGTAAATACCGAAAGCACCATAAGCATCGCAAGTACTACCGCTAAAAACTTTTTCATAAAAACCCTCCTGTTTTTTATATACCTAAATCTTTCTATACTAAGTGCATAAAAAATTTATGGTACTTATAACTATATCAACTTACTCAATTATACATTTGTTTAAATAGCTTTTCAACTACAAAAATTACTGAAAATCTCACATAAATTCATAAAATTCAAGTATATATTATCCATCCAGCGAGAATTATCAGTATTTATACTGCTTTACAGATTATTGTGTATATGACAATTTTCGCTCTGCCCCTGCCTCGTCGGAACAAGTTTCGTTTGCTTTGTTTTTCTATATGAAAAACTTCGCTTACTCCGCTATTCCTCCTCTTCCCAAAAAATCTTACGATTTTTCGGGAGCCCTATTTTGCTTTAGCTTAAACATCGAGTTTAAGCCATTTTTCTGTTGTTAAGCTTTAGGTATGCGTTCTTCTGTGCCAATTAATATCACCCAAAATGAGCATCAATTTCGTGTCTGGTTGCATACATTTTTAACCATTCCGTCTGCTGCATCATCAAAAAAGCATCATTTTTTCAGATTCTACCGATGAAAAAACTGCGAGAGTTAAAAACATTCTCGCAGTTTTTTCAAAAAGGGGTGCCCTGTTTAGCAAAAGCTTCATTTTTGGAAAGAGATGTTTGCTTAAGGGATGCCAAACAGGGCTATATCTATTTTTATGTGCATAACACATAAAAATGGGGAAAGCAATATATAGTTATTCACCTAAAAACTTAAAATCGTTTATCATATCCTGAACATATTTAGGAAAGACTGTTAATCTTAACTTTGTACATCCGTATGGAACGAGAGTATTATAAATACCTTCTCCCTGATTTTTATAATACCGTAGCAGGTGGGTCAATCGGGACAGGGCTTTCTCCTGTCATTTCAATTTCACCATAGATTGCTTCAACTAATGCTTTCATTAATTCAGGTCCTCTGCCGTACGTATTTATGAATGTATTTACATTTTCCATAAAATCATAATGTATGTAAGCATGTCCAAATGAAATACCGATTGATTTTTCGTTACCGCTTGAACAAGCAAACATAAACGTTATACATTCTTCATTATAAAAGCTTGTCATACCCCACGGAGCATGAAAATCAAGAGTTGCTGCATATAAAATCAAATCATATTCTGCACTTATCTTTTTTAATTCTCTTCCGTTTGAAAGTCTTCTCTGAATTGAAACCTCGGCACCTCTTTTTTCAAACTCTTTTTTCAAAACATCAAGCTGGTCAAATAATTCATCGCTGTGTGCCGAACAGATAACCTTAACTTTTTTAACCTTATTTTTATCAACAGGAAGCAAATCATTTCTGTCACGGATAAGTGTTACTGCCTTTCTTGCAATTTCCATATTGAGTTCTCTTGTTTTTGGTGTAACTTCTTCAGAGACACCTTTAACAAGAGTATAACCATCTTCAAACATTCCGATTTTTTCTTTCATATCGAGAATACGACGGCAAGCATCATCTATTCTCTCTTCGGAAATTTTTCCTTCTTCAACTGCTTTCTTTATAATTTTTCCTGTATCCGGAAGAACATCTAAAAGAACATCGTTACCTGCATTAACGAATCTTATAATAAGCTCATCATATGGGAACAGATTAAATACTCCTGCCATACGAAGTGCATCTGTAATAACAACGCCATCAAATCCCATTTCGTTCTTTAAAAGGTCAGTTATAACCTTTTTCGATATCGTTGATGGTACATATTTACCTTTGATTAACTCATCATCGATAGCCGGAAAAGCAATATGACTCACCATTACAGAGTAAACTCCCCCATCAAATAATCCCTGAAAAACTTTACCCTGCTCCTGATACCACTGCTCTTTGGTGCTTCTGATTTTTGTCTGACTGTAATGTGAATCTCTGTACTCATTATAGTCATTGCCGGGAAAATGTTTAGCACAAGCGGCAACACCCTCACTCTGTATTCCTTTTGCATGAGCAAGTGCAAACTTAAGCTGCACATCAGGGTCATATGGTGCATAAGAACGCATAAAAGATAAATTAAATCTGTTTGTGCTGTCAACAGTTGGACCCCATCTCCAGGTTACGCCTGCACATCTTAATTCCCTTGCAAGAGCGGCACCCATTTCATAAGCAAGATTTTCATCCTTGGTGGCTGCAATAGCAAAAGGTGGACTCAAAACCGATAAATCATAAAAGAGCGTTCCTCCTCCCTGTTCTGCATCAAGCGCTGTCAGAGCAGGAATTTTATAGCAATCTGACTGAGCGGAAATCCATTCTCCATATTCACGGCTTCCATCAAGAACACGACCTCCGAGAACATGACTTTTATCCGGATTTTTATCTTCAGGCATTCCTCTGTGAATATGTCCTGTCAATGCCCAGAGTGTTCCGGCTTTTTCTTTTTCAATAAAAGCTTTCTTTTCTTCCCAAGTTCTGAAAACATCAAAATCTTCTTCTGTTTTTCTGTTGATATCTTCCTGACGTCCTAAAAGCATCTGGCCTATTTTTTCTTCCAGTGTTAATTCTGAAAGCTGTGGTTTTTTCATTTTTGCTCCTCCTAATTTAATTTATGTCTTATCTGTAAATATATATTTCCATAGCACCGGGCCAACCGATACGGGTAACTAATTTATCTTCAGGTAAAATCTCTTCCAAAGAAGAAATCTTGATTTTTCCTTCGCTTATCAAATAGCAGAATGTACTATTTAATACACGCTGCGGCTCATTAACCATATCCGATCTTTCGAATTTGTACATAAGAATATCTTCTTTAATACCTACAGCCTTTCCATAGAACAAACCAAATCCATAAGGCTGGTCAAGCTGCGTTAATTCCGTACCTGCATCATTCTGGATTCTGTATGTTCCCGGAGCATCTGCTTTGTATATTACGCGGAATCTTGTTAATTTACCTTCGGAATTTGTTTCAAACTGAATAACATCGCCTAATTTAAGGTCTGTAACTTTTACATTTGAGTACCAACCGCTTTGTACCGAAGAAGTAATATCCTGATCTGATACCATAACACTTGAACGTGCACCATTTATGAAATGATTAATCTTAACAGTAGGCATACCTTCCTTATCAACTGCACTTACTAATTTTTCAACAACTGCAGATGACGAATTAGAGAATATATCACTGCCTGCACCTTGTGCCTGACACACACCAAATTCAGGAATTAAATAATCATCCACTCCATAAAGATACATATTTGAATAATAGTGCTGATTACCGTAATCATCTACTTCAACAACACTGTATTCCTTATCATTCTTTCTGTTTTCAGGTGCCGGAATGAAGAAAATTTTCATATCAGAATGAGCACGGTAGCGTGCTTCAAGCATTTCCTGATAATAGAATATGTCCCCGGAAACCAGAATATCTTTGCTTAAAGGATAGTCCATTGTTCCCGGACCATTTGTCGTATTGTCAGTTTCAAGATAGAGCTCTTTTATCTTTCCTGCCTCATTTGCCGAAAACTGAATCATTACACGGGGATCGCTTAAATTCTGATTGGGCAAAAGCTCCTCTGCTTTTTCCTTTGTAACAGTTTTGCCCTGAAGGTTCTGTGAATTATATATTACAACCTTGTCATCAAGGGTATATATATTCATAACACCATCTTCGTCGAATATTTTAAGCTGTATCTGAGAATCCAGTCTGTTTTCCTTACCCCAGGTAAGAAGACAACCGAATTTATTCGATGTCTGCTTTCGTGTTGCATCGGCAATTTTACCATCGAAGGTAAGATAAAATTCATAAAATCCACCTGGCTCCAATGCTACAATTTCATCATTTACCGGAGTATTGTTACTGTTACCACCCGCCAAAGAATATGTCTTTGTAAGCTTATATGTTTCATTATTCATAAGAACAGAAGGTATACTGTACTCAAAATCAACAGCATCAATACCTGAACTGATTTTTGTAGTTGAAAGTTCAATTCTCATATACTGTTTGCCTACAGTATTTTTACTTCTCGCAACAGAAACAACCATATCCTTTTTGATATCAGAAATACTTGCAGGTTTTCCTGAAAGATAAACCCTTAGATCTGTATTATCTTCGTCAAGATTAAGGAATGATTTATCTCTGTATGACAGACCATACTTAAACTGCAAACGATTTGAAGTTCCAACATTATTTTTAGCAATAAAATGTTCGAATTCGAGAATTGTTATAACATCAATTAATCCGTCGCAATCATTGTCAATAAATTTAAAGGAAGCATCTTTATTTTTATAATCCTCCAGTTCATCAATATTGACACTACCTGAATATTTGCCGTTATACATAACTCTCGCATCATTAGCTATTTCAAATCTTTTACTATCAACATCATCTGTAATTTCCATATATCCTTCGCCGCAAGAATATATACTGTCCGACTCAAATTCAGCAATTTGGTTAATGTTATCATCGGGACGTGCCAGAATTATGTATTTTCCGTCTGCACGTGTTGTTACAAATGCATTTACGCTCATACCAACATATTCCAAAAGTTCTTCTGTATTTGCTTTATAAATACTCTGATCAATGGATGCCTGATTTTCAAATAATGTTACAATCGGATACATATTTGTAAATGACGAACCGGTAAGTACGCCTTTTTTGAGTACGGTATCAAATCTTGACTCTAAAATAGGCTTGCCGTATTTAACTTCTCCTGTGCTTTCGGTTTCATTTACATTTATACTGATTGTATTGTATAACAGCTGTATCATTTCACCGTTTGTCATAGGCTGATTTGCTCTGTATTTAAGATTATAAAGCAACCCGTTGTATTTTGCAGTTATATAATATCCGTGAGGATATCCGCCATTTACTTTAGCTTCATGATTGTACCCTGTAAGATTAATTGATGTGTAAATAGCTGTATCAAAAGTTAATTTATCAACTTTATTGTTTAAATTCAAAAAACCCGCATTTTTTAATTGTTCAAAATTATTGTCCTCAGCCGACAAACCAAGAATATGTGCAACTGCATCAACAAAGTCATCAAGCTTTGCTTCTTTTGAAAAATCGTATTTATCGGTAGGTAATACAGAAATTCTGAAGAGTAATTCTGATAATATATCAGAATTTTCTACAGCAGTACTTTCAATAACCTGCCCTTTTCCGTATATTCTGTCAAGAGCACCGTCATCAATCCATAAATCTACAGCAACAGCAAAACAGGAAACGGGTATTAATGTTGTGATTAACAAAGCAATCAAACAGCACTTTAATAATTTCATAAACATACTCCTTTTTATTTTACGTTACTCTGTTACTATACGGCAGAGAACTACTGCTGCTTCTGCCCTCGTGATACTTGCTTTAGGACGGAAAGCACCGTCATCGTCGCCTTTCATCAGTCCCATTTTATATGCTTTATTCACATATTCAACAGCCCAATCTGAAATCAGTGATATATCACTGTATTCGAAGCTCTCAAATTCTGCTTCTTTATTAACAAAAGAAAGAATTTTTGCAGCTTCTTCTCTTGTAATTTCATCGTCGGGACGGAAATTTTCAGCTTTTGAAATAATCCCTGATTTATATGCCCACATAACTGCCTGTGCATACCATGAGTCTGACTTAACATCACTGTAAATTTGTTCAAATTCAGTTTCTGTTGCTTTTGCAGAACGCATCATCATTGTTATAAATTCTGCTCTGCTTACACCTCTGTCGGGTTCATATCCGGTTTCACTTACACCCTTTAAAAAGCCTTCTTTTACCATCGAGGAAATATATTCCTCAGCCCAATGACCTTTTGTGTCAGCAAATTCTACAGTCTGTGTATTTGATACATTTTCTTCTTTTTCAGGTTTTTGCGGATTGTCCTTATTTTCCTGCTCATTTTCTGTAACAGGCGGTACATAGCTTGAACTTCCTGCTCCTGCTACAGAACCTCCTCCGCCACCGCCGCCGAAACCGCCCGATGATGCTCCGGGATTGCCGTAAATTACTACACTTGATGATAACACCTCGTCGCTAGACCTTGGTTCATAACTGCTCATACCTACAACCTTTAAAGTAACAGACATACCTTCCATTCCCGGAATAATCTGTAAAACCGGCCCGGTTGCAATAACAGCATTTGTTGCAGGATTAATCCAGGTAATTACACTTCCGCTTTCTTCATCACCGTTTACATCAGTGAAAATATACTTAGCAGAAAGATTAGCCCCGACAGTTGCTGTACCATGAATCTGAACATTACTGATAATCGGTTTTGCAGGCATTCTTATAATTTCACTTAACTGTTCTTTTCCGTTAAACGGAGCTTTTGTGCTGACCGGTGTTACGCCAACCCTGACAAACTTTTCAAAATATTCTTCCGTTATGGTAAGCTTATCTGTGTTTTGAGACGCTATTGGCGTGAAATTACCAGCCTGGCTGTCAGAAATATACCACTGGTATGTTTTAGTATTGACATCATCGTTGTTTAAATCGTAAAACTCAGATTTTACAGTAAGAGCTTCGCCACTTAATACTTTTCCTTCAACCAAAATATTCTTTATTTCAGGCTCAAATGCACCGCAAAAAGCATCACTTCTTACAGGCTGTCCTGTCTGAGCATAAAGAGACTCTGCAACCGGTGTAACTTCAAACTTAATATAACAATTCTCATCTGCTTGTGTAAGTTCGTATGTAAGAGCATTTGCATTTTCTATTAGTGTATACTCACCATCCGCTGTTGCACTGCGATACCACTTAAAAATACTTTCTCCCTGAATATCGTTATTCTTATCACTAAAATTATAACTTCCTGTAAGAGATGCGCCTGTTTCAGGATTTCCTGATATTTTTACCTCAGTTGCTTCAGGCTCAAAAGACTCCAGTATATTGAAGCTGATGCTTCTGCTGAATTCTGAGCCATTATAAACTGCAGTAATTACAACTGTGTGCTCTCCTATATCTAAAATCTGATGATTATTATTAATCGCAACACCGTCAAAAGTAGCAGTTACTTCTACATTGTCTGTGTCTTCCCAGGCTAAGACTACACCTTCGCCATACTCTCCGTTATTTTTAATATTTACAACGGGAACAGGACTTGTTGTAAAAGCAAGCACAGATGGAGTTACCGCTTCGCCTAATGAATCAGTAACTGTTGACATATCAATAATGTAAGTTGTAAGAGGTGTTAATTCCTCTTTACACATAAGTGTTACTTTTTTATCATCTGTCTGTATGTCGAAAGCAACATCTTCTTGCGCAAGATTTTTCAGTGTTATCTGTAAATTTTCTGTTTCAATATTATCACTTAAATTAAGAGTGATAATATTAACTTCATCTGCGTGTATTACGTCTTTTGTAACATCCTCGGATGAAACTTTCACAGCACAGGTTTCATTCCAGCCTTTACCTTCAATGTAAGGCTTTAATAAATCTGTATAAATATCTTTTAACACTACTGTTGATTTTTTTGCAATGGAACGACAAAAACTCAAAAGAGTATTTGCTTCATCAACAGTAATATCCTGTGAATCTCTTAATTTTTTTACAGCAGCTAAAATTCCTGAATCATCACTTAAAGAAAATCCTTCTACTCTTATGTTGCTCACCTGCATTGATGTACCGTTGTTTCTCATATCAAGCATATCAATAGACTTACCGGAAAGCTCACTGTCTAAACTAACATTCCATTCAGTAGGCTCAGTCTCACTGACTTTCCACATTTTAGCATATAAATGGTCTGTATTATCTGCATCCATTTCAATCTTAAGCTTCATCTTAAGAATTTCATTTGCATTAGAGCCATCTATACTGCTAAGAGAATATCCTTGTGATGCTTTCACAACATCTTCACCAACGCCTAATTTAAGGCATAAGTTTGAACCGCTGAGAAAAGTAAGTCCGCAGTATATATAAGGACCGTTCTGGCAATCTTCTGTTGTTCCGAAACCTACTCTGTCATTAATGATTGATAAATCAGTAGTACCAGTATCATAAATATCAAAAGATAAATAATATTCTCCGTCAGCAGATGTATCTATATTTTGCGAAAGCTTTCTTCCAACACCTACATTGCTAAGGTAATTTCGTATCCACTTTCCTCCGTTTGCCGATCTTATTGTCGGCATATATGAGGCAGGAGAACCTACAGACGGATACCATCCGCCGTCAAAACCTTGTCCGCCGTTCCATGCATTTTCACTGTTGTAATCTACGCTGTGATTTGCCAGCATATCGTCTGCAGTATAATCAATACCGTCAAAGGCATTAAAAAACGTAAACGTTGTGTTATTATTTGCAAAAACAGGTGTTATACTTAAAGTAACCAAAGTAACAATAAGCATAAAGCATAGCATACGTTTCATCATAATTCCACCCTTTCTGCAGAGGAACAAATCCTCCATAGTTAATTTAATTTCATCTTACCGTCGTTTTGCTTATGCAAAACGACGGTATTAATATTACTGTGTTATTGATGTTACATCAGGATAAACATTTGTAATTACAGATGGCAAAATTGTATTGTCTGCAATTAAGTTATCCATATTTTCTTCACCGCAATCGGTAATTCTTATGTCGTTTGTGTTATAACAAACATTATCTTTAATTATGTTATATTTTGGTTTCAATGGCTCATCATTTAATATATCAGCAAGATGATTATATTTTGAATATGGCGAGCTGAGATGAACTCCTGAAGCAAGATTTGTATCCCTTAAAAATTCTTCATTAACTTCATATCCGTATCCCGGTGCTACGCCAATTGCAGTAATTCTTACAACAGATTTTGAAACATTAATACAAATATTATCTGTTACACTGTTATCACGTCCGCCGTTAATCATGACTGCATCTCCGTCTATATCCTCAAATACATTTGAGGAAATTACTGTACCGTCAATCATATTATCAAGATATACACAATAGTTACCTTTATTTGCTGATGCTGTCGCAGAAATGTCGTGAATATAGTTGTTTTTTATCTCATTTCCACGATATGTTTTTACCATCTGTGAGTAAATCGCACCGCTGTCATCAGATTCTTTTAAAACATCATAAATTTCATTTCCTATAATCTGATGGTCATTACCTGTAAAGTAAATGGCAAGATGCGGAGAATTATAAATAACATTATCCTTAGCACAGTTTCCTGCACCATTTAAACTTATAGCAGGTGAATAACATTTCTGTTCAATTGAATAATCGTGAATTCTGTTATTTGAAATAACATTGTTACCGAATGAAAGTGTTGCCAGACTTCCTCCCGAAACAGCAACACCACCGCTGCCATTCTGATAAATTTCACAATCATTAACAACACAAGCTGAAGAATTTGAAATCTTTACGCCTGTTTTAAAGGTGTTTGAAATTTCACATTTCTCAACAGTTACACTTTCACAAGCATTCAATACTATTCCGTTTTCACAGCTGCCGCTGATTTTAAGATTTTTAAATGTTACATATCCAAGGTCATTGCAATTAATAACCGGAGCCTGTAAGCCTGATAATATAACCTCACCGCTTTTGGTTTGCGGATAGAAATATAAAATTCCTGTATTTCTGTCAAGATACCATTCGTTGGGAGCATCTAATTCTTCTAAAAGATTATATACATAAAATCTCTGATTTTCCCGAACGCCTGATACACTTGGATTAACTCCCGTAATGACTCCTGATGAATCTATTGAGGACACCTTTACTGCCAGATCACTCCAATCCCAATACCAGTAACCATGCATATACATATCATCAGCATTTACCCATTTGGCAAATTTATCTGCAGGAATATCTCCCTTAACACTGAAACCACTGTTTTCGACGGCTGAGCCCTGATCAATTACCTCTGTTACTGTTGTGTATTCATCATTTGGCCAACGCGCTAAGCTTGCAGTTATATCATTATGAATCAGATTAAATGGCATTTCTTTTAAATATGAAATACCCTGCTCTGAATAATAAGATGCTCCATGACCTGTAACAGGTAGTTCACCATATTCCGTAATACCATACTCATTCAAATCAAGACATACAACATTATCAATTACTTCAGGATTGATTTTACTGATTGCTTCCTGATTTGTTACTTCATGGAAATCATTTTCTATACTAAAAGTTTTTCCGCCTGTCAGAACTGCCTGTTCTCCCGGATACGAGGAATACACTATAGGTGCATTTTCCAAACCGCTATCCTTACTTTCAAATAAAACAGTTTCATCAATTTCATATGTTCCCTGACGCAAGTACACTACAAATCCACCTTTTGGATAACCATATTCGGATTTATAGCTACGAATGTAATTTTGTGCTTGCGCCAGTGTCAAAAAGGGGCGGTAATATCTCCATTTCCGTCGTTTGTTGCAGTTTCATCAACAAATATACGTACCGCTTCATCAAATTCAGGTATTACTGAACCCGAAAAATCTATACTTGCATCCTTACAAAGGGGTGCTATACTTCCGTCTGCCTTCCATAAAAAAGCACGAACTATTTTACCTTCACTAAGAGAAATTTCATCAAGAGTTACAGATACAGTAACTTCATCCCCCTCAGTAACAGGATAAGTATTCCCTTCAACTAAAGCTACTTTTTCGAGTTTTTTAGTACTCTTATCGTAAACTGCAATCAAAGGCATAACATTGTAATCCCTGCCAAGGGTGTTTTTAATAATCCATTCACCGCTTACAGATGTCATATCAGCAGTTAATTTTTCAATAATACGTCCATCAGCATTCTTGAAATTGAAAGATAAACCGATAAGTTCCTTAGGTGCTTTTGCCAAAGTTTTAACAAGCATATCATCTTTTGCAATACCCTCAGCAAATGTTTCGACCTCTGCTTTTACAGTTTCATATGTATCCTTTTCAATTCCGTCAATTTTTGAATACATTTCTCTGAGTGCAAGGCTTTCATAACCTTCCATATGTACTTTACCCATAAAGGCTGTTGTTCCGCCGTGAGTAAATGATAACTGATTAAGCTTATAAGATGAAAGCTCTTTGTTTATAACACAGGTCCAGTCTGCAGGTTCATCCTTTTCCTTGTTCCATGCCTTCATATATACAGTATCTGTTCCGTCAGAATCTATGCTTATTCTTATTTTAAACTTAAATATTTGTCTTAAAATATCATCATAATCTATGAATTTCTTTTCACTTAATGCCTTATCTTCGCCAACACCCAGTTGGAAGTGATATTCATTCTCTGCAAGGGAAATACCTGCATAAAGAGTCTGTTCTGCGTTTGCAGATTTATCAGCAAATCCGATTTTTGTATCTACAGGTGGAAAATCGTCAGGAGTTCCTGTATCATACATTTCAAAAGCAAAATAGTATTCTGAATCTTTAGTCGTATCAATAGCGTAAGCTAAATCTCTTTTTATAGGTGTAGCTTTGTAATAGTTCTTTATAAAATTGCTTGAATCTTCAGATGTAACAATACCCGGAACAGACACGTCCATACTTCCTGCGCCATACCATGCTCCTGCAAAACCTGCACCACTGTTCCAGAGGTCTTTATTTGCCTGAAGGGCACCTGAATATGAAGATAAATCATCGTAGAAGAAGCCTTTTTCTGTCAAAGCAGAAAGTCTGTCTGCAAGTTCAGCTTCATCTGTTATTTCAAAAAGCTTATTATATTCATCAAGTGTTGCATTAGCATAATCAACGCGTTCTCTGTATTTTACAATTTCAAGGTTACCTAAATGTGCTGCTCCGCCATAAATTCTGTAATCAACCGCATTGAGGTTGAGTTCTGAAAGCTCAGAATTTACTGTCATTGTCCAGCCACTTGGTTCAGCATCTCCCTTTTCGGGACACCAGCCTTTGGCTGAAACTGTGTCAATACCGTCAGCATCAACATCAATTTTCACTTTAAGCATCATATTCTTGCCCCAGAAACTCCAGAAACCGTAGTTTACATCTGCAAGAACGGTTTCTCCGTTTACAGATAATTGATAACAGTATTTTTCATTTGCTGCATCATAGCATACACCTGCAAATAAAGGTGCTGCTGCATCAAGGCTTACATTACTGCTGTCAGTAAAACCAACCTTGTGATTCTGTGCTTTTGTTTCACTTGCAGATTCACGAAGCATAAAGGTAACAACATATGTACCGTCATTTACTGTATCAATTGCATCTGTAAGAATACGGTTATTTGTTACCGTACTTCCATCACACTTAAGATACTTGTATGCTCCGTTTTCTGAAATTGAACTGTCGTAGTTTCCTGCACCTCTGTACCAGGCACCACTAAAGCCTGTTCCGCCATTTAATGTTCCCGATGTTAAAGTTGTGCCTGTAGCATAGTCAAAGTTTTCTGACACTACTGTTGTTTTCCATGGTTCTACCGGTTCCTCCTCAAAAGATATACTGTTTACTTTCGCAAGAATATCTTCTTTTGCAAGACCTATAATATATTCTTCAACTTCAGCCTTAACTGATTCTAATGTATCAGCATCTACTGTTTCAATTTTTGAGTATAACTCTCTTACAGCATCTGCCTTATAGCCTTCCATATATAATTTACCGAAGAAAGATGTTGTTCCGTTACCGGTATAAGTAACCTGATTTAATGTATAACCCGAAAGCTCTGCTGTTTTTACGCAAGACCAATCCGCAGGCTCAGCATTTCCTGACATCCACGCTTTCATATATACTGTATCAACAGCATCTTCATCAATTGAAAGTCTTACTTTAAATTTAATTTTCTTTGTAAGTAACTCTTCTTTTGTTGTAAATTTTTCTTCACTTAATACCCTGTCTTCCCCTACACCAAGCTGGAAACGGTATTCGTTTTCTTCTGTGAGGCATACACCTGCATACAGAGTCTGTGCTGTGTCAGTAGCCGCCTTATCCGTAAATGCAAGCTTATTATTTATCGCAGGAAATTCATCAGGACTTCCGTTGTCATACATTTCAAATGAAAGATAATATTCACCATCTTTAGTTGTGTTAATCGGATAAGCCAAATCTCTTTTTATATGTGTTGATGCATAGTAGTTCTTTATAAAATTGCTTGAGTCTTCAGCTGTAACAATACCCGGAACAGATGCGTCCATACTTCCCTGTGCAAACCAAGCTCCTGAAAAACCTGCTCCGCTGTTCCAGAGACCTGTATTTGCCTGAAGTGCACCTGAATAATCTTTTAAATCATCGTAGAAAAATCCATTCTGAGCAAGAACATTAATTCTTTCGGCTAATTCTTCTTCATCTGTTACATTTGCAAGGTTTTTATATTCTTCTAAAGTTGCATTTTCGTATGTAATATCATAATTATATTTTACAATATTTAACGCACCAAGATGAGATGCACCACCATAAATTCTGTAATCAACCGCATTGAGGTTAAGTTCTGAAAGTTCAGAATTTACTGTCATTGTCCAGTCATTTGGTTCAGCATCTCCCTTTTCGGGACACCAACCTTTGGCTGAAACTGTGTCAATACCGTCAGCATCAACATCAATTTTCACTTTAAGCATCATATTCTTGCCCCAGAAACTCCAGAAACCGTAATTTACATCTGCAAGAACTGTTTCTCCGTTTACAGATAATTGATAACAGTATTTTTCATTTGCTGCATCATAGCATACACCTGCAAATAAAGGTGCTGCTACATCAAGGCTTACATTACTGCTGTCAGTAAAACCAACCTTGAGGTTTTGCTGCTTTGTTTCATTTGCAGATTCACGAAGCATAAAGGTAACAACATATGTACCGTCATTTACTGTATCAATTGCATCTGTAAGAATACGGTTACTTGTAACTGTAGATCCGTCGCATTTAAGATACTTGTATGCTCCGTTTTCTGAAATTGAACTGTCGTAGCTTCCTGCACCTCTGTACCAGGCACCACTAAAGCCTGTTCCGCCATTTAATGTTCCCGATGTTAAAGTTGTGCCTGTAGCATAGTCAAAGTTTTCTGTAGCTATCAGAGTTTTCCAGGGTAAAACATCTGTTGTATCAGCTCCTACAGAAACTGCGGGCATTATAGTGCAAAGCATCATAATACTCATTAACAAACAAAATAATCTTTTTTTCATTCTCTTTACTCCTTTTTTATAAATTTTTTATCTTATGACATACGTCGTTTGAGTTCATATATAAGATTTTTTTCGGTTTCTTCTATCACCTTATCATCGCCTATGATAATGATACCTTCTTCATACCATGTAACAGTTTTATCAAAACTTTCGGCAATTAATCTTAACGGTAATAACAGTCTGCCGTCTTTTTCAATATACTTTGCATCTTCAATAACTCTGCCATTATGGGCTATTGTCTGTGAATTCATATCAATCACAACTGTTTTGTTATTCAGCGTTATAGTTGATACATTACTTTGAGCGTCGTATAAAGCTTCTCCGCCAAGAGATTCAGCAACAAATCGAAGAGGTGCATATGTTACATCGTCAACAATAATCGGTGTAACCGAATAATTTGCGCTGTCGATATATCCCGGAGTAAAGCCCTTGTATGCTATAAAGGAATCAGGAGACAGCGAAACAGTTCCTGCAAGTCTTCTCGCAAGCCACGGTGTATACATACCCATATTTATGAAATCAGGCGCTTTGAATTCAGGAAGCTTTTCATATATAACTGAATCTGAATTTAAATTATAGTTACCTGTGTTTTCATTCATAAAACCTAAATTTTTAATGCTATCTGAAACAAAACCGGGTACTATGGTATTCGTCTCGTATAAAAGAGGATGCAGGGATGAATCAACATAACACCACTTAAAATCGTATCCACAACCTATATATGCATTGTTTTCTACAAGGTTATATTTAGGTGCTTTAGGCTCATCTTCTGTAATCTCTGCAAGATGCTCATATTTTTTATAGGCTTCTTTATCCTGGTATCGGTCTACATATATACTTGGAAAATGACTCTGGAATTTTTCATCGGTATAACCGAATTCAGGATTAATACCTATTGCGGAAATCTTTATTCCACCATCACAATTTATAAACAAATTATTTTTCATAGTAACATCTCTGCCACCGTTTATAAATATACAATCCCCTGCAAAATTCACAAAAACATTATTTTCTATAGTATCGCCGTCATGCATTTCATCAAAATAAATTCCCTGAATACCATGACTTGCATTAGAGCCTTCTGACTTAATATCATGAATATAATTATTACTTATAATGTTTCCTCGTTCATGCTTTTCACGATACAGATAAATGGCACCCATATCCGCTGCTGTACGAAGCACATCGAAAATTTCGTTATATTCCGCCACATTATCATTACCTGAAATTCTCATTGCAAGGTGGTTTGAACCGTGCATTTTGTTATGTCTTGCAACATTACCAACACCTGTTATTTCTACAGCTGCTGCATATGTTGCCAATATTCTTGAATAATCGTGAATCCAGTTGTTTTCAGCTAAATTGTTTCCTTTTTCAAGTGTTTCCTTGTTACCGCCGCTTAATGTAATACCGCCTGCACCTGTATCAAATATACGGTTACTTATTATTTTGCAGTTTTCACAATCTTTGGTTTTTACGCCTTGTCCCGTTGATTTACTTATTGCACAATGCTCAATATTGATATTTTTAGAATCAGTCATTGTAACAGCATGATTTCTTACCACCTGAATTGTAAGAGAATCAACATTTATATTTGATGCTCCGTTAAATTCCAGAATTGGATCAGATAAAACGGAAAGGGAAACTTCTCCTGAATCGGCAGAGGGATATATGTAGAGGAATCCATTATTTCTGTCAAGATACCATTCATTCGGTATATCAAGTTCTTCTAGAATGTTATAAAAATACAATCTCTGTCCCGGAGTTACAGGCATACCGATAGTATGTCTTGTTGTAAAACTGTTTGTATCGGGATTATATTTAACACCAAATGTAAGGTCTGACCAGTCATACTGTAAATATGCAAAACACCAAATATCTTCTGCTGTTTTCCATTGAGCCATACGTTCGTTAACTTCTGCTACTGTGAAAGTAGTAGGCTTATATGGTCCCGGTTTCCAGTTTTCGTTTTTACCGAGATTATCTCTGAACATCTGTGCGTCTTCACCTTTTTCAAGCACAGCATCAAATCTTACGAATCCTTCATTTGGCCAGCGTGATAAATTCATTGGTTCATCGGCAAAAAATAATTCCATTGCAACAGCTGAATTGTAGGGTGCTTCTATATAACCAAGATACGCAGTTCCATGACCTGTCTGGGGAAGTTCATCAAATTTGGTAAAACCATATTTCTTCAAATCAAGCTGATATACTTTATCTTTTGACTCTTTTGGCAGTCTGTCGGTTATTGATGAATCGCTTACTTTTTCAAATTCACTAAGGTCAAGACTTATACCACCTATTAAACGAACATCCTCGTTGCCATAAGCTCTCCATATAACAGGAGCATCATCTGTGCCTGAGTCCTCCTTAGTAAATTCGAGCCCGCTTTCAAGGAAATATCTGCCTTCGCGAATATTTACCGTAACACCTTGTGATGGATATTTACCTTGCTTTTTTAGTGTACGAATATACTCTTTTGCTTCAAACAGTGTTGGAAACGGGGTCTCAAAGCTTCCATCACCCTCGTTTGAATCACATGATACATAAATCTGCAGCATATCTTTGCCCGATTCTGTATCATATGCCAAAACCGACGGAACATTAACTAAAATATATGTTGCCACAATCAGTAATGACATAATTCTTGCTAAAATTTTCTTCATTTTCTGTTCTCCTTTCTTTTTATTTATAATCCTGGTCCTATCATATTTTCAGACCAACCGCATTTTTCATATTCACCATTTGAAGGCATCACTTTTCTTGCAGTTGCAGCACAATAAAATCTTAAGATATCATCAAGATTTTCTTTTTCTGCTCCATAAGAAAGAATACCTGCATAAATCATATCTCTGAAGCCATGATACAAAGTATTCCAAGTGGTATGAATGATTCCGTAAAGTTTCTCAGATTTTACAGTATCTATTGCTTCATCAATATTTTGTTTACTATCCCATGGGCAACAAACTGTATCAAAATTGTGTTTTTTAAGTAACTGAGATGTTTTCCATATCTCTCCGTGCCCTGTATATTGCCAGTCTGCAATTACAATGTTTTTGTTCAGTTTATTTAAAAGTATTTCGGACACTTCTTTGCTTGAATTAGCAAAATACCCTTTAAAATCATCTTTAGGCAAAAGCATATCGTGCCACATTATGCATCTTCGGCCCACAGCACTGAGTTCATCACTGATTTTGTTTACATATTCTGCCATATTACGGGCTTTATTTTCATCATATCCATAGGCATAAGCTTCATCGCAACCAATATGAAAATAGCGTCCTTTTCCGCATACTTCTATCAATTCTTTGCGGATATTTCTGTGGAGATTCTCTACTTCTTCCATATTAAAGTTCCATACCCATCCATATGAATCAAACATATCTTCATATTTGATATTCTGATCCAGAACTACATGCTTTCCGTTAGCTTCTCTTGAAGCTGAAGCATGACCGAGATGATTAAACATTGGAATAATCTCTACTCCGAGAGCGTTTGCCTCAGAAACTACATTTTTAATTTCATCTTTTGTATATGCGAAAGGCCACGATAACTCTTTCATACAGTCGAATTGAAGCATTCCCCAGAATTCTAAAATAATATGTGAATACTTTGCAACTGCACAGGAGCGGACACACTTCTTAAGAAAATCCATTTTAGTTTCAGGAAAAACACATAAATGAACACATCTGAATTCAATTGATGGTTTGTGAGATACCTGACAGCAGTTTACATAAACTAAACCTCCGCATCTGTCATATTTAATCATTTCCAGAAATGTTATATAACCTCTCATTAAAGAAGAGTAGTCATTTCCCTCTATATACACACCTGAATTTGTAATATTTACCACATATTCGCCATCATAATTTGTAATTTTTTCAAATTTTCCTATGGTAATACAATTTTGTGTTTGATTATATTCAATTTTCGAAATTATGCCGTATGTATAATTTTGCAAAAACTCTTCTGTAACCTGTGCTTTTGCATTTATCGGCATATTGATTGGTTGTTCCTGCTTAAAAGTATAAATCATACGACCTCTCCTCGATACTGTTTTTCAGAGAGAATACATTCTATCGTTTCAATACATTGAATATATGCCCCCAACGCTATTTTCCCATAAATTTTATTTTTATCAATTAATTTAATCTGTTCTATAGTTTCATTTAATTCTTTAAAATTTATTTTTTCAAAATCAACACTTTCGACCATACATTTATTTATATCGTGTGGAGGAATTAATTCTTGAAAATAGGTAAAAGGATTAATTCCCACATTAAATTTACCTGTTATAATCGAAAATATTGCCTTTTTATATTCTTCATTATAGTCTGTATCTTCATCATTCCACACTCTGTCAGCAAAAAGAGTCATACACACAGGCAGTGAATAAGGATAAAACGAAAATAAAGGGTCTCCCAAATTCCAAGCACACATTTCCCCTCCCATAATATTTCCGCACAATTCTTTTTCATCTAAAAAATCAAGTCTGGTATGCCATTTATTTATATTATTTTCTTGCATATATTCAGGAAAATCAACGTAGGTATAACGATAATGTGCATTAATAATTTTATAACCCTGATTCAAAAGCCTTTGACAGTTTCCTTTGTTTGTCCCCGAAGCATGGTCATTCCAAAATTCTAAAACTATATCTTTGGGAATATCGGTTTCATCAAAAGAATTTATCTGATCGTTCCACATAATCATTTTTTTACCTTGATTTTTAACAATGCGATACATTCTTTTTACAAGATAATAATAAAGCTCTCTTGTATTTGATAAACCTTCTTCTTTCATTCTCTTTTTGCAACAAATGCAGTTATCCCAATAACAGTAAGCCCCAAGATGTTCAAAACTAAGTTCATCACCACCGATGTGCAAATACTCTCCGTCAAATAATTCACAAATTTCAACGATAAGATTTTCATAAATTTGATATGTAGATTCTTTTCCTGCACATACAACCCATGTGCTTATCCCTTTGAGTGCATCAGTAAATTCTCTTTTTCTCGGATTATCGATACTTCTTATCTGTTCCAAAGCGCCTTGTATATCGTCAATTTCACAAGAAAGTTCAGGCAGAGCTTTTATCTGATTAACTGCATGAGCAGGTATCTCGATTTCAGGTATAACTTCTATAGAAAGAGCTTTACAAAAATTAAGCAGTTCTCTTATTTCATTTTTAGAATATAATCTGTGTTTATCAGGATTTGGAAAAACACTTGATTCTAAAACGTAGGACTGTCTGTCCATAAGATGCAAATGAACATAGTTAAATTTAAGTAATGCCATTCTTACGATATGTTCTTTAAGTACAGAAATTTCCACATAACCTCTTGCAAGATCCAATAAACACGAACGAAATTCATTATCAGGCTCATCATCTATTAGGCAGCATTTAATTTTATTGTCATTTATCAACTGAACAAGAGTAGCAACAGCATTTCTTACACCTTCGTCATCTGCATATGAAATAAAGATTTTATCTGTTGTTATATTAAGCTTGTATCCGCCTTTTTTCAAAGCTTCTTTTTTGAAAATAACGTTTGAACTTTTATCTACTCGAAATATTAATCCGGGCAAAAAAAGTGTTAAAAGGTCAACTGCTTTTTTTGAGACATCTTCAGTTGTATCAAAAATCAGATTTCCTTTAAAAACAGATTCTTGTTTAATACACTTTTTTATCCGTGGAATAATCATATCATTCACCGTCCCCTACAATTATAAAAAAATATATATTTTTATTTATCCATGATTTCAAACATTTTTTCTATTTCACAGAGTTCGTAATCCTTATTTTTCTTTTTCCATTGAACGGAAAATTTTTTGAGCCATTTCTGCGTATCTGTAATGCGTTTAATATCAAAATCCAGATGTTTTGCATATAGTTCTGCAAGAACTTGTGTCCCTTCTGTTGCAATCAACATTTCAATTCTGAATTCATCATTTTTCCAGGTTTGATTTTTAAGTTCATCTATTATTTTTTCACACTCTTTTTGAACATAAAGAATATCGTTTTCATCAGGAAGATCAACTCTTATCTGATCCTCAAAAAGCTTATTAGAATAACAATGAACAAATTCTCTCCAGTTTGTTTTATGGTGAAGATTGCTGATTCTTTTTAAATACTCTGATGCACCATGCTTTTTGTACACAAGTGTATCAGCTTTTTGTTCAAACTCTTCGGTCTTTGAATTTACATTCCAACTTTTTTCAGCGCCATATGTAAGACTGTACATTTCAAGCTCTATACTGCAGGGATTTCCGTAATCTCCCCAGTTTGTATTTAGTATTCCCTCTGCTCCATGCTCATACGCATATCTTACCATATTTGTAATATTAGGTACTGACTGCTTAAGATACTCACAAAGGCTGAACCATCCAGAAGTTCCGGGGCAAACAATTTGTGTCCTGTTTAACTGATTTAACCTCTCTATTTTTTCTTTCTTTGGCTCAGCATCATAATCCCAGTTAAGAAGAATCACATCTTTATCCAACAAATCTATGTATTCAGGATGTTCAAGGAGAATATCCCCCCACATCATTACCTTTTTACCTTTACTTTTTATGTAATCAACAATTTTCCCTACAAAATCAATGTAAATTCTTCCTGTGTCCCTATCCTTGTACTTTCCACATTTCAAATCAAAGGTTTCATCACAACAAATATTAAACTTATCTGATGAAAAAAGCGGTAAAAACTGGTCAATAAGACTTTTAATTATTTCAAAGCTTTCGGGATTTAACGGGTCAATAGTATGATGAGCCATTCTTTCTCTCCAGAAGATATGCTCTTGTTCATAATTTTCAAGAACCCTGAGATGCTTATATCTGTCCTTCTGTAAAAGTTCATATAAATGACCAAATGTTGAAAGTGATGGAATAAACTCAATGAAATTTTCTGTACAATATCTGTCAAGCTCCCGTATTTCATCAGCAGTTATATGTCCGGTATTTTCAACACTATCCTCATATTCTTTAAACTTAAAACAATGCTCAACATATATCTGAAAAGAATTTATTTTATAATATGCAAGCTCATCAATTAATTTTTTTAATGTTTCAAGCTTTGGAATTTTTCCTCTTGTTATATCGTGGTATACTCCTCTGTGTTTAAAATCAGGACAATCCTCAATATGTAAGCAGGGAATTTTTGAACTTTGAAATATTTGTCTTAAAGTCTGTATACCGTAAAACGCCCCCGCTAAACCATCAGATTTAATAGTTATTTTTTCTTCTGAAATATCAAGAATATATGATTCTATCTTCCCTGTTCCTGCTATTATTTCGACTTCTATACCATCAGAAGAATGAGGAAGTTTTTCTAAAACGCGTTTTATTCTTTCATCTGTATTTTGCAGGTTAACATTTACAGTATCATACTTTATATATCTGCCTTTTTCTTCCAGCAATTTCGGTTGTGGAATTAATTTTATCATCTAAAACCACTTCTTTCTTCAATTTGGTCAAAACTGTTATCTGTCAATTCCGCAAGAGGTTAATATTGTTTTATAAAGCATAAGTTCATAATCAGGTGTATTTTTATTTTCCCTTTCACCTGTAACCATCTGACTAAATGTTTTCATCATTGTATCATATCTGTCATAAACTTCGCTTTTACTCTCTGTGCCATATTCATACCAACCTTCCTCGTTGTACTCTATTTTATTCGTATAAAGAACATTTGGAGTTTGTGGATTACAATGCATTTCAAAAGGTTTTAACTCAACTGTTTTTTTCGTTCCTGTTACTACTAATTGACGGCGGGCAAAACCACCTCTTTCAATTGCAACTGCTTTTGCAAAAGAAATTCCGTTTTTATATTCAAAAACAGCCATCCCGAAATCTTCGGAATCAGTTTCAAACATAGTTGCTTTGTTTAAAGGTATAATTTTTTCAGGAGCTCCCTGAATCTGCAAAATTATATCTATTAAATGGCAACCAAGGTAAAACATCATACCGCCCTTAAGACTTTTAAGCCATTCTCTGAAAACAAGAGGCTGACTGCAATTCATTTGCGCTTCCACACTTATTATTTCTCCAAGATCGCCATTTTTAACCTGTTTCAACAATTCAATCACAAAGGAATTATATCTGTACATATACCCTATATGAAAAACAAGGTTGTTTCTTTTCACAAGTGAAATCAGCTTTTCAAATTCAGCCAGGTCTGTTCCGCCGGGCTTTTCCATATGTATGTTCTTATTATGTTGTGCTGCAAGAATCGAATACTTAGTTAAATATATCTCTTCTGTTTCAATAATAACTGCCTCAATTTCAGGATCATTTAATATCTCCTCAACAGTCAGTTCACGATAGCCATCAAACATACCCATCAGCTGAGGGAACTTTTCTTTTTCATTTTCAGGAAAAGCAACGCCGGCTATTTCAAAAATGTCAGTTTGCTTTTTCAATGAATCAAAAATTCTTTGTCCATGACCATTTAAGCTTGTTCCGATTTGTGCTATTTTAATTTTCTTCACTTAGAACACTCCAATCAAACTGAGCTACAGGAAATGTTTTTTCTGTAGCAAGTCGCATAAAAACTTCCTGCGCCTCTTCAGGACTGTGAATTTCCTCAACCAATTCTGAAAGATTCAATCTGCCATATTTCGACAACATCTGTATACCTTTCATTTCGTCTCTTGTACACCATAGACCTGAAAATGATTCATTCATCGGTCTTGCGCAAGTATGTGCTCCTATCAATGATATTCCCGGTCCGTGTACTTTTCTGTAATAATCTATCGTAAAATCCTTATTACGAGTGCAACCTAAAAGTGCTACTCTTCCAAATTTCTTCATACAGTCAAGAACCTGATCAAGTGCTTTTCCGCTTCCTGTTACCTCAATCGCAACATTTACACCGCCATTGGTAACTTTTTTTACTTCATCGGCAAAATTCTCATCAAAAGGATCAAAAGCATAATCTGCACCGATTTTTAAAGCAAGCTCTCTTTTTGAAGGGTCAGGATCCACTGCAACTATCGGAGCCGCACCTGCTGCAGAAAGAAGTTTAACAGCAATAAGACCTAAAATCCCCATCCCCATAACTATTGCCGACTCTCCAAACTCAAGATGGCATTTTCTGATAGCCGCTGCCGGAAAGCACGCAATATACCACAATGCAGCTTCGTTCATGCTTATATTATCGCTTTCGATTTTATGAACGCTATTTTTATGTAAAACCATATATTGTGTGTGCTTACTGCCTGACATGGCAACTCTGTCGCCAATCTTCAAATCAGTTACATTTTTCCCGATTTTCTCGACTATACCTGCAGAACTGTAACCAACCGTTTTGGGGAAATTTACTATTTTACTGTCATCATATATACTTACATTAGGATCACCAACAAAATTAGCTCTTTCTGTACCGCTGCTTATTGATGATACAACCATTTTAACAACAACATCGTCTTCACGCATTTCACGTTCCTTAGTTTCAATCAACTCTGCTTTATATGCTTCGGTAAAAACTATTGTTTTACTTTTCAATCGAACCACCTCAATTAAATTTTAACACTTGACAACTTAGATAACAATATGATATATTACACAAAAGAGGTAATATTTTAAAGATTTTCAGGGAGAAAACACTATGAATAATACAGATTTTTCCAATTTGTTTTCATTCAGAATCTATCACAGTTCTATAAGCTTTGTGAATCCAAGACCGCTTACTCAGGGAGCAACAGAAAATTTTGTGGGAATTATACTTTCGGGTAAAGCAAAATTCAAAACCAAAAATACTATTTTAGAGCTTAACAAAGGAGATGTCTTCTTTATTCCCAAAGGTCAATTTTATCAATCAGAATGGCTTGTTGCCGAAAAAGGTAAACTTAAATACCTTGGCTTAGCTGCTGCAAATCTTCCTGTAACAGGAAATCCACACTACACACTCCAGATAGTAAACTGCAGTGATGATGATAAATCTCTGTTATATGAAATTTCAAATGATTGCTCTGTAAATTGTAAAACTGTAGGATTATTCTACACTTTCCTTGGGCGTATTCTTCAAACTCTTGAAAGAGATGTTTCGCAAAATGACCTTATTCTTGAAAAAGCCCTTGAATATATGCATTCAAATGATAATTATCAGATGTATGACATTGCCACCCATTGTGATATAAGCGTAACAAGTCTGTATACTCTTTTCAAAAAAAATCTTAATAAAACACCGAACGAGGTTAAACAAATGATATTGTGTGAAAAAGCTGTAAAACTTCTTGAAACAACGAACTATTCAATTGAAACTATCAGCGACAAGCTTAACTTTAGCTCCTCATCTTATTTCAGAAAAACATTCAAAAAGTATATAAATAAAACTCCCCGTCAGATACGAAAAGATTCAATCATCCTTTAGCCTTAATAATATATAGTCAGCAGTTATTATAAGGATCTGTTCTGTCCTGAAAATACATTAATCGCTATTTTCGCATCCTCTTTCATTGCTTCGATTGCAACCTTTTCTATATCGTGATAATATGTTTTTTTGAAAAGTCTTTCAACCGCACGTCCACCGGCATTTGCCATATATGTATAGTAATTTATTTTTCGGATACCGCATTTTATTGCTCTGGTATAATCCTCGGGACTTACGCCTGAGCCACCATGCATAACAAGCGGAATACTTACCTTTGAATTAATTTCCGCAAGTCTGTTAAAATCAAGCTTTGGTTTTTTAAGATACATACCGTGTGCTGTTCCAAAGGCACAAGCAAGGGCATCTATGCCTGTTTTTTCAGCAAAATCCTTTGCTTCATCAGGGTCAGTATAAATACTTGTACCATCACCGCCACCGCCTTCGCGTTTACCCATAGAACCAATTTCGGCCTCTACAGAAGCTCCTGTTTTTTCAGCAAGTTTAACAGTAACAGTTGTATTTACATAATTCATAAGTGTTTCAAGCTCTGAACCATCATACATTACAGATGTAAAACCAATTTCAAGAGCTTTTTTTACATACCCTAAATCTGTTCCGTGATCAAGATGAACACATACAGGAACCTTTGCTTTGTCTGCCATATTAAGCATAACAGGTGCTATTTCACTCATTTTGCAAACACCCATTTCTTCGTGCACCTGAGCATGCATTATAATTACAGGCTCATTCATTTCCTCTGCCGCTCCTATTACAGCCTTAATACTTGCCATATTAGGTGTATTAAATGAACCACAAGCACACTTTTTTTCATTTGCAATTTTCAAAATTTCTTTTAATGTTACAAGCATTTATTTATACCTCCCCGATTTTGTCTACTATCGGACGCACTGCATCGTATAACAATTTATATCCTTCAAACCTTTTATCATAAATCATAGAATTTTCTGTGTTTGGATAATATGTTTTATTGTTAGTTACAAAGATTTTTTTTGCTTCCTCAAGATTTTTTACCACTCCCACTGCTACAGCGGTAAGCATACAAATACCGCATGCACCGACTTCAGGGGAATCAATGGTTGTTACCGGTCTGTTTAAAATGTCAGCCTTTATCTGTAACCATGTGGGTGATGATGCCCCTCCGCCTGTTGCATATAGCTCATCTATTTCTACACCAAAGCTTTCAAGATGCTTAAGATTCAACATAATTTCATAGGTTGCACCTTCCATCATAGCTTTGTATATGTCCGCATTTGTATGTTCAAATGTAAGTCCGACAATAGCACCTTTGGAGGTGCTATCCATATACGGATTTGCAGCTCCTGCAAAATGAGGCAGAACGAGAATATCTGTCGGTTTTGAAGATATCTGCTTGTCAAGAAAGGCATATACATTTTCGCCTTTTTCCACAGCAATCTGTTTTTCATATTTTGCAAAAGCATCTCTGTACCACTTTAATGTTGCTCCCCCCGCAAAGGACAAGGCATAGCAAACATATTTATCCTCAAACACATACGGAACTACAGAATACCCTTCTTCATACATAGTATCATTATCGGGAATTCCTCTGAATACAGGTGTAACACACTCAACCGTTCCGGTTCCGTCAACAGCCTGCCCCTCTTGAAAAACACCTGCGCCCACTGCTGCAGCTATCTGGTCATGACAGCCTGTAACTATTTTCAATTCTTCAGAAGTTCCCAATTTACGAGCTAAATCTATATGTATTTTACCTGCAAGTGTTCCTGACATAACAGGCTTTGATAACAAAGATACGTCTATATCAGCGTAACCTAAAATATCCTTGCTCCATTCTTTTTTCTGTATATCAAATGCCATTGTTCTTGCCGCAAGAGAATAATCCACCTGAGCAATTCCTGTGAGCATATATACTATATAGTCCCCCATCAGAAGAATTCTTTTTGCTCTTTTAAACACATCAGGATTTTTATTTTTGAGCCACATTATCTTAGGAAGTGAATACATTTGGTGGGGTTTTACTCCGGTTATTGTTCTGATATTCTTTTCACCTAGGGCATTACATAGTAACTTTGTTTCACCTTCTCCTCTGGGGTCAGTATAAAGCATTGAATTAAATAAAGGCTTATCTTCATCATCAAGTACTGTAAAAGTTTCGCCAAAGGTTGTAACTCCTATTGCCGCAAGAGTTGGATACTTTTTGACGGTTTTTGATATAACCTCACAAACTGCTGTAAAAATTATCAACACATCAATTTCGTGTTCTCCATTTTTCCTGGACACATCATACTCAAGATATTCATTATTAACAAAACATCCTTCATGAGTATATACAGTAAGTTTTGCCCCTGTTGTCCCTACATCAAGACCGCCTATAAGCATATTAAAGCTCCTCTCATTTTAAAATGTAACAACCTCTATATCCATAAGCTTACCAAAATCAATAATCTGATCATAAAGGTCTTCACCGTAACCAAGACAGCCATACTCATTATTCCAGTTTTCTATTATTTCGCCTGCATCGCCCTCAACCTGAACAAATGCGTGTGGCCAGAAAGGTATACCGCATTCATGACGACGCTGATCGAGTTCTTCTGCAGCAGGCTGAACTACCTCGCAACGTGTAACAATAATTTTGAATTTACCTTCAATACGACTAAGACGTGCAAGTACACCTTTACCGCTCTTACATACAAGATTTATTGAAAGTCCGCCCGCTTCACCTTCTGTAGGTATTCCGTGGCCTGCAAGATAAACGCCATCTTCGTTTGCAAGACAAGGAGGAACCGCTCCGTCGCCTATAATTTTAATTTCTCCCTTTTTCTTATCAGCATGCTGAAGGTCGCCATAGTAAATAGGTTCATCGCTGAGTCCCATAATCATAATTGATGTTAAACAAGTATTAAAATCTGAAAGAGTTGCCGTTGGAACACCATCATTTAACATCATGCTCTGTGCAAAACAGGTTGCAGCATAATAATCTCCCATTCCCGGGAATGACTGAATGGTATAATAATCAAAGCCATCTTTTTCCTTAAGAGCTTTAAGTGCAAGGTATAAACGTATCGAACGATAATTTCCTTCAACACGCTCTACTTTTGATTTAAAGTTTGCGTCTATGTAATCACATACTTTGTCAACTTCTGACTGCGGAATACTCTTGGCAGTTTCAACAAGCTCATATGTATCACGGCTATCAATATCAATTCCAAACATACGCATCCACTGTGATGGATCAGCAACCCCGCAAGTCTGTCCCATACCGCGTCCGCCAAAAGCACGAAGTGTTGTCATTTCCATACTCTTCTTAAGAGCTGAAGCCTTGCAATAATTAGCAACTCGCTTTACAGTTGTAATATCATCTGCACTTCCATATACAAATTTATGCTTTACTCCTATTTCATTAAGTGCCGCACTTAAAACAAGTCCGCCAACAGGTCTCCAGCCTTGTGAACCGTCATGGGTCCATATAACAATGCCTTTTCCTGTTTTTGCAAACTCACGGATTACCGCTGACATATGTGCCGCCCATACCCATGTTCCTGAAAACAAAACAAGAGTATCAATATTGTCATCTTTTGCAAGAGGAAGAATAATTTCCTTTGCTTCTTTTTTAGTTGCTACTATAAGTTCAGGTGTAACAAGTTCGATACCCTGATTTTTCAAAGCTTCCTTTGAATTTTTAATAAGTCCTTCGTCAATAAAAAGGTTTCCGTCTGGGTCACAAAGACCATCCTTGTGAACACCATACACTACAAATGCTGCTTTTGATTTAATCATTTTTATTTCTCCTTTTATACAATATTATTTATTTGAAACAACTTCAATTTCTACATGAATTTTTTTAATTTCTCCTGGTTCAAGCATAGGAAATATACCATTTTCACGAAGGATATTTCTTGACTCACAGGGTACATTTGCAGGCTCAATCGCAAGCACATAATCCTTATAATCTTCAAGAACCCATTGTGTCATATAAGGTAAATTCTCAGAGTTAAATCTGATATATACACTTAACCCTCCGCAAAATTCAGGATTATGAACCTTGGCTGTTACCATTTCACCATCAAAAGTATGCAAATAATTTTTTTCTTCTGCACCTTTATAAGGCTTCCTGATAGTTTTTGCCTCATTCATACGCTCATTTGTATACTCATCATATCCGATCACTGTTTTTGAAGGAATTTCTATATGTGTATTTTCATCAAGGAAGGGATATCCAAAATTAATATGATATAACACATTTAAAGGTACAGCTCTGCTTCCTTCATTTTTTATTTCATCATCTATCATTATAACTGACTCACCGATTTTTGATGATATACTGCGATAAATACTAAGTTTATGTCCCATTGTAACAGCCTCATAAAGCATACCGCTTATTTTGATTTCGCCCTTTTCAGTGTCAGTAAAATCACAGATATGCTTTGCTGGCAGTGAACTCCATCTTCCGTGAAGACCAAGCTTTTCCCCCTCATCTTCACATGGAGAAGAAAGATAATTAGGTCCACAGGTAGTAAGAAGACCACCGGTAAATGTACGCATCCACTCTGCATCACATGAATGATAAAATGCAGGATGTGCTTCTGCATTCTGAGTTAAAAAGGTAAGATTAAAGCCTTTGTATGTAGCTAACGATATATCAAGTCCTCTATCGCATAATACTGTATACTCCAATCCGCTACCGGTACGTACATCAATACATCTGCAACCATTACTTATGCCATCTGTCAACTGATAATGACGAGTTCCAAACAACTGATACATATTTCCCAAATATGGTGATACCGCTGAAACACTGCTGTTTTCAGAATACATATAATCACCGCCTCTCTTTCTATTTTCATTTTACATTTGTCAAAGTTTAAATAAAAGATATATTTGTCTATTTTATGTAAGATTTGTTCAACATCGAATATTTTTTTCATATTTCTTGATTTTCAAATAGATATCTGATATAATTTAATTGGTGATTTTATGTTAAATATCAATATATCTAACTTGCATAAAGCTTTCAAAGATTTCCATACTCTTACAAACATTAAAATTGTTTTGTATGACAAAAACGGAAAGTATCTGTTATCATACCCTAAAGAAGATATAACCTTTTGTAAGCTCATAGGTAAAATTCCCGAATGGAGTCAAAAATGTAACGACTGCGACTATGCAAATTTTGATTCCTGTTCAAAATTAAAAAAAGATGTTTATTATCAATGCCATTTAGGGCTATCAGAAGCTATCGTTCCGATTTATGATGCAGGCGGGATTCTTGGATTTGTTATGTTCGGTCAGGTTCTCACAGAAAAAAATGAGCATAAAACACGTAAATTGCTAAATCAAAAATTCAATAGTGAGCTATATCCCGATATAAACAAAGCAATACAAAACATTCCTGTAAAAACTGAAGCAGAGCTTGAAGCAAGTATCACAATATTAAAAGCCCTTGCTTTATACTTCCTTTCCAACAAATGGGTTACTCCTGCTAAAAATGAGTTTATACGACAAATCGACCAATATATAAAAGAACATATATCCCATACTATTACAGCAGAGGATATATGTTCAGAATTTCACATAAAAAGAACAAGACTTTACAGTATAGCAAACGAATATCTTAATTGCAGCATCGCTGAATATATACGTAATTTCCGCATAGCAGAAGCTTGCCGCTTACTTACAGAAACAAACATTCCAATAACCGATGTTGCATATTCAACCGGATTCTCAGATTACGGACACTTTTCCCGTATATTTAAACAAATAAAAGGTCATTCTGCAAGTGCATACAGAAAATCAAATAAATAATTATACCATTCGCTTCCTTTTAAGAATCTTTGAGAAGAAATTCCTTCTCAAAGATTTTACTAAATAAATTTATTTATATCTCGAATCCGTCTGTGATTCCATTTAATCTTGATGTATCTTTCTTTACATAGTACATCTCAGTTATTTGCGATGTGGTGTGTCCGGATATATCCTCTATAATGAATAATAAATGGAAAAATATGTCTACAAATACCTTATTACTCATAGTTTTCGGGTTATTGTGGATATGACTCTTTTCGCTCTGCCCCTGCCTCGTCGGAATAAGCTTCGTTTGCTTTGTTTTTCTATCCGAAAAACTTCGCTTACTCCGCTATTCCTCCTCTTCCCAAAAAATCTTACGATTTTTCGGGAGCCCTATTTTACTTTGGCTTAAACACCACGTTTAAGCCATTTTTTGTGTCATTAATTCTAAGGTATGCGGTTTTCTGTGTCAATTAAAATCACCCAAAATGAGCATCAATTTCGTGTCTGGTTGCATACATTTTTAACCATTCCGTCTGCTGCATCATCAATTTAGCATCATTTTTTCAGATTCTACCGATGAAAAAACTGCGAGAGTTAAAAATATTCTCGCAGATTTTTTTAATTATATTAATTTTTCGTTTCTTTGTTTACTCCGTATCAATTTTTTAGAAACATATTATTACAAAAGTTGAGATTCAAGAAATTCTTTTGCTTTAATTATGTCGCTGATTTGTTTATCCCCTGAAATTTCACGTTCAATTGTTATTGTATCTTTGTAACCGATTTCTTTAAGACGTGAAATAAATTGCGGATAATTTACCCGTCCTTCGCCAAGAGGTGTTTCTTTGCCAAGCTCTCTGCCATTTGTGGGATAACATCCGTCCTTGCCGTGGATATCTCTTACAAACTCACCTATTATGTCTAAAGCATCAACAGGATTTGCTTTCCCGTACATAATTAAGTTTGCAGGGTCAAGATTAATTCCAAGATTACCTGTTCCAACATCTTCAATCATTCTGCGAAGAGTAACAGGTGTTTCCTGACCTGTTTCAAACAGAAAATACTGATCATTCTTTTTAACATATTCGCCAATATCCCGTATACAGCAAACTAAGGATTGATATTCGGCTGTATTAGGATTTTCAGGAATAAAGCCTGCGTGGGTTGCTATATTTTTAACATTGATTTTTTTCGCGAAATCAGACCCGTTTTTCAGTTCTCTGCTTCTTTCGTATCTGTATGTTTCAGGAACAAGTCCCAAAGTAAGAGGACCTTCATAAAAATTCCACTTTTGTGGTCCTTTCCAACCGCACCAGAATGTTGAAACAGTTATACCGTATTTCTCACAACATTCATTAATAAGATTTGCGTTTTCGTCATTCATAAGAGTTTCATTCCAACAACATAGTTGACAGTAAGAAAAACCCAGACTATTTACTTTTTTAAATTCCTCTTCAATCTGATTATTAAGTGGTACTAACACACCAAGTTTCATTTATTCCACACCTTTCAAATTATTAAATGCTTTAATCCATTCATTTTTAATATACTCATGCCCCATAGGTGTCGGATGCACACCATCACCATTTGCAACAAAAAACGTCTGTAGATAAATCTCATATATTACCTCATCAGCAAGTAGGTTATTCATAATAAAAAGTTCCTTTCTTCTTAGCAGACTCAACCTCAGCAAGGGCAATTTTAATCGAATTAACAACAGATTCCGGTGATGTTATACTACTGCACCTTCTTTGTATAATGCAATCAAGAAACTCTTTGATTTCTTTGTAAAAATAACTTTCTTTTTCGAGTGCAGGAGTTATAATTTCGTCATCTGTATAAACTGTAAGTGTTTCACCTTCAATAATCACACAAGCCTTTTCGAAATTAACAAGACAGCGTGCTTCAAAAGGAAATTTTTGGGGCATAGACCAGTCGGCACTACTTAATATAACAGTTCCGTCTTTCATTTCATACTGAGTAAATATTGCCTCAGCTTCAACTTTATTTTCAGTCATAACTGAATGAATGCTTTTGGGTGTACCAAAAATCCAATTAATCAAGTCTACGTCGTGTATATGCATATCTATAATACATCCGCCTGATTTATCTTCTTTTAAAATCCAGTTATTCCATGTCCACAACGGAGTTTGGGAATATCTTGTGAATTCTGCCCTGCTAACTCTGCCAAAGGTTGTATTTTCAACATATTCTTTCAATTTAACAAAAGCGGAATCAAATCTTAAGCACTGACCTATCATAAGAAAGGCATTGTTATTCTTTGATGCTTTAATCATTTCTTCACACGACTCAACATTTAAAGCCATAGGCTTTTCGAAAAAAACATTTATTCCGTGAGATAAAGCATAAACTGCAACTTCTTTATGCAAATAAGTAGGAACAGCAGAAACAATAATATCAGGCTTTTCTTTATCAATTAATTCTTTATAATCATCGTAAAAGCTGCAGTTTGAAATATCTATATCAGAGCAATCTACATCACCAAGATTCAAACTTACACTCTCTTTAAATTTTTCTGCTGTTGTTCCGCATATTGCAGTCAGCAAAAGCTCATAACCCGAAGGTCGCGTGGCGCCCCGAACGAAGTGAGGAAGTGCCCTTGGGGTATTCAAGTCCCGTCCCCGCAACCAAGAAAACAAGTCATACATTGTACGGCTTGTTTTTTGTTATGGGCGATTTGATACCGCCGTGTTTATTCAAGTTATGAGCCGAACAAGTTACTTAACACCGACACAACGCAAGTCGCAGGGCAAGTGATTTTTCACTGAATTGAGACGCAACCTTGTCTTTTACTATTATCTGAATACATCTGTTTGTATCAGGTAACATTTGCTTGTGCTACGCTATAAAAAATATTCTCATACTTCTCGGTCAAAATAACCTTTCAATTCGACAGGGTTTTTACCTTTTGCTTCAATTTCGCCGGTTATTACACGGACAAACGCTTTTTGACTTTCTTCGGTGAAAGAAAAGGCATTTATATATGTTCTCAAAAATGGTAGTTCGTATAATTTATATGGGTCTGCAAATGATGTAAATATAACATTGGGATTTTTGAATATATACCCTCTCCAGAATGTCATAATTGAATTCCAGTCAACTCTCAGAGAAGCACCTGAACTGTCTATGGTAGACAATCCGCAGTTCACAAGAACGCAGGTAGGGTTTTCTTTTTCAAACACTTCCTGAATCGGTCTGTGCCATGTGTTTTTAAGATGTATTGTTTTTATGCCTCGTTCATTCAATTCTTTTTCAATATATTGAAATTTATCAGCATAATTCTTTTTATAAAACATCGAACACAAAAGCACAGTATCACCGCTTTTTAAGTTAAGAGGAAGTATATTATCTACATCTCTTACTATTTTGATGCTTTTTTCCGCAATTTCTGTTGCTATTTCTTCAATATTTTCCGTAATTTCAACTTCAGGCTCTTTTTCATCAAGAAGCCCTACCGTTTCTTTAAGTTTTAAAATTCTTCTTACGGCATCTTTTAATCTGTCCATAGAAACAATGCCGTCAAGAACTGCATTTTTTATGTAATCAAAATATGAAGGTTCTGCAAATAAAAGCATATCCCCTCCTGCGTTTATAAATCTTACAGGAAGCTCATTTTCTGGAACAACTGCAGATACCCCAACCATACTCAGAGCATCAGAAACGATACATCCGTCAAATCCCAGTTCGCCTCTTAAAAGATCTGTCATAAGACTTTTTGAAAGGGTGGCAGGTAAATATACACCTAAATCATCACATTCGGTTTGAAAAGCCGGTAAACTTACATGACCCACCATAACAGAACCGGGATTTAATTTGAACATTTCTTTGTATACATAACCGTATGTATTCATCCATTCTTCTTTGGATAAAGGATTTACAGAGGTGCAGAAATGCTGATTTCTGTCATCTATACCGTCACCGGGAAAATGCTTACAGCCGCCTGCCATCAAACCTTCGGATTGAAGTCCTTTAAGATATGCCCCTGCAATTTTTACAACATGCTGAGGACTGTCCGAAACTGCTCTTGTATTGGTTACGGGATTATCTTTATTGTAATTTATATCAACAACAGGTGCGTATGACCAGTGCATTCCATTTTTACGGCAAAGCTGTGCCGTTGCTTTTCCGCCCTTTTCGATTAATTTTTCATCGTCACAAGCTCCCCACGCCATCTGATTAGGTAAGATATGCTCACAATCTTTAATAGGATTAGGACCGTATTCGGTATCACCCGAAACAATTACGGGAACACAGGTGTACGTATTCACAAGTTTGGTTACTATTTTTATTTGCTCACCCGTTATTTCGTGCATGAAAACACCACCGGGCTTAGTTCTTTTAAATATTTCTTCAAATTCCTCAAGTTCATTTTCAGATTTATCCAAGGGTACAGAATAACAAAGAACCTGTCCGCACAAATCGTCAAGTGTCATTTTTTCTATAATTGCTTCAATATTCTGATTATTCATTGCTTATTTATCCTTCCTTAATACCATAGCCTTTAATTTATAAGAGAATTTAAATATTCTTTGGCATTTTTAATGTCACTTATCTGTTTTTCGCCTGATATTTCTCGTTCGATAGTTATTGCACCGTCATATCCGATTTCTCTAAGTCGTGAAATAAATTGCGGATAATTAACTTTTCCTTCGCCAAGAGGTGTCTCTTTGCCAAGTTCTCTGCCGTTTGTTGGATAACATCCGTCCTTGCCGTGGATATCTCTTACAAACTCACCTATTATGTCTAAAGCATCAACAGGATTTGCTTTCCCGTACATAATTAAGTTTGCAGGATCAAGATTAATTCCAAGATTACCTGTTCCAACATCTTCAATAATTCTTCTGAGAGTAACGGGAGTTTCCTGTCCCGTTTCAAAAAGGAAGTACTGACCGTTATTTTTAACATATTGCGCAATATCACGAATACAACAAACAAGCGAATTATATTCTGCTGTACATGGTGTTTCGGGAATAAAACCAACATGAGTTGCTATATTTAAAACATTAATTTTCTTTGCAAAATCGGAGCCCTTTTTCAGTTCACGGCTACGTTCATATCTGTAAGTTTCGGGAACAAGACCTAATGTAAGAGGTCCTTCATAAAAATTCCATCTCTGCGGACCTTTCCAACCACACCAAAAGGTTGAAACGGTAACATTATATTTTTCGCTGCTTTTATTAACCAGTTCAGCCATTTCATCGGTCATAAGTACTTCTTCCCAGCAACAAAGTTGACATGAGTTAAAACCTAAGTCATATACTTTTTTAAATTCTTCTTCCACATTATTAAGTGGTACTAACACACCAAGTTTCATTTTTCTTCCTCCATATTTATGTATATTGTATTCTTTTCTTTCGCGGATTTAACCTCCGCCATTACAATTTTAACAGTGTCAAGTATCGACTCCGTTGATGTGGTTTCACTTGTGCATTTTTTCGTAATACACTCAACAAAATCTTTCATTTCGTTATAAAAATAAGATTCACCATCAAAAGTCTCTTCAATAACCTCATTATCTGTATACACAACAACACTGTTATCTTTAATCACAACAGTTGCCTTTTCAAAATTCACAAGACATTTTGCCTCGAAAGGAAATTTTTGGGGCATAGACCAATCGGCACTACTTAATATAAGAGTTCCGTCTTTCATTTCATACTGAGTAAATATTGCCTCTGCCTCAACTTTATTTTCAGTCATAACTGAATGAATGCTTTTTGGTGTTCCAAATATCCAGTTAATCAGGTCTACGTCATGTATATGCATATCTATAATACATCCGCCTGATTTATCTTCTTTTAAAATCCAGTTATTCCATGTCCACAACGGAGTTTGGGAATATCTTGTGAATTCTGCCCTGTTAACTTTGCCAAAGGTTTTATTTTCAACATATTCTTTCAATTTAACAAAAGAGGAATCGAATCTTAAACACTGCCCTATCATAAGGAATGCATTGTTATTCTTTGATGCTTTAATCATTTCTTCACACGACTCAACATTTAAAGCCATAGGCTTTTCGGAAAAAACATTTATTCCGTGTGATAAAGCATATACAGCAACTTCCTTGTGTAAATAAGTAGGAACAGCAGAAACAATAAAATCAGGATTTTCTTTATCAATTAATTCTTTATAATCATCATAAAAGCTGCAGTTTGAAATATCTATATCAGAGCAATCTACATCACCAAGATTCAAACTTACACTCTCTTTAAATTTTTCTGCTGTTGTTCCGCATATCGCCACAAGATTTAAATCATAACCTTCTTTTGAAAGTCTGTTAAGATTAGAAAGATGAACTCTTCCCAAACCACCAAAACCAATAATTGCATATTTTAACAAAACCTATCTCTCCTTTTCAAGATTTATAAAAGATTTTTCCATATCAGCTAACACATTTTCGCTTCCGTTTATCTCAACAATAGCAGAAAAATCTGTTATATTTGATTTTATAATATCAAGTGCTTCAAAAACAGGAAGTATGCCTTCTCCTATTGCAACACTATCCGCACGTCTCCCACAAATATCAAGTCTACCATCTTCTTTTTCAGCTAAATCCTTCATATGAACATGAACGGTTTTTGATGCAAACTTTTTGCAGGCTTCTATCATATCTGTTCCACCAAACCAGTAGTTTCCTGTATCTAACACATATTTTATATCAGGTATGTTATCAAGAATATATTTAATATCATCAATATAGGAGTAAGGGGACATTGTATTAGAAAAATTTTCTACAACTGTTGTTATGTTATATTTTGACGATTGCCTGGAAACACCTGCAAAATACTCAAGAACGATTTTGGCACATTCTTCACGTTCAAAATTATCCTTATGTATGTATTTTATTACAGGAACGGGCATAAAGAAGGGACTGTTTACCTCGGCACTGTTTTCAAGATGAAGTTTTACTTCTTCGAGTGCTAAATTTAATGCATTTTCCTTTTTATAGTCAAACTCAAAATAATGAAACACTGACGAGGTTGTTATACCAAAATCCTTTTGGAGCTTTGTTATGTGTTTACTGCCCTCTTCGATAATATTCCCTGTATATATGTCCACACATTCCATACCAAGGGGTACAAGTCTTTCCATAACCTTTTGGGTTGATATATTCTCCTGCATTGATGCCTCAAGTATCTGAGGATAAAATGTTCCTTTCTTCATAAAAACGCCCTCTCCGTTAATCAATTACTGTCGTTTCGCCTGATTTAACACAATATGTTTTTTCTTTTATCTCAAACCATACGTCAATCACTAATGGGTTATATATAATTTTTATATCAAAACTTGTCTTATTATAAGCACTGACATAATCATGAATTTCAATATTTGTTGCGTACCATATATTATCTCTGTTACCTACATATTCACAAAACTCTTCTATAAGATTCCTTTAATACCATTTTCATATTATCACCTTAAATCATTATTTTAAAAATCAATGATATAAAAATTACCATGATTGTCTGCATAATAACATACATTATCCCAGAAGTCTATCATTTCAGGTTCAATTGTATATCCCATATTATATAAATCAATAAAAGAAATTTCTTTCTTTTCAGTTAAATCCACAATTCTCATTGCAGATGGATTTTCTTCGTTATCTGTAAAACCTTCAAGAGTATATATTTTACTTTTATATGCACATGCACCCTGAATATAATGCTGATAACTACAATCAAATTGAATCTTTATATCTTTTACGCCAAGTACTACTCTGTTTACACCATACTTTTCATCCATTTTACCATCAGTAACTTCAGGTAAATCAAAAGCAAAATATCGTGTTGTGTTTGTTTTATCACGCATAGTAAAAGCATAATATATGCCTTTTTCGTTATCTATTGCAAAATTACCGTAAGGTCTTACATCATCTTTTTCATCGGATGATTTCCAGTAATTCACATTTTCGGTAAATCCGATTTCAATTATCTGAACTAAGGTTGATTTGAAGTTATTTTCGTTACGTTCGATACGATACACAAGAGTTACACCCTTCATTTTATTATCGGTCCAGGAATAATTATTGTAAATATTAGTATAAAGCAATGGAAATTCATCATCTTTACTGTAATATTTACATCCAAACATAACAGAGTTACTGTGAGGTCTTAATTCTTCTGTTCTGTCAAGACTGAATGAAGCTGTTTCATTTATTTCTCCGGTATTTTTAACAGATATATCGAATTTGCTGATATCGTACACATAACAAGTGCCTACCGAATCAAAACGAAATAAATAATTATTAAAAATTGCTCCGTCCTGATCTCCTTTTATTTTTCCGATTTTCTTTATATTCATAATTATCTCTCCAATTAAATATATCATATGCAGTGCCCTTACGGGCACTGCATAAATTTTAATTTTCATACTTTAAAGTAAGATAAGCATTAGGACCACCTGTTATAATCTGAACTTCTTCTCCGACATGGAAATTTGAAATTGAAAGGTTTTCAAGCTTATGAGTGTTCTTATTAACACTTCCGAGTATTCTTGTTCCCACGGTACGAAGTCCGTATTCACCGCAGTCCACAAGTATAAGAAATTCTTCATAGTTGATTCTTACAATTTTACCGTAAAGCAATTCATATGTATTTACCGTATTTGTTTCATAGTCATACATATAGTAATCGTCTGTTTCTTCCGTAACAATTGTACCTGTTCCCACAAATTCAAAGTTTCTGCTTGGAAGGTACGGCTTACCGCCACGAATATCAACAGACCAGTCAACGAGATTTGTTCCTACCACATCGATTTTCAGGAAATCTCCAACATAGAATTCTTCTCCGGCTGCCATCTTTCTGTTGTAATCATCTTCTTTTAAGTAGTAACTTCTTTTTTCAAAAGTACCTGTGCCTTTGCCGCCGCCTCTTATACCTTCCATACCGATTACTTTATATCCATAAACAAAGTCTTCTTTATCGATTACCACTCTTCTCATGCTTTCAACATATAAAAATGTAGGTGTATTACTTTCTGCAGCAGCATCGCTTAAATTACCGTTATAAATAACGGCTCCTACCTGAAGAAAATCATCGGGATTGTATAAAGACATTGTATATACCATACCGTTTTCAAAAGCACTGGGATTTAACACTTTATATTCGGATTCCCTTGTTTTATTGGTAGGAATAACAAACACTTTTGCGTTTGGATTGAAAAGATAATTCGAACCCTGGATAAACCATTTTGTCCAGTCAACCATTGCGGTAATCTCTTCTACAAAATTTACGTCATCAGGATTACTTTCTCCAAGACCATTATCTTTGGCGGTAAACAATGAAGTGATTTTATCGGAGCTGTTGGCTTTATATCTTATAAGTCCGCCCACTATCTCACCTGCGTTAGTTTCGATAAAAGTTGAAACATTCTCTTTTGATACGCCTGCCGTTCCTTCAAGTTCTATTTTATCCGCAAAAGTAAAGTTTTTCCATTCACCGTCTTCAGTAAACACTCTGAGGCTGATTTCAGGGTCAATACTTGTTCTCGACTTCATTGCCGCTTTAACGATACCGTATGAATATAAATCAGCACCAACGGTTATTCCCGCAATTACACCATCCATAATATAGAAGGTATATGCATTACCAAGTTGGGGATAGACAGCTCTGTCGGAGCTTGTGATATTATTATCCTCACAATATTTGATATGCTTAATCAAATCTTTTGAAAGTCGGTAACTTTTACCTGCAACCTCTATTACGTCATCTGATATTGATGCAACTTCACCTTTTTGACGTTCACTGCTTGCATCAATACAAAAATAATTCGTTTCACTGCATTCTAAAACTCTGATTGTACTGTTTAACGGAATATCAGTATAATTTGCTTTAACACCGTAAATTGAAACGGAATTGATTCCGTTATTGTCAAGCTGAATATACTTTTCACCTTTATATGTCTGACCATTCTTTAAACCAATTCTTAAAAGAGAGGCATCAACATAATCTACAACATAATAATTGTATCTGTAAATTAACGCAGTATCGATTGTTCCTTCATCTTCAGAAGCAGTTAAAACGATTTTACCTTCACAGTTTTTAGGACTCTCCATCTGAGAAAGAGAGCTTATTCTTTTACCGTTTTCTGTTACAGTATTAACATTTCCGACAATTACACTGTTTTCATTACCATTTTCGTCAATGTAAATAATCTCACTGTCATTGTATTCCGAAATATTATTGAAATCAATTTCCATATACTTACTGTCTGATTTTTGAGCAATATACACTATTTTATATTCCTGTATAAGCTCATTGAACATAGCATATGCTTCAACCTGTTTTGAAAAATATCCGGATAAATCGGAACCATCAGTATTGATTTTAGTTCTGTTTATTTCAATATACCCATCACGAAGAGTTGCACCTCCGTAAACGGATAAACCTCTTACAGCATTTACAAATCCGCTGACATCGTAAATTCCATGAATAGTATTTAAAAGATTTTTACCGGGAACAACCGTATAATTTACACTACCACCCTCAGAATAGTCTGCCACACAAAGATCAGTTGTAAGTGCTTTTTTGAGCAAATGTGCCAGGTCTTTTCTCGAAATAAATTCGTCTGTACTTTCAGGATATGAGGATAAAATATTGATTTCGTCACATACAATTAAAAGTGCTTCGTTTGTTTTGCCGTAGTACTCGTATTTGTATCCGTAACCCAAAGCATTTACGATACATTCAAGAGCATATCCATAAGTTACCTTATTGTTATCAGGATTCTGAATATAAACATTTTCAAGAGCATTTTCTTTACCAAGTCTTGCATTTGACATAATAACCGCAAATTCAGTCATAGTAAGAAAGGATTCCTTTGACTTTTCGGTATCATCCCAGATGCCTATTGAATGTAAAAAGCTTATTGTTTGCATATCGGGATCTGATGCTGAATCTTCGACTGATGCCTCTCCCGAAAGTTCTCCTACATCAAACTTAAAGATATAATCGATAATCTCGGAAGCGGGAATGTCGTTATACGCAAAGGCAGAAACAGATGACATTGAAATAATGAAAACAAGTAATAAGCTAAATAATCTTCTGATTTTTCTCATTCTATTCCGCCTCCGTTAATTTTAATATTCTTACAAGCATTGTAGCTGCCTGTGCTTTGGTTACTGTTCCCTTCGCATCAAATTCAGTGTCGGAAACACCAACCATAATTTTATTTCCGTAAATTGCATTTACATATACTCTTGCCCATTCGGAAATATTGTCGAAATCTGCAAAAGTATTAATTAAACCGTCTTCCACTTCTGCAAGCTTGCCTGCATTTTTAAGGGATACATAAAGAATTTTACACATTTCTTCACGGGAAATTGTGTCATTCGGTCTGAAGTTTGTGTCCTTTGCAATAGTTCCGTTATCAAGCATTGTCTGAAGCTTTTTAGCAAATTCTCCATCCTTTACGTCGCTAAATTGACTTGAATATTCGCTTTCTGCAAGCTTTAATGCGTCAAATAAGAATGTTACCATTTCCTCTCTTGATACATTTACATCAGGATTATAATTTCCCTTATCATCTGTTTTCATAACACCACGAGTTTCCATATCCTTAATGTAAGCTTCACCCCAGTGTCCGCTTATATCTGTAACCTTTGTATTATCCTGTGTTTCAGGAACAGTTTGCATATTATTTATATTTACAACTCCGGATGTGGTGCCTGCATTTGCATATCCACCGCCTCCACCAAAACCGCCTGATGTGCCACCTGATGTACCGCCTGACGGCATATCAAGATTACCCGCAACGTACACAGAAACAGAAACCTTTTTTCCTGTTGACGGATTTGTGTCACCCACAGGCGTTACGGAAAAGGTAACAAGCTTTACACCTGCAAAGTTTTTCACAAGATTGGGCTCATTTGTGTAAGAAGCAATTCCATCAATTGTCCATTCATAAACAGAATTTAATTCTCTTGCATTGTGAGGGTGGAAATATGTATAGCTTCCGATTATTCTTCCGCCCGACTCGGTAATACGTAAATCGTAGGCAGAAGGTGCAGAAGGACCAATATATTCCTTACTTAAAGTTTCTTTTCCTGTTTCGGGTGAATTAACAGATACGGGAGTAACGCCAAATTTAATGTATTTATCTGTTAAATCTTCTGTGAGAACAAGAGTTTTTTCTGTCTGTCCCGGAATTTGCGTAAGAGAGCCGTTATTCATATCGTATATATACCATTTGTATATACTTGCACCTTCCGTATCGGCATTTATATCATTAAACGAATACTTTGCCGCAACAGTTCCGCCTATTTTAAAATCACCATCAATTAATACATCAGTTGCAACAGGTGCCGTAGGTTTTACAAGTATATTCGAGAATGCTTCTTCACCTGTTGTTCCGTCAGTGGTTTTAGGTATTACGCAAAATCTGATAAATTTATCCTTATATGCATCTTCTACTGTGTATGTAAGAGAGGTTGCTCCGGGAATATCGTAGTATGTACCATTCTGAAAATCAGAATACATCCATTTTACAACTGATGCATCTGCTTTGCCTTCAACCTGATAGAAATTATATGACCCCGTAAGAGTTTCTCCCTTAATAACGTCACCATTTGCAGTTACATTTAAAGCTTTTGGTGTTGTATCATCATGAGAAAGTACTTTAAGTTCAAGCTTTTTGATAAATTCCGACTGTGCGGCACCTCTGTATGACGGAATGCATGATACGGTAACCTCAACAGTCCCCGAGTTAGCGGATGAGTCAATTACTATTATGTTGTCAATAACATTTACTCCCGGTAAATCAGGTACAGATACAACTACATTCTGTCCGGTAAGACCATCTTGTTCATTAAACTGATTAAACAATTTACCTGTAGTTACGGGAACTTTAACAACATCATTTCCTTTTGGAACGGTTACAGAATTAAGTGTGTACGTTTCAATATCCGAAATCATAAGCTCACCGAGATACACATCGTCAATAATAGCTTCGGCATCAAATGCTGCAAAAGACATAAAACCGAATGCATATTGTCCTGCTGTAGGTGTCATAAATGAAAGAGTTACTCTCTTCCAGTCATCGTTTATTTCCGTCATTTCATTATTTCGGTCAAGTTTCTCCACAGTTCCCATCCAGTTATATGCTTCATAACCTGAATAGGTTTTCATATTAGCGGATTTTACCATACCCGAAACAATATAAGTTTTATTGGCTTCAAGATTAATTTTCTGGTGGAAATTCTGACTCGCGGTAGTTCTTGAATGTGCACGCAAAGCATAATTTCCCGTATATGCATCGTCGGTAATTTCAATCGCAATACCCTGGTCAAACCAAGGTTCAACACTTCCGCTTTCAAAATTGCCGTTCACTATTTTATTTGTAAGTGCAATAAGGTCACCAATTGGGCCGCAAACATCACTTTCTTCAACAGCACCCGTCTTTTCATACTCCCCTTCACTTACGGGAGTAATCACACATTTAAAATACTTTCCGTCGTATTCATCTTTTATTTCAAAGATTTTTCCCGACTGAACACAATTCCAACCATCTGCACCGTTATCCGATATAAACCATTCTATTTCAGAGCCTTCTTCAGAATCTCCGTTAGGGTCATAAAAATCGTAAGAAGCGGTTATGCTTGTTCCTTTTGCATAAAGTTCCGAACTGAAACTGATATTATTTGCAACAGGAGCTTTTTCAGGTACAATTACATTACTTTCATAGAATTGAGTACCTTCGAGACCTGAAAATGTAACAGGCTTCACCTTAAATTTAATGTACTTTTCGTACATAGCATTAGTAACTGTGATTTCTTTGGCATTTTGGTTATCTATTTTGACAAACTCACCATCGGCACTGTCACACATATACCATTCGTAATAAGATGCGCCTTCCTGAGTTTCTGAAATTAAATCGTAATCTGCAATAATTTTAGTGTTTGGAATCACTCTGCCCTGAATTCTTACGTTATCTGCAACGGGAGGCATTGTTGCATATGAAGAAAATGAAATTTCATTTTCTTTAAAGCCCATCTGCTGTATCATACCTACGGTTTCATTAACCGGAACCGCCCTTTCAGGGTCAATTACAAACTTATATTCACCCTCCGTAAGCGCCTGTTCAAAGGTTGCAGTATATGTAAATGTTTCTTGGTTATAACTGCCGTTATGTGCAACAGTGTTTCCTGAAGAATCAACAACCGTAATTGCATTTTCAGATACTGTAACAGGAGCATCAAACACCAAGTTGAGCTCTTGCGGGTTATATATAATACCTACATCGGTATTTGGAATAACCTTAGCTTCAACTTCCGATTTTTGATTGAAAATCCTCAAATCATCCAAATCAAACTGTTCATCGGTAACATCAAGCGCGTTTAAAAAATGTATTGTAATATCTTCAATAGAATCCATTACCTTAGGTTGTGTTTTATTATAGTCATAATAATCAAACCACCAGGCGTTGAGATTTTTATTCTTATATGATGTAAGAAGTACGCCGTTTTCATTGTATATGTACATGTCCGCTTTGCCATCTTTGTTATTCCACACACTCTTAACGGTATACCATTTATCTAAATCATAAGTTATAAGTGTTTCTAAATTCCCCTGCATAAAGGTTTGAGGATTTGTTCCGCCTACATGAGACCAGGTTGAACGGAAATTACCTGTCGTGACACCGTTTGATGTGCTCGATGTCATTGCAAGTGCTACTCTGAGATTATAACCTATTTCGTTATATCCGTTGGTATTTTTTGTGCCGCTTGTAGGGTAATTATATTTGATATATTTTCTTAAATCATATGAATTGGTTCTGACCTTCATTTCAAGAACCGTACAGTTATCCATATCTCTTAAAAACTTTCCGTCAGAAAACTTTTTTGAATATGCAACAACTTTACCATCGCTGTTGGTCTGCAGACCCGTATACGAAAGACGTAGAAACTTGTTTCCGTTTTCTTCGGTAATAATTGTTGCAGTCTTTGTTCCGGGTGAAGCATCGGCCCTAAAATACCAGTCTGACAAATCACCATCCTCAAAATCATCGTTTACATAACTGACCGTTTTAGTAATCGTTTCATCATCGGAAGCAGTATCCGCATAAACGCACGGCACAGCAACGGATGTCATTAACAATGCTGTTACGCATAGCATAGATAGTGCTTTTTTAATTCTCATGATAAACCTCCTTTTATTGTGCCACTCAAAGTTGCTGTACAGTGCCGAAAAGTTTTTCGGCACTGTACTTAATATTAATCAATTTTCATTGCTGAAAAATCAATAGCTGTAAATCCCGGAATTGCTGATTGTATTGCTGATAATTTAATTGTATAATCTTTAGATGCAGGATTTACAAAGTATGTTGAAGCGTTGTTGGCATACTTGTTTCCTTCTATTGTAACTTCGCACAAATCGCCAAATTTATATTCAGGATTATCTTTGCCATTAACAGTAAGGTTGTTTTTGTAAATAAGTCCTTTTCCGTAAATAAGTTCATCTGTATTTACAATTACAGTAGTACCATCTTCATCATATTTATAAAGTTCATCAAAATACTTCTCCTGATATTTACCCCTTGAAACCTCTTCTGTATTTTTATAAATGAAATTCTGTGCATCAGCAATCTGTGTTGCATATTTTTCAACCGATGGGGTCGGATATGACGTAATCCATGCAGACTGAACGCAATTTACAAAAATGTTATTTGCGATATTATGTTCTCTTCCTGCATTTCCTCTTATTGCAGTACCATTAATATTTGCAAATATATTTCCGTCTATCTGAACATCTGCAAAATGGTCATCAAGGAATATTGCGCCTACAGGCGATGGAGTTTCGATATTTGAACTTATATCGTGAATATAGTTTCCTGTTATCTTGTTATCTCTTGATGTCCATTTTCTTCCTGCATAGATAGCACCTGCATCCTCTGTTTCCTTACAAACATTGGAAATATCGTTGTTTTTGATTTCATTTTCCACACCCTGGAAATAAATTGCAGCGTGTTCAGAATCGTAAATTTTGTTATGCTCTACAGTATGACCCATACCGTAAAGAGAAACTGCATATGTATATGTTTTATCAAGTCTTGCGAATTTTGAAATTCTATTGTTTCTTATAATGTTACCGCCTGTATAAAGTGATTTTGCATCCCCTGCATTTACAATTATTGCATTGTTTACATCATGAATGTTACAATTTCCCACTACGTTGTATCTGCCGCCCAAAATATAAATTGCAGTCTGTGCAGTATTGGATATTTCGCAGTTTTTGATTATTACGTTTCTGCTTGAAGATTTAATAGCACCGCTTATCAGTATAAGTTGCAAAAACCGCATCTGCGAATTCGTTATCAGCAATTTTAACATATCCTGCTTTTTTAATATTACTTTGGATCAAATCAAATTCTTCTTTTTCAGCATTATCTTTTCTGTAAAAAATACAGTTATCAAATTCAATTTTTTCAAAATCCACATCAAAAATCACTAAATCTCACCCACTCAAAATCTATTTTAATTTTTTTAATCAATAGCATTTAAAACAACTTCTAAAAACAATTATCCGATAGAAGGCAACTCAACAGGCAATTTCCCATTAAATGGAATCTCACCAAAAATTGCTTCTACAACTGCTTTCTGACAACCCACTGTGTCGGAATATGCTGCAATAGCCATATTTACAGTGGGAAAATTCATATTTATAGTATAAGGAGAGCCAAGTGCTACCACAATTACTTTTTCTCTTTGATGAGTTACTGACTGCCAGGGTGGGCTGAGCAAAAAAGACCCTATAGGCTTGTGATCTTTGCAGAAAGTAACGTATATTATAAAGTCAAGGTTTTCCTCCCAGTTATCATCCGGCACCATATTCTCGTATAAGAATACCTTTGTGCCGCATTTTTCAAACTCAGAGGCCATACATTTTAATGAATCAACCTCATCTTTGAATTTGGTAATAGCAATAATAGCAACACGTTTTATATCCTTTTGGGGCAGAATTTTCTTTCTGTCTCTTACAAGTGTTACGGCACTTTGTGAAATTCTTGTATTAAGCTCGTTAATTTCTTCGATCGGAGCTTCTTTAAATTTTTTACTTCCTCCAATAAGTCCAAGCTTTTCTTTCATAGCAAGTATTCTTTCAACTGCATCATCAAGACGGCTTTGAGGAATTTCTCCAGACAAAATCGCTTTTTCTAAAGCAGGCGCAAACTCCTCTGTCGGCCAAAGCATCATATCTATTCCGCACTTGAAACACTCAAGCTCAGACCTCAACTGGTCGGAGTATGTAGTTCTAAACCCGTTCATGATTAACGCGTCCGACATAACAACGCCGTCATACCCCATCTCGTTTTTGAGCAAATCTATAATAAGTTCTGACGACAGCGTTGCAGGCAATGCAAATTCATCAAGACGTTCCTTCTGGTACGATGGAAGAGCAATATGTCCTGCCATAATACACATAACACCCTCATCAATAAGCTTTTTGTAGACCATTCCAAAACTCTTTTTCCATTCATCAAAAGAGAGCACATTGTTTGAGAGAACAAAATGCTGGTCTCTGTAATCTGTACCGTCTCCGGGAAAATGCTTTGCAGTCGCACCAAGTCCATAATCTTGCATACCTTTCACAATCTCAGTAACCATATCTGCAACGAGCGCAGGATTGTCACTAATAGCACGTGTATTTACAATACTGTTGTGAAAACACATATTTATATCGGCAACAGGTGCAAGGGAAAGATTTACACCAATCTCCTTTGCAGCAAGTGCAGTAAATTTTCCGTAATCGTAAGCAAGAGACTTGTCATTCGCAGCACCCAAAGCCATCTGCCTCGGAAAAGCCGAATATCTTCCATCAGGAAACATATATCCGCATCCGGATTCCGTGTCTGCACAAATTATTGGAGGTAATACTGCATTTTCGTTATAGTTTTTAATTGCTTGTATAATAGTATCTCCTTTAGCTGTTGTTCCTCCGATGATTTCCTCTCCTACAAAAACTCCACCATAAGGATATTCTGCAGCATAATTTTTAAGAAACTCCTTGTCCTCACTGTAAAACTTTTCATCAGCATGTACGATTATTGTCTGATATATTTTTTCTTTCAATGTCATTTTCTTTACAAGAGTAAGTACACTGTCAGTAACTTCTCTTATATCATAAGTTCCGGATAATTTCTTCATTTTAAGTTTCTCCTCTACACTAAGTATAAATAAATTGTTCCATATTTTCTATGAAACACAACCACTAAAAATCCATTTTTAATATAATTATACACATTTTATTTTGTTAATCAATATCATTTTAAAAAGCTGCAAAAAAAATAATTATATCTGCAAATATCGTTACAAATTAACTAGTGTATAAAATAATATGCCTTTACAACACAATAAACTAATATCTCAATTGCAGAATTATCGATTATATACATAATTACAGTATCCTTAAATAATTTTTGCAAACAAAAATGCATAACTGATTTATTAATTTTCGTTTCTTTGGTTAATACGCATAAAAATTTGATACACCCTGAGTCTCAATTCTCAGGGTGTATTTGGGTGTTTAAGATTCTGTTTCTACCAGGAGTAAAATGTTTGCTTGCAAGGACATTTTTACGATGCCGTCAATTAACGCAGTGCTCATAAGAGCACATTAGAGCTTTAGCTCGTTGGGATTTATTAAATCCCATATGCGTTAATTATATCTCGAATCCATCTGTGATTCCATTTAATCTTGATGTATCCTTTTTCACATAGTACATTTCGGTTATTTGCGATGTTGTTTAGCAGTTATGCGGTCTTCTGTGCCAATTAAAATTACTTAAAATAAGCATCAATTTTCCATACGGTTGTATCTGTTTACAACCATTCCGTCTGCTGCATCATCAATTTAGCATCATTTTTTCAGATTCTACCGATGAAAAAACTGCGAGGATTAAAAATATCCTCGCAGTTTTTTTAATTATATTAATTTTTTATTTTTAAAATTCAACTTTTCCTTCGCCGATTATTTGTTTCTGTGTATTGAATTTTACGTCAGCAGAATTTTTGTTGAGCTTTATAAATGCTCCTGCTACTACGTTTGTTAAATCAGATGTATCGGAATTTACGTCGGAGCCGACTATTATTGTGCAGGGTTGACCGAGG
>JAGAJK010000010.1 GCA_017626145.1 Clostridia bacterium
AGTGTTCACGGTAATAAGTACGATTACTCTAAAGTAGTTTATAAAAATGCAATTACTAAAGTATGCATTATTTGTCCTGACCACGGAGAATTTTGGCAAACGCCAAAGCAACATCTACGAGGTTCTGGATGCTCAAAATGTGCGGGGTTACGAATAACTACTGAAGAATGGATAAAAAAAGCAAAAGAAACTCACGGAGATAAATATGATTATTCCAAAGTAGAATATCGTGGTTCAAAAGAGAAGGTTTGTATAATATGTCCCGAACACGGGGAATTTTGGCAAATACCGAATAATCATTTAAATGGGGTTGGATGTTATGAGTGTTGGAAAAAAGAAAGTTTTTTGACTTATGACAAATGTTATAATATTGCAAAACAATATTTGTTTAAAATAGATTTCTTTTTAGAAAAAAGACAGGTCTATAACAAGGCAAGAAAAGAGGGATGGCTCGATGATTTTGATTGGCTTCTAACAAAAACAGATGATAGTGATGAGAGAACGATATATGTCTATGAATTTTCTGATGGAGCCGCATATGTTGGACTCACTAAATGGATAGAACATAGAGATTATCAACATAGGTACAATAAAACAGTATCAAGCGTATACGAATATTCTATTCAAAATAATATTGAAATACCAGAAGTTAAAATTTTAGAAGAAAATATTGATTCAAATAAAGCTGGTTCTGTGGAAAATAAATGGATTAATTTCTATAGAAAAAATGGTTGGAGAATGGTAAATAAAGTGCGGGGTGGGTCTATAGGTGGAGGACGTTTATCTCGAAACTACACAAAAGAACAAGTTATTGAAGAAACTAAACAATATAAAAATCAGGAGGAGGTTTATAATAAAAATAGGTCTTTATATAATGCAATGAGGCGTCTTAGAGTGGTAAAGGAATGTTTCCCCAAAACACATTTTAAACCTAAAACAGTGCAACATTATGACTATTCTGAAGAATTTTTAAAAGAAATAACATCTAAATATAAGAAAAAGTCTGATTTAAGGAATAATGAATATAGGGTTTATCATTGGCTTTATGAACATAATAGATTATATGACTTTTATGAAAAAGCGTCGGAGGGTAATATGAATAAAAAAAGAAAGCCAATTTTTAAAAACTAAAAATTTTCTGGAAAAATTTTTTCGCAATGCCTACTTTTTTGAAACATTTTGACACCAGATAATTCTGTTTTTTTTAGTGTTACTTAAAATAGAAGTACTTATTTTTGAAATCCAAAAATTTCTGGAAAAAAATTCGGAAGCAATTGTCGGCCCGTATTTGAAAAAAAGGCACGGGGGGAGGCGTGGAGGGGGATAACGCCCCCATAGGTGGGGGATATATGCCCCTATATGCCCCACAAATGCCCCTATTTTCGCTTATATTATATATATTATATTACACTACTGCGATTGCATCAGGTGGCTCTATGGCTTTGCAAATGGCTTTTATAAGAATATGCAAAAAAGTGAAATTTTTTCGTAACAACATAAAACCGAAGTGGTATATATAAGAGAACAAGCAAAACAATCAAATATTATGAGAAACGAAAAAGAGTTTATCAAAGCAGAGAACGAAGGAAGAGCAAAGGCACTTGTAGCATTGAACAAGACTGACTTGTTTAAGGGTGATTTTGATGACTACAAGATTATCCCTACAAGTGGTTGCTGCAAGTGGGATTTTGAGGTAAGGGACAACCTTACAAACGAACTCCTTGCCGTAATTGAGGCAAAGGACAGGAAGTTCCCATCAACCGATAAGAGGTTAAAATATGGTGGGGCACAACTTGAAGCACCGAAGTTTGAGTTGCTGAAATCTATGGCATACGATATGGATATTATGTCATACTACCTTTGCACATTTGAAGATGGCACATACTACATTTGGAATGTTGCCGACTGCAAAGGAGTGACCGAAGATAGGCGAATGTGCAACAAGACTACTGCCGTCCTTTCCGAAAAGGTAGAAAAGCATTGCTACTATTTTCCTATGCAGAACGCAGAGTTTTTCGGCAGTTTGGCATAGACTTTGCAATAAATATCTTAAAAATTTGTTGCTGACAAAAACAAGTTTGGCACGAAATTAGCAAAAAGATAAATCGTTAGTTCATTGTTTCACTTAATCCATCAACAAAGATGAAATACACTATCCTTGGAATGGCTATGCAGAGCCTTGAATCTGCACTCCAAATGGCTGAAACAGCACTCCACGCAGTCCTCGCACCTTATGGCGAAAATGGCATTGAACTCAATGACCGACCTTCCGATATGTATTCGGTTATGGGCGAGGTTGAGCCTAACACCTTCAAGAAGGTTGTAAAAGTTCGCTCACACCCACACGAAGGACTATGTATGATTGTAGAGGGTGAGACCGAGTGGAGACCACTTGACACAAGTGATTACCAACTCCTAATTAACGAGGTTTGGGATGTGATAAAAGGGGATGAATAATCCCCTTTCCTAACCCACAATGGCACGGATATTGTTTATAATTTAATATACGCATTTGCGTACACCAAATATTAACCAAACAAACATACACGATTATGGCAAAGTATAGAATTGTTGCAGTCCTCCTTACTCCAAGCGGTAACTATGATGAAACTACCGACCCAAAGGCGGTTGCTGATTTCAAGGCTCTTGATAAGGCTTATGAGCAGAGGGACATCGAAACAATGCACAATATCCTCACCGACTACGGCATTTTGAATGGTGCTATTGAGGAACACGATTCCGACTGCGAATACTCTATTCAAGCAGATGCAGATGGCTACTACCTTTTGAAGAAAATCAATGAGTAATATAATATACTATGAACATATTGCATAGATACGAAAATATATTTTCCAATGAGGTAGGACTTATGACACTTATTCGTGACATACTTGGACCTACTTGGGACGAAGAAACCAACTCATATATCGTGAATGGTTCTACAACGGAGCGGACTGACCACGAAAACATAGACCTACCGAATGAAATTGAACAAGACGCAATAAATTGGGCAGAGTTCAGCAAGGAAGTAATTGAAAAAGTTATTGAACAACTGAAACTCATTTGGCACAAATGTTGCAATAAGTAGGATACGCATTTGCGTACACCATTTGATTTTAATAAGTGCAGATAAGTTGTGAAATTTATCTGCATTTTCCTCATTACCTCAACGAGTTTGGCATAATTTTGGCAGTAACATTGAGCAGACTGATTAGGTTATGATGAAGATACTTTATGGATATTATCAAGAGTGGTTATTGGAGGATTATCTTCAAACAAGGGTTTATGTGCCTTGGACATTCTTACATTTCCTTATGTTCCACCTCAACTATCCTTATGAACAAGCATATCCAATATATTTGAAATATAAATGTTGG
>JAGAJK010000011.1 GCA_017626145.1 Clostridia bacterium
AACAGAGCCTATGCAGTAAATTGCATCTTTATATTCATTGCAATATGCCATAAATGCCGCATCAACCGCTTCTTTAAGTGTCTGTAATCCGTCTGTTACTTCGATTACTCTTGCACCTAAGATTTTCATTCTTGCAACATTAGGTGCCTGCTTTTTAATATCAACGGCACCCATATAGATGTCGCATTCAAGACCAAAGTATGCCGCCGCAGTTGCAAGTGCAACACCGTGCTGACCTGCACCGGTTTCTGCAATTACCTTTTTCTTGCCCATATATTTTGCAAGTAAAACCTCACCCATACAGTGGTTTAATTTATGTGCACCTGTATGATTTAAGTCCTCGCGCTTTACATAAAGCTGAACGCCTGTGCCAATTTTATCGGAAAGCCTTGCAAGATGCGAAATCGGTGTCGGTCTTCCTTGAAACTCTTTGCGGATTCTACGAAGCTCGTTTATAAATTTTCTTGATTTGCAGATAGTCTGATAAGCTTCGGATATTTCGTTCATAGCAGTTTGCAGTTCGGGTGGAATGTATGAGCCGCCGTATTTACCGAAAAAGCCGTGTGCGTCAGGATAGTTTTTAAAGTATGTGTTAAATTCAATATCATTATATTTCATGGTAAAACTCCTCCAAAAATCAAATTTTAATTTTATGTATGTTTAATCAGTTATCACTTTGTTTTTTTGAGAACCTTTCCGGTTCTCCAACATTTACTTAATATATACATATGCAAGACCTCTTTACAAGAAAACTATTCGTGTTTTAGCCCTTGCCATCGTTTTGAAAATATAAACATAAAGAAAACCTCCTTTTGGCATTTTATATTTACTGCCAAAGGAGGATAAACAAAAACGCCCTTGACAGAAATATACAAATTCTGTCAAGGACGAATAAATACAAATATCCGCGGTGCCACCTTGATTCACTGTAGACCAGTGCACTTAGCAGAGTACCAACATACTCCCGACTTCTTACGCGAGTCTTACGTCTGTGAATTTCCTCACAGCCCTTAGCAGCCCATATTACGCAAGGTGCTTTTGTGGAACTCACACCATAATCCACTCGCTCGGAAAAGCCTTTGTCTGCCTTTTTTCTGCCTCAACGGTTTATTGATTTATTAAATTACTGCTATTATACCACTCTTTACCCACCTTGTCAATAGGTAAAAGAAAATTTTATTGACTTTTTTTATTATTTAACAAATTTTCCAGCGTAATGCCGTCAAAATAGTCATTTACCATTTTGTGGAATTCTGTCCACATAGGAAGTGTGGGACAACTGTCTGCTCGCACGCAAGGCTTTGCATCGCATTCAAGACAGGTCACAGGTGCAAGATTTCCTTCTGTTAGCCTTAAGATATCTCCAACCCTATACTCCGACAATGGCTTTGACAAACGGTAACCGCCGCCTTTGCCATGCACACCCTCTATAAGATTATTTTTAGATAAGGTGGGCATAATTGCCTGAATATATTTCAGTGATAGTCCCTGACGCTCAGCAACGACTTTCATTGGAATATATCCGTCGCCCTTATGCTCAGCAAGGTCAAGCAAAACTCTTAAGGCATATCTACCTCTTGTCGATATCAACATAATTTTTATCTCTCCTTATCTTATAACAGTCTCTGCATAACGAACAGTTTCCATAGCATCTTTTGCATACTTATCTGCCCCGATTTTATCTGCATATTCTTGTGTAAGAACTGCACCACCTACGACAGTTCTGCACCAGGTCGCCTTTTCTTTAAGCTGCTTGATGGTTTCTTCCATAGCAGGAACAGTAGTGGTCATAAGTGCACTCAGTCCCACAAGCGGAGCATGAAGCTTCACAACAGTTTCAACGATTTTTTCAGGTGGAACATCTTTTCCTAAATCCACCACATCAAAACCGTAATTTTCAAGCAACAGCTTAACAATATTTTTACCAATATCGTGTATATCACCGTGAACCGTAGCAATTATAAACACGCCCTTGCCGACAGATTTCTCTTCATTTACCGGCAAAATGGCTTTTATGTTTTCAAAAGCACTTTTAGCGGCTTCGGCGCTCATAAGAAGCTGTGGTAAATACACAGTTTTATTTTCAAAACCTTTGCCCACAATGTTAAGTGCAGGAATAATCTCATCATTAACAATATCAAGTGGCGCCACAGTTTTTAAAAGTTCTTTTGTGATTTCTCCCGCTTTTTCTTTAAATCCTTTTATAATCGCCCGTTGAAGTTCAGACTTAAATTCTTCTGAAGTCTTATTTGTACTTACTTCTATAGTATTTGCAATGGCGGTAAAGGTATCGGCTGTGCTGATATATTCAGTACAGTTTTCGTCAAGTCCTTTGAGTGCCTTGTATGAATAGTATGTTTTCATCATATCCGCAGAATAGGGATTCATAATAGCTGCAGAAAGTCCGTTTTCAAGAGCCAGTGCGAAGAATACTCCGTTTACTGCGTCACGGTTTGGCAAACCGAAGGACACATTGGAAACACCAAGAGAAGTATGACAACCAAGCTCGGTTTTAATGCGGTTGATCGCTGCAATAGTAGTCATAGCCGAATTTGTATCGGCACTTATTGTCATAGCCAGAGTATCAAAAATAATATCCTTTTTATCTATGCCATGCTCTGTTGCAGTTTTAAGAATTTTTTTCGCTATTGCAACTCTTCCATCAACCGTTTCAGGAATACCGTTCTCATCAAGTGTAAGTGCAACAACAACGCCGCCGTATTTCTTTACAAGTGGAAAAATAGCTGCCATACTCGATGTCTTTCCGCTTACGGAGTTTATCATTGTCTTTCCGTTATAGCGACGCAATGCCGCTTCCATTGCAGAAACATCCGAAGTATCAATCTGCAAAGGAAGGTCGATGATTGCCTGAAGCTCACAGACAGCATTTTTTAACATTTCCGCTTCATCAATATCAGGTAGCCCAACATTGACATCAAGAATATGTACGCCTTTTTCCTGCTGGTTTACTCCCTCGGAAAGAATATAGTCAATGTCATTTTCTAAAAGTGCCTGTTTAAATCGCTTCTTTCCTGTAGGGTTGATTCGCTCGCCAATCAGAATTGGAGCATCACCGAATTTTACGGCATGAGTATATGAAGAAACAACTGTTATGTCCTTCGCTTCTATCGGTACAGGTAAAAATCCATACATCTTATCAGTAAGGAGTTTTATATATTCCGGTGTTGTCCCGCAACAGCCACCTGCAACACGGACACCCTTTTTAATAAGTTCAGTAACTTCATCTGAAAATTCATCAGGCGTTATATCATATACTGTATTTCCGTCTACCGACTTAGGAAGCCCCGCATTTGGTTTCAAAATTACAGGAACTGATGTGTTATCAAGTAGTTCTTCAACAACGCCTCGCAGCTGTTTTGGTCCAAGCGAGCAATTTGCACCGATTGCATCTGCACCCATGCCCTCAAGCATTGCAACCATTGCAGATGGTGTCGTCCCGGTCATAAGCTTTCCGTCCTCACCATACGCGTTTGAAACAATAACAGGAAGTTCGCTGTTTTCTTTTGCTGCCAGCAAAGCTGCCTTGGTTTCATAACTGTCGTTCATTGTTTCTATTATAATAAGGTCTACACCGTATTTAACACCAAGTCTTACGGTTTTAGCAAATGTTTCCACAGCGTCTTCAAAATCAAGATCGCCCAATGGCTTTAAAAGCTTTCCGGACGGTCCAATATCAAGTGCTATAAATTTTTCTGCCTTTTTAGAGCTTTTTTCTCTGGCGGATTTTGCGTTAGATATAGCGGTCTTTATAATTTCTTCCAGTTCATCTTCTGTAAATTTCAAGCTATTTGCTCCAAAGGTGTTTGTGCAAACGACATTGCTTCCTGCATCGAAATAATCCTTATGTATGCCACATATAACATCCGGATGGGTTATATTCCAGCGTTCAGGGTACTCGCCCGGCTTTAATCCGCATTTTTGAAGCAGCGTTCCCATACCGCCGTCAAGATAAACGATATTATTTTTTAAATAATCCAAAAATTTCATATAGCACCTCTAAAAGAGCAGTCTTTTTTATCACACAGACTACATTTATTCTTCATTTCTTTTATCTCTCCATCAGAAAGACCGACAAAAGCCGTAACAGACTTTGATGGGGACATAAGCAAACTGTCGTTTAAAGTAAGACCTATCCGTTTTGAGCAGTCAAGCACTGCAAATATATCTTTTTGAGTCGCAAGCGACAAATCGCCGTATCCCGGGCTAAATCTCGGGGCTACGCACAGATTGTGTTCTCTTGCAATATCTTTGCAAAAAGCATCGCACAAAGCTTCAATACATTCTGCTCCAATGGCTTGAAACATCAGAGCTTTTGATGGCGATATTCGTCCGTATTTTGCAATAAGCCTGTCAAGTTCTACGCCAACCGTGGCACCAAACAAGATAACCGTTCTGCAAGATGCCAAATTGTCAGCAAGGTTTTTAGACCGTACGGAAAACACACCGAAGTCACAAATATCTTCCGCAATATCTACCGACAGTTCCCGATAGCATACTCTATATGTAAGCTTGTCCTGTATTTCGTCAAGGCATGACTCCAAAAGATTCAGGATTTCGCTATCCGCATTTTTGCATCCTGCATATCTTAAAATTTCTGTTTGGCAAAATTTTGGTTCATTGTAGATTTTAGTTATTATCATTTAATTCATTTCCCTAAAATATCTGAAAGATTGCTTTGAATTTTTGCTGCAACATCAGGTTTGTTCATTGAATACACATGTACATTGGTTATGTTATTTGCATACAAATCAATAATCTGATCGGTAGCATAAGCAATTCCTGCCTGTTTCATTGCTGCAGGATTTGAACCGAACTTATCAACCAGACTTTTAAATCTCTGCGGCATAAACGAGCCGGAAAGTTTAATCGCTCTTTCAACCTGATTGGCATTAGTTATGGGCATAATTCCCGGAATTACCGGAACTGTGATACCTGCTTCACGAATTTTATAAAGAAAGTTATACAGGAGATTGTTGTCAAAAAACATCTGTGTTGTAATAAAATCACATCCTGCATCAACCTTTTCTTTGAGATGTTTGATATCTTCCTTCTGATTTGCACTCTCAGGATGAATCTCCGGATAGCAGGCACAACCTATACAAAAATCAGCATTTATGTCCTTAAGTTCTGATATAAGGTCTGCAGCATACTGATAGTCCCAACCGCTTCGGTCAACGCCTTCCAGCTCCTGCGGAATATCCCCTCTTAATGCCATAACATTTTCGATGCCTGCTTCTTTTATTTCCTTGATTTTCTGCTGCACTGTTTCTTTTGTAGAAGAAACGCAGGTCAGGTGAGCAAGAGTAGGAACGCCGTACAGTTCTTTTATATTTTTTGCAATATCAAGGGTATATTTACTGGTTCCACCGCCTGCACCATATGTAACGCTCATAAAAGAAGGTTTAAGTTTTGCAATTTCTTCTGTGGCAGTTTTCACACTTTCAAAGCTTGACTCAGTTTTTGGGGGAAAGACCTCAAAGGATAAAGATAGGGTATCTTTAGTAATTAAATCTATAATTTTCATGCGTGAATCCTCTTTTTTCTATTTTAATAAATTATACCACCAAACCAGTAGGTAAGTCAACTGATTTGGTGGTAAATCAGACGTTTCGTAATTGCCTGGCTACTTTCTACTCTGCAAACAGCGGAGTAGAAAGATATCTGTCGCCTGTATCAGGAAGCAGAACAACTATTGTTTTCCCTTCATTTTCACTTCGTTTCGCAAGCTGCAGGGCAGCATACACTGCAGCACCTGATGATATACCCACGAGCACACCTTCATTTTTACCTATCAATCTGCCGGTTTCAAAGGCATCGTCATTAGATACCGTTATGATTTCATCATAAATTTTAGTATCAAGAACATCGGGGACAAAGCCTGCACCGATACCCTGAATTTTATGAGCACCGGGGACACCTGTTGACAAAACCGCCGAAGACTCAGGCTCAACTGCAACAACCTTAACATTCGGATTTTTTGATTTTAAATACTTTCCGACACCTGTTACAGTACCTCCTGTACCGACACCTGCCACGAAAATATCCACATTACCGTCTGTATCCTCATATATTTCAGGACCTGTTGTGAGGTAGTGTGCTTTAGGATTTGCAGGATTTACAAACTGTCCGGGAATAAAGCTATTTGGAATTTCTTTTGCCAATTCCTCGGCTTTTGCAATTGCTCCTTTCATGCCTTTCGCACCCTCGGTAAGTACAAGTTCTGCACCATAAGCCTTCATCAGTTGTCTGCGTTCAATAGACATTGTTTCAGGCATTACAATAATGATTCGGTAGCCTCTTGCCGCTGCAACGGATGCAAGACCGATTCCGGTATTTCCGGATGTAGGTTCAATGATAACTGAATCCGATTTCAGTTTTCCACTCTTTTCAGCATCATCAATCATTGCTTTTGCGATACGGTCTTTTACTGAACCTGCCGGATTAAAATATTCAAGCTTAGCAAGAATTTTTGCTTTCAAGTCATATTTTCTTTCAAGATGTGTAAGTTCTAAAATCGGTGTCTTGCCGACAAGCTGATCGGCGGAAGTATATATTTTACTCATAACATAAATCTCCTTTAAATTTACTGCAATATAATTTTATTTTTCTCGAACACTTTAACAAGTATTGTTCCGATTATAAGTCCTGCTGCTCCTTGCACGGCGTTAGCAGGTATGTTTACAAGCGATGGAACAAATCCATATAAAAAGCCTTCAAATATAAAGTATCCCAAAACCATTATTATTTCGGATATGCTACCGCTTAAAATCCTTGATAAAAAAACGCCTAATCGTTTATGTAAAAGATGAAAACCGAAATAAGCAATAATCGCCATCAGTCCTTTTATAACAAAGGTTGCTGGGGCATACACAATATATCCCGAAAAAATATCCGCAAGAGCCGAGCCGATTCCGGCAGCTAAGAAACCATATAGCGGTGACAAACTCCAACCTGCAAGCAGAACAATACAGTCTCCTAAATTCAGATATCCTTTAAGGGGTGATGGTATTTTTATTATCATAGTTGCCACACAAACTAAGGCGGCAAGCAATGATGCTGTTACAATTCTCTTTGTCGTATTCATTTTATCGCCTCAAATCCTTTCTTAAGGTCTGCAATAATGTCATCAATATGTTCTGTACCAATAGAAAGACGAACTGTGCTTGGCTTAATACCCTGATCTTCAAGTTCTTCCTTGGTAAGCTGACTGTGTGTTGTAGTTGCCGGGTGGATTACAAGGCTTTTTGCATCTGCAACATTGGCAAGAAGCGAAAAGATTTTCAAGTTATCAATAAACTTGTGTGCCTCCGTCTGTCCACCTTTGATTTCAAAAGTAAATATAGAACCGCCACCATTGGGGAAATACTTCTGATACAAAGCGTTATCAGGATGGTCTGCAAGTGACGGATGATTAACCTTTTCCACCTGCGGATGATTTGCAAGGAATTCTACAACCTTCTTGGTATTATCTGCATGGCGTTCCAGACGGAGTGAAAGTGTTTCAACACCCTGCAAAAGCAGAAATGCCGCAAACGGCGAAATTGTTGCACCTGTATCACGAAGTAAAATTGCTCTTACATATGTAACAAATGCAGCAGCACCTACAGCTTTTGTAAATGATACTCCGTGATAGCTTGGGTTAGGAGCAGCGATTGCAGGATAGTTACCTGATGCATCCCAGTCAAATTTACCTGAATCTACAATTACACCGCCAAGAGTTGTTCCGTGTCCGCCGATAAACTTTGTGGCAGAATGTACCACAATATCTGCACCGTGTTCGATAGGACGGATAAGATACGGAGTACCGAAGGTGTTGTCAACAACAAGGGGTAAGCCGCGCTTATGAGCAAGCTCCGCCAAAGCATCAATATCGGGAATATCGCTGTTGGGATTACCGAGTGTTTCTATGTAAATCGCTCTTGTATTATCCTGAATTGCCGCTTCAACTTCGGCAAGATCATGAATGTTTACAAATGTTGCCGTAATACCGAAGTTGGGTAGAGTATGAGCAAGCAAATTATAGCTTCCGCCGTAAATTGTTTTCTGTGCTACAATGTGACCACCATTCTGAGCAAGAGCCTGCAGAGTGTATGTAATCGCAGCCGCACCTGATGAAACCGCAAGAGCTGCAACACCTCCTTCAAGCGAGGCAATACGCTTTTCAAAAACATCCTGTGTAGTATTGGTAAGACGTCCATATATGTTGCCTGCATCCTCTAATCCAAAGCGAGCTGCTGCGTGGGCAGAGTTATGAAATACATAGGATGTAGTTGCGTAAATCGGTACTGCTCTTGCATCTGTTGCCGGATCAGGATTCTCCTGACCTACATGGAGTTGTTTTGTTTCAAATTTATATTCTGACATAATATTCATATCCTTTCATATTCAAAAAAATTTAATTGTTATTTTCCTTGATTATGAAATCACATTCGTCCAAATCTGTAATTGCTTCTCACAAGCTTTTCAAATATGAAGCTCATTTTTACACCTTCTTATAAAAAATAAAACCGGTTGACTCCGATAAAGTCTCCCGGTTAAAAGCAATGTTAATCCGCTTATCAGCTTATGCGGTACAACTGTTTTTCTTTGAGATGGAGAACATATCGGAAATAAACGCATAAAAGTTAATGCACATCTGACAAATCCACATGCACATCCCCATCATAATTATAGTGGTGTTATAAAACTTAATCATGGCGTTATTCTCCTTCCTCAAATCAATTACCTATCGTTTAGGTTGGTAATAGTATAACACCATTTACCTATCTTGTCAATAGGCAAATGAATTTTTTTTAATATTTTTACTCAACAAAAGGTGCAGCCTTGCAACTACACCTTTCGTATTATCTATTATTTACTTTCCAAAATTAGCTTTCTTGCTAATATAAATAAGCTATTATCCACCGATGGAATATCTCTGTATATCGGATCTTTCATATACTCAACATCCGGATTAAAATCAGGTTTTACCGATTGATAAATTTTTACACGGGCATTAAATTCTGCTTCTGCATAGGTAGTTTTACCGGATTTATAATCTTTGATAACGGAAGCAATAATAACTCTGACTTTTTCAAGGTTATTTGTGTAAAAATCAGATCACAGATACATATCCTTATATTGCCATATTGCAGCATTGGCTATATCAACAAGTTCTCCGCAGCTATAACCATTTGTTCGTCCTTTAAGGAACGCATCAAAAAATATACGATTTGATTTTGCTCTTGCATCGGCATATCCCAAACCATTCTGCACCTCGGTTAAAATATCACCGATACAACTTTCAACAAAAATGATTGCTTCATTTGATGCATTGCAAGGTGCCGATTCTCTCGGCACCTCTGCAGCATTCACAGAAAAAGAACTTAATAAAATTGATGCGATTGATATGATGGATATGATTGATTTTTTCATTTTGAAATACCTCCGTTATAACTTAATATCTTTTAGTATGATGCTATTATCAAACAACAAGCTGTCGCACATCATTAGAACGCCAAGCCGGAAACCTATTTTGAAATTTTCAACACCACTCGTAGCACTAATTTCATCACTTGCATTTATAAGCTCATTAAAGAGTTTCAAGTTTTCTCCGTTTAATTCTTTTGTTAGTTTGTTCTCGATGTCAGAAAAGGTTTTTACAGCTTTTTCATAAGGAAGAGGTCTTCTGTTTCGATTTTCATTTGGATTGATGTTACCGTAATATAATTCATCAAGAAAGCTCATCTTCGCACCTCCATCGAATAGACAAAATCTCGCAGTACAAATTCTTCTGCTGAGTGGCGAATGTTATTCATAGCACCAAGCCAAGCCATTTGGTCTTTGGCTTTGAGTTCTTCCGTGACGCCTTGCTTGATTGCCATGTCTTTTATGAGCTTATCAATCATTTCCTTTGCGGATGTGTCGATTTCTTCAAGATAAGCAAGCCAAGTTCCGTTAAGCATTTTCATCGAGTAGAAAGCAGGGCGATTTTCTTTGATAAATATTGAGTGCATCCGTCCATACCTGCCGATATTATACACTTTATCATCAGGTACAGTTAGATTTGGGATGTAATAATCGCCGTTTCTTACATACTCAATTCCGTTTTTGATAAATTTTTCTTTCATAGCGTAAACGCCTCCTTTAAATTTGGTAACTTCATTTTATCAGAAGGCATTTACTTTGACGAATGTGCGGACAAAAAGAAAAGAGGAAAAACCATTTTACTGAGTTTTCCTCTTCTTCTTACCTCGCAATGCTCGTGTTCCTATCAACTGTCCTTAGGAACACGATGCAAA
>JAGAJK010000012.1 GCA_017626145.1 Clostridia bacterium
AAGAAAGAAAGAAAAAAAGAGAAAGGAATAGACGGATAAAAAATGACCCCCCTGAAAAAAGAGGAAATTAGGTTCCCCGAAGAGAACTGTTAGTGTTTTCTTTGATAAGGTTTGTTTTCTTCCTTTCTCTTCTTCTCGCACAGTGCCTTTTCTACAGTTGAATTAATAAAAAATGGAGGAAAATTAAAATGATTACAAACACAAAAGCAAGAAAAAGAACAAGAATGTACTGCCAAAAGGCTCTTTTAGATAAAGGTTGGACATTGGGAATGATAAAGAAACTACTACCTGAACCGACGTTAAGAGCCAACCCTGTTATTAAGGGTGGAGATAGGATGAAACTTTGGGTTGCGGATTATGTTGATGAAATAATGAAAAGCGAAGAATACAAAGTTTTGTACAACAAAGATATTGCAAGACGTAAAAAAATCAGTCATTCACTTTTAGATTTTTACTTGAAAAAAGAATGTGAGTTTTACGGTACGACTATCGACTCTATAGAAGAAGATTTTGAAGAATATTTTGAAATCCCTATAATTGCTGATGAAATTTTGGTAAATGACGCTTTAGAGTATCAGCAACTGTTCTATGAAGAACAGTTGCTGTTCGGAAAAATCGACTACTTGCCTGATGTTTTTAATGCACCAGAAGAAGATAAAAATAGGTGGATTGTTAATTATATTCGTCACGAATTAACTTGTTATGACTGTATTGTTAGAAGATATGACGACGGGTCTAATAAAGATAGGGCCTTTTTTTATCAACACATTAAAGAAAAAACGTTAACAGAAATAAAGGCGAAGTATCCGAAATACGCAGAAGAATGCGATAAACAGATTAAAAAAATACCTGTAGGTTATTTTTGATAACAATGTTTGTAGTTTTTTGCTTTTATCACGCCTTCTATTATGTCATAATTATATAGAGCATTAAGGAAGAGAGGACTACATACTCACTTTAATGCATACCTCGTTTCATTTTAGTTGATAGGAGGCGGTGATACCAAATAAGTGGGTTACTCGAAATTGCTGAAGTTAGTTATCTGATGACAAAAAAAGAAACGCTTTCTGTAATTTTGAGTTACTTATACATTCAAAAACTTAACGCTTTACCTATGAGTGGTATATACAGCGCAGGTTTTTGAGAGTCCCAATACTGCAGGGGGACGGGACCGCTTGGAACAGCGGGTAAGACGGGGAGATGCGGGCAACCCTTTTCCCTGCAGCACGCTATGATTTTCACTTTTGTGATTATCATAGCGTGTTTTTTTATAGTACCATAATTTGTACAATGAGTATGATATAATACTTACAACAAACAATTTCAGAGCCAAAAGTTGAGGTATACATTTGTCATTATATTGTGTTTTTGTTTAAAAGCTGTGTTTTTCAATTGTGTGTTTCGCCAAAATTTTGAAAAAACAAAAGTTTTTGTGAAATATTTGTAGATTTTCGTCATATATAAGTGGATGATTTTTAATATTGGAGTGATATTATGGAATTTGCAATATGGAATGGAAAGAAAATTTCTGCTTCAGAAGTTTCTGCAGAGTATTCTTATGAAAAACAGGTTAGGGATGTTAGTAGTAAAGAATTATTATGCCCTGACCCGAACTGCGCAAATCCTATCTTGAGATACTGCCACGGTGATAAAAAGGATGCGTATTTTGCACATATTTGCAACGAACATTGTGACTATGGTGATTACGATAGAGACACACCGTCACAAATCAAACTGGTCTGCAAGCGTTTGTATACTCATTTAGCTTCCTTAGGTTACAATGTACAAATGGAGGTTAAAGTTCTTAAGTATCACTACACCCACATCCTTATAACAACGGACAACAATGAGAGGGTAGCTATTGAATTTGGAAATCAAAGAACTTCGGAAAAACGCATTGAAAGAATCATTCAGGAATACAAAGATGTGGGGATATCTGTTCAATGGGTCGTTGTTGATAATTTAGATATACCTGAAGGTGAAGATAGGGTTTATTGTTTAAAACGGTATGTTTTAAATGAATCAACTAACAACGATTTAATAATTATTGAGCCTGAGACATACAGAGTAGGCCAGTACAAGATAGACGAAAAGCGATATTTTGCTGCAGGCAGAGAAATATATTCCGAAAACTATCCAAAGACATATACAGTGGAAAGTACTCTTGAAGATATTGTTTTTGAAAACAATGAGTTTACATTGCCGGGGTTTATCGCTTCATACAATACTTGGTTTGAAAAGAAAAACAGGCAGTTTTTGAAAAAGAAAGAACAACTTGAAAAAGAGGTTACAGAAGAAAGAAAACGGCAAGCGGAAAGACTTGAAGAAATCAGACAAAAGCAGAAAGAAGAGCGTGCAAAAAGGGGACGGGCTTTTACATACACACCCTATAAACCTGTTACGCCAGCACCAGTGTTTCAACCGCCGGAACCTGAAGTCAAACCTCAGCTTACTTATGAGGGACGAAAAGCCGAAATTATAGATAAAATGAATCAAACAGAGAATGTTGTTTTAGATTCAACAGGCGTAAAGTGGATAAAATGTGAAATCTGCGGAAAGGTGGACGAGGCTTTCAAATTTGTTATGTATGGTGGTAAAAATAAAGCAACTTTAGGAACGTGTGCTGAATGCAGTCGTAAAGGTAATAAATAACATAGCGTGGGTTGTAAATAGTCATTTTTGGTATTATAATATGAATTAAAGATATCTTATGCCAGTTACTATTGATGAAAAAAGAAAAAGTTACAACTTTAAAAAATAAGCTTGAGTTAAAATATAAGTTGAGAATAAATTTAAAATATACAGAAAATATTGAGTTTGAAAGGATATATAAAATGAATGGACTGAAATTATTGGAAATTGAATATGACGGTATTTTTGGTATAATTGCTGATTACACCAGTGACCCCAATATTATGAACTATTTATCAAAATTAGAAAAAGGGATAGATAAGAGAGATTATGAGACGGTAAAATATAGTATTGAGGAACTTATCGCTTGGTATGATTTAAATATCACGAAAATTCGTAATAATTCGTTTGTAAATAATTTCGATTCTCACTATAAAAATAAAACATTGTTAAATGAAATTCACGCCATTTTAAATCCTGATGATTTTGTGGTTGATATAGCTGATAAAGCAAGTGGTTTGAAAACAAAGAACAAGTTGATTTTTTTGAGCCATAAGTCAAAAGACAAAAAATACGGAGATGCTTTGAGAGATTTTATTGTTGGATTAGGGGTAAATAACGACCAACTTATTTATACTTCACATCCCTTACATAAAATACCATTAGATAAAAATATATATGATTATTTAAGAGAAAACATCAACTCTGAAATTTTTATGATTATTTTGTGGTCTGATGATTATTTAGAGAGTCCAGCTTGTTTAAATGAAATGGGTGCAGCTTGGGTAACGCAAAGCGATTATACCAATATTTATGTACCAACTTTTAGCTTTGGTAATCCTAAATATCACGAGTGTGCTGTTGACACACGAAAAATGGGTGCAGTTTTAAATGGTGATGCACATTGTAAGGCGAATCTTATTGAATTAAAAAACAAGATTCAAACGCTTTTTGATTTACAAGATGATGAACAAAAATCAACATATTTAATAGATAGATTTATATTAGAAATTTCGGATGATAAAACTTAATTATAAAGGATGAATTATGAAACTATTAGAGTTACAACCTACATATGAAAATTTAATAGCAACCTACAAAAACGATTCGATTGAGCGAAATACTGCCTTGCATTATTTTGTTGAACTTTTGGAGTCGCTAGATGGATGTACATCTATTTCAGTAAATGGCAAGTGGGGTTGTGGAAAAACATTTTTTGTCAAACAAGCAAAAATGATAATTGATTCTTTTAATGAGCATACCAATAATTTAACAAAAGAAGAAAAAACTGAAATACTTAATACTTGGCGTGCTTTTCATATAACCGAAAAGGATAGAACATTAATTCCACAGGTTTGCGTATATTATGATGCTTGGCAGCACGATAACGATGATGACCCACTTCTTTCATTGGTTTATGAAATTTACACTAATGTTGAAAACGATTATTCATTTAAAAAAAGTAAAGATTGCATAGAAAAATGTGCTACTATAGCTGATTTGCTTTCCAGCAAAAACTATGGTGCGGTAATTAACAAATTGCGCGAATCCGATGACCCACTAACAAAGGTTAAAGAAAATCGCTCTTTAACTGAAAGTATTAATGATTTTATTTCGTCTATATTGCCTGAACAAGGGGATAGACTCATTATATTTATTGATGAGCTTGATAGATGTAAACCTACATATGCTGTTCGTTTGTTAGAAAGAATAAAGCATTATTTTTCAAATAAAAATGTGACCTTTGTATTTTCAGTTAATTTATCAGAATTACAACATACGGTAAAACAGTATTATGGTGCTGAGTTTGATGCTTCAAAATATTTAAATCGTTTTTTTGATATACCCGTTACAATTCCGAAAGCAAATCTAAAAAAGTTTTACGATACATTATCTATTGTAGACACTCGTGATTTATGCAACAATATCGTTAATTCTGTAATAAAAACATATAATTTTGAATTACGAGAAATCGCAAAATATCGCCAATTAATAAAGTTAGCAGCACCATTAACTAATCCGAACGGTTCACAGAAATACGATTATAGTTTTTCTGAGGGGACAGGAAGATGGTTGTATCTAAATGCTATTGTACCAATCGCCCTTGGATTACAACTGTACAACAATACTCTGTATAATAATTTTCTTGAGGGAAAAGATGCTACGCCTTTGATTGATATTTTGTCAACGGAAGATTATAAAGACTGGGTTTGTTCACGTTTACTTTCTGATTCAGAAGAGTTTGAAGATACTGGTACAGGAAAAACTGTTGTTAAAATTGAGGACAAGTTAAAAGAATATTATGACGCTTTGTTTAATTATGACTACAACGCTTATAATCGCTATCAGAAGAATATTGGTCGTGTTTCTGTTACGGCAGAAGCAAAAAAATCAATATTTGAAGCAATAAGTGTTTTATCAAGATATGCAGATTATTCTGAATGATAAAAGAATAATATATAGAAAATTTAAATATGCTTTTTCTTAATAGAATCAGTTGCATTTTTGATAATAACGTGTTATTCTATATTCACAGATGTGCAACGGTTCTATATTCTTGTAAAACTCATTTATTCTCCAAAGGGTAATTTCGTTTATCCTTTCCGGAATTAAATAAACAAAGATTTTGACACTGTACATCATCAGATGTGCAGTGTCTTTTTTCTTTGTGTTTCTGGTAAAACTCAGCACATCAACTTTCAGTTTTCGGTAATTAAAATGCGTTATCCTCATTTCTATTGCCGGCAATCAAAAAGGTGGTCAGAGCCTTGAAAAATAAAGAGAAATGAAACTTCTTCTCTTCTATTTTCGTATTCTTTTTTCTCTCTTTTTACCGGTATTTTAATGTTGTTTCAGCTCACTTTTCCAGAACTATGAGGTTAGTTAGCTAAGTGTTACCGGTAAAGCAAAATCGATGTATCAAGTTAAATTTTCCGGAAATCGCAGGAAGGTGAACAGGATGAAGAATTTTGCCTCGGAGAGAATAAATGAAAAAATCAATGATACCAACTTAACACAATATATCTATAATAGCAGATAATGGTTTTCATTGTCTGCTATTATTTTTATTATCATTATTATTTCGTGTACAATTATTATCCATAGTAGAGCCACAAAAATCGTAAATACGGTGGCAGGGAGATTTTTCTCTCTGCCGCTATTTTTTATTCAAAATGTATTGACATTTATATCGGTTGCCGATATAATAACTATAACGGAAGCCGATATAACGGAAGTCGTAGTAATGCGAAGGGAGCTGATTTTATGTCTAATACAGCACTTACAGAAGCGGTATATTACATTTTGTTGTCGCTGATGCAGCCGATGCACGGCTATGGAATTATGCAGAATGTAGAACAGTTATCAAATGGCAGAGTAAAACTTGCTGCAGGTACTCTTTATGGTGCGATAAACACACTTCTTGAAAAAGGATGGATCATTTCTCTGCCCGGCGAAAAAGACAGTAGAAAGAAAGAGTATCAGATTACGGATCAAGGGAAACAAACACTTGAAACAGAGATTATTCGCTTGCGTGAACTTATTGAAAACGGAAGTCGTATATTGGAGGTAAAGAAATGAGACAAACTATTCATAAATTATTTTGGGTTTGGAATTTTGATAAAGAGGAAAAGTGGCTGAATGAAATGGCGGCTAAAGGTCTTAGCCTTGTTTCTGTAGGTTTTTGCAAATATGAATTCGAGGATAGTATGCCCGGAGAGTATAAAGTTTGTCTGCAACTTCTTGACAAAATGCCACATCATCCCGAAAGTCAAAAGTATATTGAATTCCTTGAAGCAACAGGAGCAGAACATATTGGTAATTTTACTCGTTGGGCATATTTTCGGAAGAAGTCTAAGGACGGAGAATTTGAATTATTTTCTGATAACGCATCACGCATAAAATATCTATCCGGAGTTATTAGTTTTATTGCTTTAATTACAGTGGCAAACTGTATTGTTGGTATAAACAATGTATTTTTGGCTATCAATCTTTCCAGTTTAGTGAATTATTTAGGCTTTATAAATCTTGCCATTGGAATTTGGGGAACCTTTGGCTGTATCAAGCTGCTAAGAAAACGCAAAAGAATGAAACAAGAAGGTCAATTGTTTGAATAATCAAGCAAAATAGTACAACGCAACCCAAAGTTTACATATAGAAACTGCGAATTGGTGGCATGTTTTCGCTGAGTATTCTATAATAAGTGCAACGCAGCGTTAGAAAATATAAAGGAGCAAAGATTATGACACTTGGCGAAAAGCTATCAAAATTAAGAAAAGAATATAACTACACACAAGAACAGCTTGCTGATATTCTTGGCGTTTCCCGTCAGTCGATCAGTAAATGGGAGTCGGATATCGCATATCCCGAAACTGAAAAACTGATTGAACTTGGGAAAATCTTTGAGTGTTCTATGGATTATCTACTTAAAGATGAAGTTGCCGAAAAAACAGGCGCTTCGATTCCGGAAACAACTTTTACCGAAAAGGTTACAGAGATTAGCAAAAAGGTAATGACCGATAAAAATAAAGGAAAAGCGAAAAAGATTCTAAAAATCATTGGAATTATTTTAGCTGCGTTCTTAGTAGTTGATATTATTTCGATAATATTATATTTTTGCGTTTTGGGAACACCGCACTAAAATACGGATGTGAACCCCAATAATTCTGAATACAAAATAACACTGCCCTCGTTCCCTTATGGAACGGAGGCAAACTACTTTAAATGGGTATGTAAAAGCTGTTTTGCATTGTGCTTTAGGTGGATGGAAAAGGCATTTGATAGACGAAAGAACGAAAATCGACTTATACTTATAGCAGGTCGGTGAGCAAATCACGGAAGAATGGAGGATTGTATATGGAACTGAATGAGCAAATCAAGAAATATCGAACGGAAATGAATATTTCCCAAGAAGAACTTGCCGAAAAGATATATGTAACACGGCAGAGCGTTTCAAACTGGGAGAACGGAAAAACTTACCCCGATATTCATAGTATTCTCTTGCTCAGTTCATTATTTGGTATCTCACTTGACCAATTAGTAAAAGGAGATATTGAAATCATGAAAGAGGAAATCAAAAAAGAAGAAATTGCGAAAATGAACCGCTATGGAAAGACCTACGCCCTAATGCTAATTGCGACTGCCGTTTCTGCGGTTCCTCTGTTTATGTGGCTCGGTGTTTGGGCGTTCATTCCGTGGGGAATCATTTTGGCAATTTCTCTGTACTTTGCCTTTAAGGTTGAAAAGGTCAAAAAAGATAATGATGTCCAAACCTATAAAGAAATTGTCGCATTTTCTGAAGGAAAGCTGTTGGATGATATACAAAAGCAGCGGGAAATCGGCAAGCGTCCATATCAGAAAATTCTCTTGGTTATCGGTAGTGCGGTGGTAACATTTGCTGTTTGCGTATTGATTGGTTTTCTGATGCACTTCTTTTTGGACTAATACAGGAGTAATAATCATAATGAGCAAAGGCGTCGCAGAAATGCGGCGTCTTTGCTTTCAAAATTTCTGAAACCCCTTGAAATTCTAAGCAAAATAGTTTATAATACATATATATTTAGTTCCACATTATCCACGGTAAAATTATTCTTGTTATCAACGTCGATAACAAAATGATAACAAGGGCAGTTTAACAC
>JAGAJK010000013.1 GCA_017626145.1 Clostridia bacterium
ACCTTTCAAAACAAGAATCTGAAAGAAATTAAAAACATATTAGAAAACTACGAGGACAAAGTTGTTTTGCTTTCGAATAAAAGAGAAGTGAGCAAAATTATTGATTGATTCTGTGGCATCTAAATCGTTCACTGATTTTATAATGATTTCAAGCAAAGCTTGAAATCAATGAATTGCCTTGTGGCGTGAATTGAAATTTATAATTTCATGAATTGAGCCTTACGGCTCATGAATTGCACCTTTGGTGCATTTTAGGCAATTCAATTCATGGAGCATAGCGAGAATTCATGGCAGAGCCAATTCATGACAACGAAGTTGTCAATTCATTTAAAATGGTTTGCATCTAAACCTTATGTGTCGCAATATGGATATGTCGAAAAATGTTGAATAAAGGAGAAAATATGTAATAATGGAATTAATACGAAATAAAGAGGCGAAGACTCTTTTTGGTTGTGACTTTGTGGTAAAATTACCTGAAAACAATAAAAATGAAAAAATCAAGCTTTTGCAAATTACAGATATGCAGATTATAGATTCGGAACAGCGACGAACTTCCGACAGATTGAGAAAAGACGAGATAAATGCGTGGAGCCCTGACAAATTTGATGCGAATTTTGGAAATCACTTAAAGTCGCTTGTTTCGCAGTCAAGACCTGATATGATTTTTATAACAGGAGATATGGTGTATGGCTCTTTTGATGATAGCGGAAAAACATTTGAACGATTTTGTGATTTTATGGATTCTTTCTGTATCCCATGGGCATGTGTGTTTGGAAATCATGATAACGAATCACACAAAGGCGTAGAATGGCAGTGTGATCTTCTTGAAAACACAAGATACGGCATGTTTAAAAGAGGAAATGTTTCAGGTAACGGAAACTATACGGTGGGAATTTGTGTTGGGAATGAAATTGTTAGAGTTTTGCATATGCTGGACTCACATGGATGTCTTTCTCCGGCAGGGATATACCCTGATCAGCTTGAACTTGTAAAAGAAAATGCGAAACTGATAAACAAAATGCATAATAAAAATGTCCCGGGTTTTATAGGAATGCATTTTCCGACAGAAGAATACAGAACTGCTGAATTATTCAAGGGCTATATGACCGAAGAAAGAGAAACTTACATAATTGGCGTAGATGTTGATGCAAAAGATGACGATTTTGGTGTCAAGAGTCAAAACTTTAAGAAAGTGATACCTGTATGTGTACCAGGATTTTTGAAAATAGTTAAAGAGTGTAATATACAAGCAGTGTTTGCTGGACACTATCACTCTGTCAATACATGTATAACATATGAAGGTGTAAAATGGGTACAAGGTCTTAAGACCGGTCAGTACGACTATCACAATCCAGGACAACTTGGCGGTACGCTTATAATATTGGAAAATGAAAAATTCAGTGTTTCGCATGTGCCTGCACTTGTGAATTATGCGCCTTTTCCCGGCACGAGCGTGATTTTTAAAGGTTTTTTTGCAGACGATGTGTGATAGGATAAAATATATATTTTATCAATAATTTTTCAGTCTAACTTGACACGAACTTCACTTAAAATTTGGTTGCATCTAAACCTTATGCCTCGCAATTGCGTTGCATAGCAATGCAATGAATTGCCTGACGGCATGAATTGAAAAATAAAATTTTCATGAATTGAGCCTTGCGGCTCATGAATTGCACCTTTGGTGCATTTGAGGCAATTCAATTCATGGAGCATAGCGAGAATTCATGGCAGAGCCAATTCATGACAACGAAGTTGTCAATTCATTTAAAATGGTTTTGCATCTAAACCTTATGCGTCGCAATTGTTAAAAAAGCGTGGCATAAGGTTTATACAGTATTTATAATGTTTGATATACAAGGGACAAAAAAGCCTTCCCCTTGAGGGGAAGGGGGACCGCTTGCGGTGGATGAGGTGGAGATGAATAATACAAACAATTCGAAATTAACAGGTAATGCAAAATCATTAAGAAAGAATATGACCAAAGAAGAAAGACATCTTTGGTATGATTTCTTAAAAACCTTACCTATAACTGTAAACAGACAAAAGGTTATAGGTAACTACATTGTTGACTTCTATATTGCCACCGCAAAACTTGTTATTGAACTTGATGGTTCACAACATTATGAAGAAAAAGGCATTGAGAATGATGCAAAAAGAGATGCTTTTCTAAATGGTTTAGGAATTAACGTGTTAAGATATTCCAATCTTGATGTTAATCAAAGATTTGAGAGTGTTTGTGAGGATATACTAAATAATCTTGACACCTCATCAGTCACTTCGTGACAGCTTCCCCTCAAGGGGAAGCCTTTAGAAAGGCATTTTAATCGTATGAATTTGTCGGCGTGAAAACTGCCGATAAAAAGTGCCGATAAACCATTAAATTTTTTGTCCCTAACTTGACAAAATCATAGTAAGAATGTCGAAGATTGTAGAAAGGAAGAAAAGAAAATGAACAATTATATAGAAAAGGTTACTGTATCTATAGAAGAAGCTAAAGAAAAAATTAAACACTTAATTGCGGAAGATTCGCTTGTGTTTACCATATTTACTGATTTACATACCGAAGATATTGACCATGAGTATATGAAAAGACTTATTCCGGTGTTGGAAATTATAACAGATAATATTGACTACGATGCCGTTATAAACCTTGGCGATAATTTTGGAATGCTTGGACGTAATATACATATAACAAATGATGACCTAAAGGCTCGCTTTGAAAGAGTGTTTGACACTGTGTATGAAGCAGCAAAGCATCCTGTGATAAATGTTAATGGAAACCACGATGCACCCGGAACAGACTTCTTTAACCCTGATTTTTGGAATAGCATTGTAAAATACAGATACGGCAACACGATGGCGGTTTATGACGATAGCGGTTGCTATTATTATATTGACTATGAAAAGGCCAATGCGAGACTTGTAATTCTTTCTCTCCCGTATGATTCCGATATTGAAAGCGAAATGCCAACACCAATATGGGGATTTGGAAAAAAACAGCTTATGTGGCTTAAAGAAACTGCATTAAATACCGATAAGGATGTAATTGTTATTTCGCACGTACCATTCTTTTATGAATATACGGGTGATATGGAATCAACACTGGGAGTATGGACCGGTAGCGAAGCAAAGGTATCATATATTTCAGCTCTTTGCGGTTGGATTGAAGATGTTGACGAGGCAGTAGAAATCATAAAAGAATACGATAATCGTCCCGACACAAAACTTGTTGCATGCCTCAGCGGTCATATGCATTCTGATTCCTTCTGGCTTCCCGGTGAAGAAAAGAACGGCATAAAGAATCCGTTGCCATGTCATCAGGTTGTTACTACTGCAACATGTTTTACAGGAAACGTAGAAAGTGAAATGGGAATAAGTATTGATGTTGCAGTGTGGACTCCGTCAAAAAGAGAGCTTAATATGATTCGCATAGGTGATGGTGAGGATAGAAATTTAATTTGTTAATTGATTTTTATGTGTTGAATTCATAACAAATCTTGGCATCTATATTATACAGTCATTATATAATGATTTCATTGAAGATAAAATCGGTAATATACATTTGTTGAAAGGAGAAAAATATGATTCATTCTGTTTTGCTTATCGGTCAATCCAATGCCGCAGGACGAGGCTTTACAAACGATGTTTTACCCATAAATAACGAAAGGATTCTGGTTCTGCGAAACGGTCGCTGGCGACCGATGTACGTTCCGGTTAATCCGGACCGTGTAACCTCCGGTGTAAGCTTTGTTGAGAGCTTTGCGGATTTGTATTCAAAAGAACATAATGTTGATGTTGGCATCATTCCGTGTGCAGACGGAGGAAGCAGCCTTGAACAGTGGCGGGTTGGGGGACTTCTTTTTGACCATGCGTGCTATATGGCAGAGCTTGCAAGCCGCACATCAACCATTTCTGCGGTTTTGTGGCATCAGGGTGAGTCGGATTGTTCTGAAGAAAGATATCCGTTATATGAGGAGAAGCTGACTGTTATACTTGATGCATTCCGTAAAAAACTTGATTTATATGATGTTCCGTTTTTACTTGGCGGTCTTGGTGATTACCTGGAATTTTGTGAAAGATCGGATGAATTTAAAAACTATATTTATATTAATGAAGCACTTGAACGAGTGGCTGACAAAAATAAAATGACGGGTTTTGTATCCGCTAAAGAATTAGGAGCAAATCCGGATAATCTTCATTTTTCATCAAAGGCACTTAGAGAATTTGGTGTACGATATTATGAAGAATTCATAAAAACAGAAGATAAAAATAAAGTATTTTCAGAAAAAAGTACACCTGACAATGCAATAAGAAGTGAAATAGAAAGCTTATAGCCGGAGATGAAATCAGCGATATAAATTCCTGACGGAATTTGCGATATATCCTTGTGGATGCGATATACCTAAAGGTGCGATATGTCCCTTCGGGACGAGATTAAGGAATTTATATCATATCGCAACCGAATGAAATGAGGTAATATCGCATTTGAATGAAATAAAAATATATCGCACGAACGAAGTGAATATATCGCTAAAAACAGTGGCATCTAAATCGTGCACGAATTCTATAATGATTTCAAGCTTTGCTTGAAATCATTAAGACCGCTGACTTTGACTTTGTCAGCGGTCTGAGGAACTGAAAAAAATGATGAATTTTTTACAGTTCCTCATTTTATTTAACAAGGAAAATCGTTCATATTGAAATTTTTATAATTATGAACTCTTCTACAGTACCTTTTGCAGTTTTTTGAATTTAATAAAATCTTATTGCACCGAAAGCAACGCCGATGTTGGCGTATTCTTCTTTTCTTGATTCAGTTCCGACTGTTGATGTGGAACGAATCTTTACATAACGAGCATTAACAGGTTCAAATTCATTAATATGCTCTTCGCCGTAAAGACGTATTCTGCCTGATGCAACTTTCGTAAAATTAAGGCAATCGTTGCTTACATAGTATTCGTAGCCACTCATAAAGCAAGCATAGGTGTTGCGGTTTCCTCTTTCGGGAATGTTTGGGTGGTAGCCTATTGCACTTAAAATCCTCTCTTTTCCCATATCTATAACAATTTCACCACGGGGGTCATTTAACTGTGCGTAATCGTTAAGGTCCGTGTTGAGAAAACCACCTGCATTTTTGCCGCCTGACCAGGATTTTGTTTTGAATGTGGAATCATTCAGAGCAGGCTTGTTAAATCTTTCCTTTGGAAGCTCATCAAATTTTCTGCCTGTCCATACAGGACATGACCAGGTTATTTCACCTGTTCTGCTGTACAGCTTAAGATAGAAATATCTTGCAGTGTCCGATTTTACCGTCATTTCAAAATTATATTCAATTGCACCGATATCTTTGGTTGCAACTACCTCGCCGTAGTCGGAAATGATTTCAACGAAAACTGTATCGTCGTCTTTTTTCTTCAAATAAAAAGGCTCAGCCTGGATATTAAACACATATGTATCCGTAAGAGGGAGAGTAGTTGCGGGGTTCTTTCCGTTTACGGTGTAGAAAAGCTTAACGTTACCGTTTTCACAACTGTAGGAACGTGCGTTTATCATTGCATCAAGGTAATACTCTTTACTGTCACCCTGTGAATAGAAAAAGGTGCGGCAGGTTTGTGCAAGCTTACCCCAACGTGGACCGTGATGGTCGCTGGCGCCGTATGGCGACACCTTGTAACCGCAATCAAGAAACACCGAATAGGCGCGTTCGTTTATCATATTTGAGCAACTTGTTTCGTTAAGTGTTTCGATACCATGAATTAAATTAAGGTGTTTATCTGTGGTAAAATGATAAGGGTCAAAGGCGTTATGAACGGTAAATTCGTGACGATAGCTTTTAATCTGCGGATGTGCAATAATTCCAACGCCGTATTCATTGGTGCCGATAGCGTCGAAAAATTCGTCCCATTCTTTGCCGTCTATATATCCCTCTTTGTTAATAAGAACAATTTCTCCGCCGTTGTAATAGGTTACACCGATATCGGATTTATAAAAATTCATAAGCTGCGACTCGCTGCCGGCAAAGGCAACAAAACCGTCCTTTGTGTACATATCAGCCACTTCAAAGGTGTTGAAAAATTCATCGTCATCTTCAAGCTCGGTATGATCTGTTATAGTGAAAAAGCGAAAGTAATCTTCTTCGGACACTCTTTTAAATACATCAAAGGGAGTTCCTAAACCATCGGAATATGATGTGTGTGCATGAGTGTCACCTGTATATATTTTAAACTTGCCGTCAGGGTCTGATTTTTTTGCTTCTCTTACATTTACAACGCATTCAGCCGTTTCATTCTCTGAAGTAACTGTTATTTTAGTGCTTCCCACACCTTCAAGTATAACAAGATACTTTCCAATGCCGTATTCTCTTATACGTGCAACTTTTTCATTTTCCGACTTGCATAAAATTTCGGAATTATCACTTTCTGCTCTTAAGGATACTATATTTCCGCAAAAAGTATTTATTTCGTTTTTTGAAAGTTTCATATAACCACATCCTTAATTTTTGTGTATTATATCAAAAAAGCAATTTTATGTCAATACCGCATCAGAAGAATGACAAATTTCTTTTGCAGAAGTTGTCTTTTTTCTTTTTTTGGTGTATAATGAATGTGTGTATTCAAAATTTTACAGCAAGAGGTGTAACGATTGGTATTAATCGCACAAGCAGTGGGCTTATTTGCTGTTGTGACATTCCTTTTAAGTTATCAGCAAAAGAAAAGGAAAAATATAATTATATGGAATACAATATCAAGATGCTTGTATATAATCTGTCAAGCCATGCATACGGCTCGGCAATAGGCGATATATTGACGATGGTTTCAATAGGAACGGCTATCTACAGATATGACATAAGAGGAAAAAAGAAGTAATCGTAAATTTAAAATAATATGGAGCGAATGACACAGAATGAGTATTTTAAATGCAGAAAATATATCCCACAGCTTTGGGGGAAGACAGATTTTAGAGGATGCAAGCTTTCGTTTGCTTAAGGGCGAGCATATAGGCTTAATTGGTGCAAACGGCGAAGGTAAATCCACATTTTTAAAGATTATAACAGGTGAAATGACACCTGAAAACGGTACGGTTGAATGGTGCCGTCACATTACCTACGGATATCTTGATCAGTATTCAACCCTTGAAAAAGGTAAAACCATTATGGATATTTTAAGAAGTGCCTTTTCCCGCCTTTCGGAGCTTGAAGCGGAAATGGTTGGTATTTACGATAAAATGGCAGAGGCAAGTGAAGATGAATTAAATGATATGATGGAAGAAGTAGGGGAGCTTCAGGAAATACTTGATTCATCAGGTTACTATACAATCGATACTAAAATAACAGAGTATGCTAACGGCTTAGGACTTGGTGAAATAGGTCTTGAAAAGGACGTATCCGAGCTTTCGGGCGGTCAGAGAGCTAAGGTATTGCTTGCGAAGGTTCTTCTTGAAAATCCTATGATTTTAATTTTAGACGAGCCTACCAACTTTTTAGACGAAAACCACATAAACTGGCTTACATCGTTTTTGCAGAATTACGAGAATGCATTTATTCTGGTATCCCACGATATGCCGTTTTTATCAAAGGTTACAAATATAATTTACCATCTTGAAAACACAAATCTTACAAGATATAAAGGCACCTACGAGGACTTTCTTCGTATGCACGAATTAAAGAAAAATCAGATTGAACAGGCATATAAAAAGCAGCAGAAGAAAATTGCCGACCTTGAGGATTTCGTAGCAAGGAATAAAGCACGTGCGGCAACGGCAACGCTGGCTCGTTCAAGACAAAAAGAGCTTGACAAAATGGAAAGAATAAGCATAGCTCCCGAAAAGGTTAAACCCACCTTTGTGTTTAACAGCGACCGTGCACCGGGCAAGGTTGTAATATCTGCAAAAAATCTTGTTATAGGCTACGATTCACCGCTGACACGGAAAATCGATGTGGAAATTGAGCGAAACAAAAAGATAGTAATTAAAGGGGTAAACGGTCTTGGTAAGTCAACACTTTTAAAAACCTTGCTTAAAATCATCCCACCTCTTGAGGGCGAAATTACCCACGATCAGTTTATGAATGTGGGATATTTTGAGCAGGAGGAAAGTGTTTCGGATAAAACGGCTTTGCAGGAATTCTGGGACGAATTTCCCTCACTTACCAACGCAGAAGCCCGTGCCGCACTTGCAAAATGCGGTCTTACCACAGAGCATATAACAACGCAGATGCGTGTTCTTTCAGGCGGTGAAAATGCCAAAGTGCGTCTTTGTAAGATTATGCAAAAGCCTGCAAATATCCTTGTGTTGGACGAACCTACAAACCACCTTGATATAATGGCAAAGGATGAGCTTGCAAAAGCAATTAAGGAATTTAAAGGAACGGTAATTCTTGTATGCCACGAAAGTGAATTTTATGAAGGAATTGTTGACGAGGTCTGGGATGTCTCGGACTGGAGCACCAAAATAGTATAAAAGGAGCTATAATGTGAAATTTCATTTCCCATTATGCCTCCAGCGGATTTAATCAGCCCGTGCGAAATTTTCTTTGCCTTCGCAAAGAAACGCACATGGGCACAATAATCTCTTATCATTCCTGGCCATACGGATAAGAGAAATTTGATTAACACTTGTGCCGACGTATGGCGGCGGAATGGAGCTATAATGTGAAATTTCATTTCCCATTATGCCTCCGGCGGATTTAATCAGCCCGTGCGAAATTTTCTTTGCTTTCGCAAAGAAACGCACATGGGCACAATAATCTCTTATCATTCCTGGCCATACGGATAAGAGAAATTTGATTAACACTTGTGCCGACGTATGGCGGCGGAATGGAGATTATTATGAAAAGATTATTGGCAGTTTTATTGGCAGTTTTATTGCTTTTGTCGTCATTTACCGTATTGGCAAGTGAAGATAACGCAGAAGAAATGGAAAAAGTTCTTTTAAAAGTGAAAGAAAAAATAGCAGTGCCCGATGAGCTTACTGAATTTTCAGGAAATGTATCTGACTATAACAGCAAAAAGACATACCATTTTAACTGGCGCACAGAGGATTACGAAAAAACATTAAGTGTTTCCTCGGATGCTGACGGAAGAATTACAAGCTATTCGGATAATGCTTTTAAAAGCTCTGACAAAAAGATTTCATCTGTATCAATCGATGAAATTATAAAATACGCTGAGAAATTTTTAAGAAAAACTCTTCCGGATGCTTTCACTAAAGAAAACGACGGCTTGTTTTACGACAGTTATTCTGCATCACAGAATCTTACATACACATTAACCTTTAAAAGGCTTAAAAATGCTGTTTTCGTTAAGGATAATTATGCAACAATTACTCTTTGCGTAGTTGATAATGAAATTTTCGTACGCAGAATGAATGTAAACTTTAAGTACGACGCAGAGTTTGCTGAAGATAAAGACAAGCTTGAAAATATTAATGAAAAATATAAAGAAGCATTTCCTGTTGAGCTTATATACATGGATACTTATGTTCCTTTTATCAAAGACGGACGAAATGAACCTGCGGCAAAGCTTATATACAGAATTAAAGACAATAATACAGGTTATATGGATATTTCCAGCGGTGAAATTTTAACCGAAGATGTTGAAGAGGAATATTTTTCAAAGAACGAATCCGTATCAGATACCGTTATGGGAAGTGCAGGCGGTGGTGGACTTACACCCCAGGAAATTAAAGAACTTGAAACTATAAAGGGACTTAAAAGTGTTGAACAAATTGAAGAAATTATAAAAAATCTTCCTTACATTAATTTTTCCGATGACCTTGTTACAGAGAGCAAAAGTCTGTTCAAAGGTTCAAATGAGCAGTATTTTTACAACATCAATTATATAAGCACAGATGAAGAAAAAGGCAGATACATTTACCTTAAGGCTAACGCTAAAACAGATGAAATCATAAGCCTTAGCAATAACGACTATACCTATTATGACAGCGAAAGAAAAGAACTTTCTGAAGAAGAAACCAAGGAAGCTGAAACAAAAATTGATGAATTTTTAGGAAAGGTCGGAAATGAAAAGCTGTCACAGACAACGGAGATTGATTCACCTGACAATTATGGTAATGTGAACAGATACTTTGAAAGAATTTTAAATGGTGTAAAATTCATAGGTAACGGAATAAACGTAAGTTTTGACACTAAAAAGAATATGATTACCCATTACAGCGTTAATTTTACGGAAGGTGAATTTCCTCATCCTGACGATGCAGTAGATTCTGTTACTGCTTATGAAAAAATTCTTAAGTATTCACCTATTATCGAAATGTATATTTTGAACGGCGGTGTTTACAGAAAGTGCGTTACTTTAGAAAAACACAGCGTAACACTTGAAGCAATTTCAGGTGAAATTGAAAATGCTTATTTTGATAAAGAATATAAATATTCCGACATTGAAAATCATTGGGTAAAGGAAGCCGCAACAAAGCTTTCGGAAATTCAGGTAGGCTTATCAGGTGGTGTGCTTGACCCCGAAAAGGAAATAAGTCAGGAAGAATTTCTTAATTTAACGGCGTGTGCAATTTGGGGTAATTATTATTCCGATTATAAAACAGATGAGCTTTATGACATTCTTACAGGTAATAAGATAATATCAAAGGAAGACAGAAATCCTGAAAGCAGTATAAAAAGAGAAGATGCTTTTGTTTATATAATTCGTTATGCCGGCCTTGAAAGAGTAGCACAGCTTACAGATATATTTAAAGTAAATTTTGCCGATGAAAGCGAAGTATCAAAAGAAAAAATCGGTTATGCGGCAATTCTTTCGGGTTTCGGTGTTGTAAACGGCAACGGCGGAAAATTAAGACCCCAGGAAAACTTAACAAGAGCAGAAGCAATAAGCCTTATCTATAAATATTTAATTTCCTTTTAAATAAAAATGAGATAATATAAGTTGTTGTGAAAATTTTATTTAAAAAGTGAGGCAATAAAAATGGAATGTGAGCAGTTATTTAAAGTGCTGGAAAATAGTGAAAAAGAATACCTTGATACCCTACAGGAGGCTTGTAACATTGAAAGTCCTACCGCCTTTAAAGAGGGAGTGGATAAAGTAGGTAAATTCTTTATGGAAATTGCAAAAAAGCACGGCTGGGAAATTGAAATTTTACCGCAAAAGGTGTCGGGGGACGCAATTTGCATAACAATGAACCCGAATGCAAAAGGGAAAAAGGTTTGTCTTTCAGGGCATATGGATACGGTATTTCCTGTGGGAATGTTCGGCAGTCCTGCAGTAAAACGTGACGAAGAAAAAATGTACGGTCCCGGTGTTCTTGATTGCAAAGGCGGTATCGTTGCCGCAATAATGGCAATGGACGGGCTTGAGAAGTGCAATTTCAGCGAAAGACCAATTGAGCTTATTTTGCAGTCAGATGAAGAAAACGAAAGTGAAAGCAGTAATAAAGAAACCATTAAGTATATGTGCAAAAAAGCAGAAACTGCCGAATTTTTCTTGAATCTTGAGGGTTATATCAAGGATAGCGCTGTTCTTGGCAGAAAAGGAATAAGACAGTACCGTTTCAACGTAAAAGGAAAAGCGGCACATTCCTCACGTTGCTACTCAGGTGCAAGTGCTGTTTTGGAAGCGGCTCACAAAATTATACCTCTTGAAGAATTTAAAGACGAAGAAACCGTTACCTGTAACTGCGGTGTTATAAATGGCGGTACTGTTGCAAACAGTGTTGCCGAGGACTGCTTCTTTACCGCTGATTTTCGTTTTAAAACTAACGAACAAATGGAATTTATCGATAAAAAGGTAAAGGAAATTGCACAAAATAACACAGTTAAAGGTTGCTCTTGTACGATTGATGTAATAAACACAAGGCCTGCAATGGAAATTACAGAAAAAAATCTTAAGCTTCTTGAAAAGATGAATAAGGTGTACAAAGAAAATTCTATGCCGATTCTTGACGTAAGATTTTCAACAGGCGGCTCCGATGCGGCATATATAACTCAAATGGGAATCCCTTGTGTTGACAGCTTGGGAACGAGCGGCGGTTTTATTCATTCAACAGATGAATTTATTTATTTAAACTCTCTTCTCGAGTCCGCAAAGAGAATAGCATCACTGATTTGGTGCATTAAGTAAGGAGAGTAAGAAATGGAATTTATTTTTACAGAGGGGTGCGGCTTTGATAAATACAGCGAAGAAATTTTAAATATGCTGACTAATGCGGATAACGAATTTGTGCCTCCGCTTTCGTCCCGTAGCTCAACGACACAGAAAGGCTTTGAAGAGCAAGTCAAAGGTGACGGAATTAAGCTTTACTTTGAAGAAATGAAAAAGCAGAAATTTGTTATTGCTGTTGAAAATGATAAAGTTTTAGGATTTGTGTGCTATAAAGAAAACTTAATTAATGACTATGTAAAAAACACTCCCAACATTTATATCTCAACTCTTATTGTAAGCCCGTCAAGCCGTGGAAAAGGTATGACAAAGAGAATGTACGAAGCTTTGTTTGAGAAATACAAGAGTTCATATGTATATACAAGAACATGGTCAACAAACCTTGCCCATATAGGAATTTTAGGTAAATTCGGTTTTGAAACAGTAATGGTTTTAAAGAATCACAGAGGAAATGGGATAGATACCGTCTGCTTTGAAAAGAAGAATAATTGATTGATACCACGGCAAAACGTTGCCGTGGTATTTTTAAAATTAAATCATGAAATTTTATAATAGTAATCAAGAAGTGCCCAGTTTGCGTTAAAGGGACGCATCATATTCCAGTAGCCTGCGCCTGCTAAATTAAATTCTGTTATAAGCTTTAATTTTTCGTTTATGCTTCGTGCATCCTCAAACCATACAACGTGATTCTTGCCATTATCGGGTTCGTTGTATTCAAAATAAGGTGTCTGTGCGCCGTTATCAAATTTTATTTCTGCACCTTTGTCGTAGGCAAGGTTTACCGCTTCATCATTACCCAGTAATAATGCTCTTGAAACACCCTTTTCGTATGGAAGTGCCCAGTCGTAGGCGTAGTTTGGAATTCCCATTAAGATTTTTTGAGGAGGAATTTTGCTTACCGCATAATTTAAAACGTTTCTTACTCCGTTTATGGGTGCAACTGCCATAGGCGGGCCGTAGGTATATCCCCATTCGTAGGTCATAACAAAAACTAAATTTGCCGCCTGACCTAAAAGCTCATAGTTATGTCCCTGATAAAAATCACCCTGCTGATTGTCACTTGATTTGGGAACTAAAGCACAAATCACTTTATAGCCGTAAGGATTAAGCCTTGAGGTAAGGTAGCCTACAAACTCGGCATAAAGAGAAGCTTCACTTCCGAAAACAAATTCAAAATCAATATCAAGACCCGAAAAATTACGTTCTTTTAAAACCGATAAAATATTGTCCGCAAATACAGACCATACACTTCTGTTATTTAAAACCTTGCTTGCAAGAACATTGCTGAAATTACCCTCAACGGTAAGGGTTGAAAGATGCATAAGCGTTTCTGTTCCTGCTCTTTGTGCATAGGAACGTATTGTTTCGTCATCAAGCTCCAAAACATCGCCGTTTTCAGTAAAACCGTAGGTAAACGGAGAAATATAAGTAAGGTACGGAAATGTTTTTTCCATCAAAGAAGAATTTATTCCCGGATAGGCGTAGCCGTTTGTTATTATTTGTTTTTTACTGTTACTGCCGTAGTATATAACTAAATTCTGACCTTCATAAATTTCATATGTTCCGCTTATATTGTAGTTTGCACGCCATATGGAGCGGATATCTGTGTTAAACGCCTGTGCAATTTTTTCTAATGTGTCGCCTTTCTTTACGGTGTATGTAACGGATGGATATAAAAGAAGCAATGCCTGACCTATAACAAGATTATCGTTGTCTATTCCGTTAAGTATCCTTATTCTTTCTTCGCTTAGTCCTGACTGATCACTTATTTTTGCCAAAGTGTCGCCTTGTTTTACTATATAAATTTCCATATTTACCCCCATTTGGTATGATAATTTATTTTATGCAGTTGACTTTTGAAATGTTCTGTAGTATCATAAATTTGGTGATTATCCATGAAAACTACATACTCAACAAAGCAGAAACAGCTTTTGATGAGCTTTCTTGAAAATAATGAGAGCAAGGATTTTTCCGCATCCCAGATTCACGCTTTTTTAGCTGAAAGGGGAATGGATATAAGCCGTGCTACCGTATACAGAAATTTAAATAAGCTTGAAAAAGATGGCGTAATAAAAAAATACCCTCTTAAAAAGGGAAAGGAAACCTCCTTTCAGTTTTGCGGTGAAAGGGCAAGCTGTGACAGTCATTTTCATTTAAAATGCCTTGTTTGCGACAAGCTTGTGCACCTTGAATGCGAGGAAACGGAAAAGCTTACAAAGCACATTTTTTCCGAGCATCATTTTAAAGTAAGTAAGTGTGATACACTTTTATACGGATATTGCGAAAACTGCACAAAATAAGTTGGAAAGGATTTTTAAAATGAGTAAATTGTACGAAGAAGCTAAAAAAAGATACGCAGAGCTTGGCGTTGACACAGAAAAGGTTTTAGAAAAATTAAGTAAAGTAAAAATTTCAATTCATTGCTGGCAGGGTGACGATGTAACAGGCTTTGAAAACAGCGGTCAGGCACTTAGCGGTGGTATTCAGACAACAGGTAATTATCCCGGTAAGGCTAAAACTCCCCAGGAGCTTCGTGATGACTTTAAAAAGATGCTTACATACATACCGGGCAATCACAGAATAAGCCTTCACGCAAGCTATGCGGAAACAAACGGGAAAAAGGTTGAACGTGACGAAATTCAGCCTGAGCACTTTTTAAACTGGATTGAATTTGCCAAAGAAAATAATATCGGTATAGATTTTAACCCGACCTGTTTCTCTCACCCCAAGTCCGACAGCGGCTTTACCTTAAGCAGCTATGACGAAGATATCAGAAAATTCTGGGTAAGACATTGTATTGCAAGCCGTAAAATTGCAGATTATATCGGTAAAGAATTAAACGATAAGGTTGTAACCAACGTGTGGGTTCCCGACGGCTTTAAGGATATTCCCGTTGACAGACTTGCACCAAGACGTCTTTTGAAAGACTCTCTTGACGAAATTTTCGCAGAGAAGACAAAATATAACATCGACTCTGTAGAAAGCAAGGTTTTCGGTATCGGCTCTGAAAGCTGTGTTATCGGTTCTCACGAGTTTTATATGGGCTACGCTGTTAAAAATCAGACATATCTTACACTTGATACAGGTCACTTCCACCCAACAGAGGTTGTTTCAAACAAGCTTACGGCAATACTTGATTTTGTTCCGGGTATTCTTCTTCATGTAAGCCGTCCTGTAAGATGGGACAGCGACCACGTTGTAATTCTTGATGATGAATTATGTGCAATCGGTCAGGAAATTGCAAGAAATGATATGTTTGACAAGGTTAGCATCGGTCTTGACTTCTTCGATGCTTCAATAAACAGAATTGCCGCATGGACAATCGGTACAAGAAATACAATAAAGTCAATTCTTCTCGGTATGCTTGAGCCTACAGAGGCTTTAAGAAAAGCAGAAATTGACGGAGATTACACAACCCGTCTTGCAATGCTTGAAGAAATGAAGGCAATGCCCTGGAGTGCGGTGTTTGACGAATACTGTGAAAGAAATAACGTTCCAACAGGCTATAAATGGCTCGAAGACGTTAAGAAATATGAACAAGAAGTTCTTCTGAATAGATAAATTAACAAGCTGTCAATTCAAATGCGAATTGACAGCTTATTTTATATTTTTCTGTAATATAGTCCTCTGGTAAATTTACCTTGGGGTGGTATTTTATTTTCATAGTCAAAAAGAACTTTTTTAATTTCTTCTTCTGTTTCGTCGGTAAAGATAAAATCAACACCGGATATACCGAGAGAATAAATTTCCTCCATTTTGTCAGATAAATTAATGGGAGCGGAATTTAAAATAATATTACGGTGAGGGTATTCGCACATAACGGGGAAAGCGGCACCTGTTTTATCTGTTAACTGGTAAATGCCTTCATAATTTATGCATTTTTGAGCATTTTTAATTATACAGTTTTCGGTAACCATAACAGGAAGTCTGCCGTAAACAATCATTCTCAGCGGCAAAGCCTTTTTTATGTCACGTATAACGGGTATACTGCATTCAGGGGATATAACCGCATCGATTAGTCCTGCGTTTTTTGCCTGAATTAAATCAAAGGAATTAAACAGGTTAAGAGAGAATCCGCCCGAGGGTGTAAAGCCTTCATCCAGAGACAATTTAACCGCATCATAGGTTCTGCAATATGTTTTGGTTATGCCCATAGCCTTAAGCTGTTTTAAAACTGATTTTATCTGCTCGGCTTCGTTGTCTTTTATAATGGCAGGCAGAAGAATTCCTGTTTTGCCAAAGTGATTTGCAGTAATTTTGTTGAATGGAAGCCAGAGTGTCTGGATTTTGCTTTCGTAATCCTTTAATAAGCTTATATAATTTTCATTTTGCAAAGTAATGCTGTAGCCGTAAAAATCATAATTTTCGTTTTCTTTTTGTGGCACGGTATCATAAAACGGACGTTCTTTCGGTTGGGTGAGAGCATTTTCAAGCTCGGACAATGCTTCTCGTCTTAAATTGTTAAGAGCTGAAACAGGTATAAATAAATTGTCGTCCGCATCATAGTTAATTTCTGTAACGGTAAATTCCGTATCTCCGGTTTTGGTAAGCTTTTCCCGGATATCCTCACTCGTTACTGCACGTTTTTGTGCTTTCTGAGGGAGGTCACCTTGTTTTTCAACTGTAACAGTACCTGCACTGTATGAAATTTTCAAAGGCTGATTTTCTTTGAACGTAAAATAAAGTGATACAGGAGTTTTTTTCTGTGGAATTTCCACATCGATTTTTTCAGTAAGCCTTTTATCGTCCTCTGTCCTTATGCCAAACATTTCTTTTGACGGCTGTGCATTGAAATAACCGTTAGTAAAGCCCTGTCTTGAAAAAAGTGCCCTGAGAAAATCTGTTTCCGTATTTGTTGCGTTGCGGTTTTCGTCTATCAGCTTGCGGTAGGTTTTGGTAACACCGTAAACATAATCGCTTGATTTTAATCTTCCCTCAATTTTAAATGAAGCTACACCAAGGGTCAGGAATTTTTTAAAATCCTGTGCCATGGAAATATCCTTAAGACTCAGCTCGTAACCGTTTTTGTAGAGTTTTCTGCAGGGTTGTGCACAGGAACCACGATTTCCGCTTCTTGTTCCTATTACTGAGCTGAAATAGCATTGACCCGAATAGCACATACAAAGAGCACCGTGGATAAATGCCTCAATTTCAACAGGAGAGTTTTCACATATATATTTTAAATTCTCATAAGAAAGCTCACGTGACACTACAACTCTTTCAAAACCAAGTGATGCCATAAGCTTAACCCCTTCAAGGGAATGAACTGTAAGCTGAGTTGATGCGTGAACAGGAAGCTTAGGTGCAACAGCCTTTATAACCGACATAAGACCAAGGCTCTGAATAATAACACCGTCACAGCCATTATCGTTTAACAGCCTGATAAAAGGAATAAGCTCACCGATTTCTTTGTCCGAAACTACGGTATTTAATGTTATATATGCCTTAACGTTGTGAAGATGACAGAGCTTGATGGCGTTTGTTATATCCTCATCTGAAAAATTGTCGGCACTCTGACGTGCGTTGAATTTTTTTCCACCAAAATAAACGGCATCTGCACCGCCGTATATTGCCGCCCTTATTTCATTGATACTGCCACACGGAGCAAGTAGTTCTGTCATTTATCTCACCTCGGAAAAAGTATATCATATTTTTGCTTTAAAGTAAATAAAATTCCCTATAATATTCACATTATGTACATATTTTGGAAGTATAATTAGTGAGAATTTAAAATAACGGAGGAATCGTTTTGGGTAAGGTAAAAGAAACAAAGGAAAAAGCAAAATTTCCTGAATTTGTAAAAAAATACAAGATAATTATAATAGCAGTTCTTGTTCTTGTAATTGCTTCAGTAGCCTTTTTTGCTTTTCGTGGCGGTAAAAAAGAGGTTGCAGTAAGCACTATAAGTGACTACACAGTTTCAAAGGGAAATGTTTCTGTTACAATAACCGGTTCAGGCACGTTGGAGGCTAATGAGCAGTATGAAATAACCTCTCTTGTAAGCGGAGATGTTCTTTATGACTATTTCCAGGAGGGAGACCTTGTTAAAGAGGATGATATTTTATATCAGCTTGATTCCTCAAATGCGCAGAATTCTCTTGAAAGAGCAAAGAATACATACGATGATGCGGCAGAAAATGTAGCAAATCTTAATGTGCGTTCCGATATTTCGGGAACTGTTACATCAGTAAACACTAAAAGAGGGGCAAAGGTTTCGGCAAATACCGTCCTTTTCACGGTAACCGACACATCAAAATTAAAGCTTGAAATTAATTTCAACGAAAAGGATGCAAAGCAGCTTTATGCAGGAGCAAATGCCGATGTTTATTTAACAGACAGCAATACACATTGCAACGGTGTCGTAACACAGATTGCAAACGGTTCATTTATCTCAGCCGAAGGAATAAGGGTAAGTCAGGTTATAATAGAAGTAAAGAATCCCGGAACAATAACTGCCGGCGCAAGCGCAACTGCTATAGTAAATAATGTTGCCTGTGCATCTGAGGGCGTTTTTTCGGAGTTTGACAAGCGTGAGGTTACGGCACAGGTGTCGGGTGATATAAGTAAGGTTAACGTGGTAGTAGGGGATGAGGTAAATCCAAATACCATTCTTGCGGTTATAGAAAGCAACAGCACAAACAAGTCCTACAGAGAAGCACAGCTTACTTATAACGATGCTCAGGATATGCTTGACGATTATACAATAAAAGCACCTATAACAGGAACTGTCTTAAGCAAAACCATCAAGGCAGGAGATAAATTATCCTCAGGCGGCGGCAGTCAGACTGTAATGGCAATTATTGCAGATATGACACAGATGAAATTTACCATTTATGTAGACGAGCTTGATATTTCAAAAATGAAAGAGGGTCAGCGCGTAACAGTAACTGCAGATGCTCTGGAAGGACAACGCTTCGAGGGTTATATTGATAATATTTCTATTGTCGGTACAACACAGAATTCGGTGACAACATACCCTGTTACCGTAGTTTTAAAGGAATACGGCGATTTAATTCCGGGTATGAATGTTGATGCACAAATTAATGTATCTGAGGTTCGTGATGTACTTACCGTTCCGCTTTCAGCAGTTCAGAGAGGAAATGTAATCTACGTTAAGAATGAAGATCTGACAGAGGAACAGAAGAAAGCCGCTGTATCTTCCGATAAAAATAAAAACAACAGCTCTGAACAAAAAGACAACACACCGAAGAATATGGCAAATAACAGATTTGAAGGCTATACAGCCGTAAGGGTTGAAACAGGTCTTTCAAATTCCGATATGGTAGAAATAAAATCAGGAATCAGTCAGGGACAGAGAATAGCCGTTGCCACCGCATCAAACGGAAGCGGACAGAATAATATGATGATGGGTATGGGAGGAATGCCCGGTGGTATGGGTGGCGGAATGCCTTCAGGTAATATGGGCGGCGGAATGCCCGGTGGAGGCATGCGATGATAGAGCTTAAGGATATTTACAAAATATACGGAGACGGTGAAGGTGAAATCCGTGCTCTTGACGGAGTAAGTCTTAATATAAGCGGTGGTGAATTTGTGGCAATCGTAGGGCAGTCGGGTTCAGGCAAATCAACCTGTATGAATATTATAGGCTGTCTCGATGTGCCTACAAGCGGAACCTACCGTCTTAACGGAACCGATGTAAGTACAATGAAGGATGATGAGCTTGCTGCAGTAAGAAATAAAATGATTGGCTTTATATTTCAGCAGTATAACTTAATACCGAAGCTTACTGTTAAGGAAAATGTTGAGCTTCCTCTTATTTACAGAGGTATGCCTGCAAAGGAACGTGCCAAAAGGGCTATGGAGGCACTTGAAATGGTTGGTCTTGCTGACAGATGCACAAAAATGCCATCTATGCTTTCGGGCGGTCAGCAGCAAAGAGTTTCCATTGCACGTGCACTTGCAGGAAATCCGTCCCTTCTCCTTGCAGATGAACCTACAGGTGCCCTTGACTCCAAAACAGGCAGAGAGGTTCTTGAGTTTTTGAAAAAGCTTAATGAGCAGGGAAACACAATAGTTATGATTACTCACGACAACGAAATAGCTAAGGAAGCGAAAAGAATAGTCCGGATACAGGACGGTAAAATAATAAGTGATGAAAAGGGGAGAGAATAATGGGGATAAAACAGGCATTTTCTCTCGCTCTTAAAAGCTTAATGACGAGCAAAATGCGTTCCTTTCTTACAATGCTGGGTATAATAATCGGCGTAGCGGCAGTTATTATACTGGTAAGTCTGGTAAATGGCTTTAAATCCGATATGCTTACTACTTTTGAGGATATGGGGCTGAATCTTATAAACGTAAACATATTTGCCCGTGGAAGTAACCGTCAGGTTGACGTGGAGGATATGTACGAATTTGCAGAGGAAAATTCTGATTATATTGAGTATATATCCCCGACAGTAACTGTTCAGGCAGCTCCGAAATTTGGAACCGATACAGCGGAAAGCACCTCTATAACAGGTGTAAATGAGGATTATGTTTATATTCAGAATTACGAGCTTACAAGCGGAAGATTTCTTCAGTATATGGATGTACAGACAAGACAGAAAAGCTGTGTAATAGGCTCTTATCTTGCCGAGGAATATTTTGACGGCAACCCGGTAGGCCAAAGCTTCAAAATAAACGGAAGTCAGTTTGATGTGGTGGGTGTTCTTGAGGAACAGGCGGACAGTACAGAAGGCTCTGCCGACGACTGTATTTATATACCTTACACTCTTGCAAGAACCCTGTCACGTATGGGTACAGTTTCAAGCTATATAGTATATGCACGGGACAAAGAGCTTGTTGACCCAACCATTACTTTAATTAAAAATTATCTTTACGGAATATTTTCAAGTGATTCAGCTTACAGGGTAATGGCACTTGCACAGATAGTTGATACTGTTAACGAGCTTATGGGAACTCTTACGGTAATTCTGGTTGGTATAGCAGGGATTTCACTTCTTGTAGGTGGTATCGGAATTATGAATATTATGCTTGTATCAGTAACCGAAAGAACAAGGGAAATAGGTATAAGGAAATCAATTGGTGCCAAACGCAGTGCCATAATGAGTCAGTTTGTTGTTGAGGCGGCGACCACCTCTGCAATAGGCGGTATTATTGGTATCGTTTTAGGAATTGTTGCATCAATTGTCGTCTGCAGGCTTATGGGTATAGGTGTATCAATTTCCGTGCTTTCAATTATAGTAGCCTTTGGTGTCTCGGCAGGCATAGGAATAATGTTCGGCTACTTCCCCGCAAGTAAGGCATCAAAGCTGAATCCTATTGAAGCTTTACGTCATGACTGATTAACAGAAAGGAATAAATCAAAATATGAAAAAATATATAACCTTATTGCTTGCTGTATGTATGCTTGCTTCTGTTTTTACGGGAGTAACATCAGCAAAGGCTGTTGAAATCAGCGACAATCAGATGCAGCAGCTTTTAAAATCTCTTTCAATTATGCAAGGGGATGAAAACGGCGATTTCCATACTGAGGATTTTGTAACAAGAGCTGAATTTGCAAAGGTTGCGGTTGCTTCAAGTCAGTGGAGAAACAGCGTATCGAACGTGTCAAGAATTTCACCATTTCCTGATGTGCCTTATACATACTGGGGTGCCTCATATATAAGGGTAGCATCTCAGAACGGTCTTATTAAAGGCTATCCTGATTCAACCTTCAGACCGGAAGAAAATGTTCTTCTTGAGGAGGGCGTTACAATTGCATTAAAGCTTTTAGGATATACCGATGCGGATTTTGGTCTTTCCTGGCCCGAAGGGCAGATGAGCCTTGCAACAAGACTTGAACTTCTTGAAGGTATAGATAAGTCTGTAGGCGAAAGAATGCAGAGAAAGGATGTTATGCAGCTTGTATTCAACACCCTTGACACGGAAATCAAAGGTACTTCTGCAAAAGCAATATCAGCTTTCGGATATACCATTTTAAACGATACCGTTTTAATTGCTACTACCAACGAAGATTCGTCTGTTGCCAAAAATCACGTTGTCACATCAAACGGAACATACAAAATTCCTGAATATTTTAATTCCGCGGTAATAGGACTGAAGGGTAATCTTGTTATAAAAAATTCTCAGGATGCAGTAGCATTTCTGCCCGAAAATTCAATGCAGGGCAGTTACAGTGTTTATACAGTTTTAAATAATGATGTGCTTGTATATTTAAACGGAAAAACACAGGCGTTGGACATCGCTTCCGATACAACTGCATACAAGGGTTCTTTAAAAGGAACCTTAAGCAGCTTTTTACCCCAGGTTAAACAAGGCGATTCCATTTCGCTTTACAGCAATCATTTAGGTGATGTGGAATATGTTATAATCGGTGCAGAAAAGCTAAAGGGTCCATATACTGTAAAATCAGCTTCTTCGCTTGCTGAAAATTACGGCTTAGCTGAAAATACCGTATTTATGAGAGACGGAAAGCTTGTGTCAGAGTCGCAGATTGCGGTAAATGATATTATTTATATTTCAAGCGAAATGAACCTTGTCTGGGCATACTCGAAAAAGGTAACAGGTGTTTTTGAATCTGCACTTCCGAATAAAGACAATGTAAATTCAATTATTCTTTCAGGTGTAACGTATAATATTGAATCCTCAGACGCCTTTAACAAGCTTGTAACAGGTGGTGTCTGTGAGCTTGGTGATACAATAACTCTTCTTATCGGCAAAGACGGCGGTATTGCCGATGTCCTGACAAATAGTGGAGATACGGTAACCTCATACGGATACTTAACAGGAACGGGCACTAAGGAATACACTCGGGATAACGGAAACACTTATACGTCTTATTATGCAAAAATTGCCACAGCGGATGGCTCTGAGCTTGAATATAGAACCGCTTCGGATTATAAAGAAATTAAATCCTCTGTGGTTTCTGTGAAAATTTCAGGTGAAGGAACAAAGATTTCAAGAGTTTCAGCACCCTCTTTGAGTGGTTTATTTGACTATGAAACAATGACACTTGGTGGAATGAGCGTATCTGATGATGTGAAAATAATGGATATAATGAATACAAGTGTAGCTAAAGCTCCTCTTTATACCGTAGTCTATCCGCAAAGACTTGATCAGGTGTTTATCTCTTCAGGAAAGGTTTTGTGGTATACAAAAAATCAAAAGGGTGAAATTGATACTCTGTTTCTTGATAATATAACAGGAGACGGCTACAGCTACGGTCTTGTAACCTCTGTATCAGGCTCATATACCTGTAATGTCGCAGGAGAAATTAAGGTTGTGGCAGGAGGTAATACAACCTATGCAGTAAGTGCAGGAAGTGCCGCAAGATTTACAATGTCAGGTAACTCCGTAACATCAATTTCTGCTCTTACAAAGCTTGATAATAAAGCAGACAGCTTTACAAAAGGTCAGGTTACAGCTGATGGAATAGTTCATTATATAAGTGATAAGGTTGTATGCTACAGAAGAACAAATGTAGGTCAGTGGCAGCTTGTTTCTCTTGATGACCTTGTAGGGAAAACAAATTCAATTGAATTTTATTACGATAAAAGTGCAAAAGCCGGCGGAAGAATAAGAGTTATCGTTGCATATTAATCTTAAAAAAAGAAATACTGTAATTACAGTATTTCTTTTTTTGAAAGGAGTTTAACGTGAAAGTTACTTTCCCGTTATGCCTACCGGCGGATTTAAATTAGCCCGTGCGAAATTTTCTTTGTTTACGCAAAGAAACGCACATGGGCAAAAAAATCTCTTATCTTTCCATGCCATACAGATAAGAGAAATTTCATTGCTATTTGTGCCGATGTATGGCACGGAATGGAGATTTTTATGATAAGAACCGATCTTGCACTTGAAGCTAAAGAAATGTATAACGGGGAAGAAGCTGATTTAGCAGCAGGAGTTGACGCTTTTGAAGAGGATTGTGACGGAATAAAGCTTACCTTTGTTGAGATAAAAAACAAAAAGGGCGAACAGGCTTTGGGTAAAGCTAAAGGTAAGTATGTAACCTTACAGATGCCTGAGTTCACTAAAATAGGAAGCGGTTATTATAATGTATGTGTAAACTGTCTCACAAGGCAGATAAAACGTCTTATATGCAAAAAAGAAAACCCCTCTGTGCTTGTGGCAGGACTCGGCAACAGAAAAATAACCTCTGATTCCATAGGGCCTTTAACTGTTGACGGGCTTATAGTTACTCATCACCTGAAGGAAATGAACTTAAACGGGATTTCACAGTTGGGTAACATAAGTGCGATTGTGCCGGGAGTTTTGGGCATTACAGGAGTGGAGTCGGCAGATGTAATTAAAAGCATCTGTTCTTATGTAAAGCCCGATGCGGTTATATGCATAGATTCTCTGGTTGCCCGTAATACAGAAAGGCTTGCAAACACAATTCAATTGACAGATACAGGTATAAGCCCCGGTTCGGGCATAGGAAATGTAAGAGCAGAAATAAGTGAAAATACTATAGGTGTAAAGGTTATGGCAATAGGTGTTCCTATGGTTGTTGAAGCCGCAACCCTTGCTTATGATGCAATAGGTGCCGACGATGAAATGGTATATAACAGCATAAAGGAAAAAACAGGAGATTTGATAGTTGCTCCTAAGGAGGCGGACAGCTTAGTGTCTCAGATGACAAAGATTTTAAGTGCCGCAATCAACCTTGCATTTCACAATATACCCCTTGAGGAACTTTATCTCTACTCATAAGTTTTATGTAAACCGAATATACTTATAAAAAAGATATTCGGAGGAGAAAGTGTATAAAAGAAAAAAGAATTTTGACGGAGTGTTACTACCTTTATTACTTGCGTTTATTTGTTTTCTGACGAACAAAATTAATATTCCCGTAAGTACAGATATAAATAAAATCCTCCCCGAAATTTTTTCAGTTGCAGCAGTTAACGCAAATTATAAAAGAACGGGAGTTTTCGGGGAAATACGTGATATAACCAATTTTTTGCCCGAAGCAGAAATAAAACCGCAGGAAACGGTACAACCTCCTGCAGAAGAACCTGAAATAGAAGTAGTAGAGAAAAAGGTTACCTATGCTGAAAACACAGAAAACAAAAACGGATACGAAAAAGTGTTTCTTACAAATCATACCGACTATGACGTAAATCTTAGTGAATTAATGAATGGTTACGCACCACCGAAGAGGAAGGATGATGTTCAGATTCTTATAATTCATACCCACGCAACGGAGGGGTATGCAGACAGCAAAGGTAGCAGAACCACCGAAACCGATAAAAATATGATAGCGGTAGGAAATGTATTTTCCGATGCCCTTAAGGAAAAAGGCTTTAAAGTAGTGCACGACATAAAGCTCCACGATTATCCTTCATATAACGGCTCTTACGCAAATTCATTAAAGGTTATGAACTGGTATATTGAGCATTATCCCGATATAGATATAATTTTTGACCTTCATCGTGATGCTGTGGGAGATTCGGATGAGCAACGTGTAAAATTTGTTACCGAAATAAACGGCAAAAAAGCAGCACAGCTTATGCTTGTAACGGGAACCAATGAGGGGGGGCTGAATCATCCGTCCTGGCAGGAGAATCTTAAGTTTGCTGCAGGCTTACAGAATGTTGTGTGTAATATGTATCCGGACTTAATGCGTGCGGTTGACCTGAGAAAAGAACGCTTTAATCAGCATGTAACAAAAAACAGTATAATAGTAGAGGTTGGAAGTAACGGCAATTCTATAGAAGAAGCAAAGTATTCGGTAACACTTCTTGCGGAAGCACTTGATAAATACATAACTTGAAAAGGTGGTGTATTTATGCGTGTGAAGATAACTGTCCTTATCTGTATCCTGGTTTTATATTATGGGTTATCAAGAGTTGATTATGTAACAAATTCATATTTCGGGAAGCCCGGTTACGGGCTTTTGGGGTCGATTAAGGCAGATGTGGACACGGTTTTGAAAAAAATTCAAAAAAATTAGTAAAAAGTGTTGACAAAACAGTATGTATATGATAAAATATTTTATGTTCGAAACGCAGAAGTGGTGGAATTGGTAGACACGCTACTTTGAGGGGGTAGTGGTAGCAATGCCGTGCGGGTTCAAGTCCCGCCTTCTGCACCAAGAACTTTTTTTTAACTGAATATAGCGGGATTGTGTAAGGGTAGCACGACAGACTCTGACTCTGTTTGTGAGGGTTCGAATCCTTCTCCCGCTGCCAAAAAAAGAACACCGTACAAGGTGTTCTTTTTTTGGCAGCGGAGTCTTAGGATGAGGACGCCGAAGGCGTTCGTTGAAACAGCCGCAAACCTGCGATAAGGTTTGCGGACTGTTGTGTCTTGAGCACGACGAATTTGCCGGAACCATCCGGGATGGTCGGCAAAACGGCGAGCGCAGAGTATCCTTCTCCCGTGCCTAAACGGAAAAACTCGTTCTACCGCAAGAAAATATTTTTGTTTTTCCAAGGTTGACTGATTATCTTTAAGTATTGAAAAAATAAATAAAATATGATATCATTATAAGGCAAGTTGTTGAGAAAATTGCTGGAATCATATGGTAAGCCTTAGTGTACAGATTTACGTACACATAATTTATTATAATTAGCGTAGTGATAAAATTATTATTTAAGAAAGGTGAATGTTTTATATGATGGGAGCAATTTGCGGAGATATTTTAGGTTCCACATACGAATTTGAAAAAGTGAAATACGAGGATATATCAGAAATCAGGCTGATGAATGATACAGATGAATTTACTGACGATACAGCACTAACGCTTGCTGTAGCTGAATGGTTATTGTACGATATAGACAAATCCTGCGATGATGAGGAACTGAAATTAATGCTGGCAAAAAGATTCGTTACATACGCCCTTGATAAGTTTGATCCGTCTCAGCTTGGATTTGGAGCAAGGTTCTGGCGCTGGTGCTGTGATGCTAAAATACTTCACGAGTACGCACCTATACACAGCTACGGCAATGGTGCAGGTATGAGAGTGAGTCCTGTCGGATGGTTTTTTGATACACTTGAGGAAACCCTCAGGTTTGCTAAGCTTACTGCTGATGTTACTCATAATCATCCTGAAGGTGAGAAGGGTGCTATGTGTATTGCCGCAGCAATTTTTCTTGCAAGAACAGGTAAAAGCAAGCAGGAGATTAAAGAGTATCTTCTGGAAGAATTTGCTTATCCGCTGTTAAATGAAACTTATGAAACCTTAAGAAAAGAATGTGTATGGAGTGAAATCTGTCAGGATACAGTTCCTATGTCTGTAGTTGCATTTTTAGAGAGTGACAATTATGAGAGCGCAGTATTAAATGCAATAGCTTACGGCAGTGATTCTGATACTATAGCGGATATGGCAGGAGCAATTGCTGAGGCATATTACGGCGGTGTGCCTGAGGAATTACTGAATTTCTGCAGAGGAAGACTGAACGAGGAAACTCTTATTCTGTGTGATGAATTTAAAAAAAGAATTAAAGCGTGAATGTTTAAAATCACGTTAAAGATAAGACAAAGGAGAAATATTATGAAAAGACAGGAATTATTGAAGCATATCGGTTCAGTTGAACAGATAGGCGGCATAAGAGATTTTACATTTAATGACGGAAAAGCAAAAGGTGTTCGTGCCATAGAAATTAATACAGGTAATCTTCGCTTTACAGTTCTTCCTGACAGATGTATGGATATTGCACAGGCTTATTATAAGGATAACGCAGTGAGCTGGCTTTCAAAAACAGGTATCACATCACCTGCATTTTATGAAAAAGATGATAAAAACTGGCTTCGCGGTTTTTACGGCGGTTTAATTACCACCTGCGGACTTCGTAATATCGGCGGACCTGTGAACGATATGGGGCTTCACGGCAGAATTGCAAACACTCCTGCAAAAAATGTATCTGTCTATGCTGACTGGGAGGGTGACGAATACGTTATGCGTGTTTCAGGAGAAATGCGCGAAAGTGTTGTGTTCGGAGAAAACCTTGTTTTCAAAAGAACAATAACAGCAAAGCTTTTTGCTGATGAATTTACTGTTGAAGATACAATTGTAAATGAAGGCTTCAGCGATGAAAATATAGCACTTTGCTATCATTGTAATTTTGGTTATCCTCTTGTTCGTGAGGGAGCAAAAATGATAAATGTTCCAGAAGATATTGCAGATATTTCAGCTCCGATTCACGGAAAAGAAGAGGAATGCATTGGAGTTGAACACGAAGGTGATATTGCAACAGCAGGTATTGAAAACGGAGAAATAGGCGCTTATATCACATATAAAAGAGATACGCTCCCTGATTTCCTCATCTGGAAAATGCTTGGAGAAAGTGAGTATGTTGTAGGTCTTGAACCAAGAACAACAAATTTCGGCGGAGAAAATATCATAAAAAACAACGCATATGTTTCTCTCAAATCCTTTGAGGAGTATAAAACTGAATTAAAATTCAGTTTCAAGACATTATAATTAATAAAAGGTTATGAGATGATACTTAATCTGATTTGGAAAGGAATTAAATATGGCATTATTTACTTCAACAATGGAACAGCTTGCGTTTCTGTTTTCTTTGATTGTAATAGGATATTTGTTGGGTAGATTTAAGGTAGTACCCGAGAATTCGTCAACGGTTTTATCAAAGCTTGAAAATGTTTTGTTTGTTCCTGCACTTGTTATGGGAACGTTTATCAAAAACTTTACTGTTTCAACCCTCAGCAGCGCCTGGAAGCTGCTCTGCATAAGCCTTGGAATACTGCTTATAGTAATTCCTGTTGTTATGCTTATAGTAAAGCTTATTACAAAAGATAAGTATCTTCAGAATATTTATACCTACGGTCTTGTTTTTTCAAACTTCGGTTTTATGGGTAATGCAGTGGTAGCAGCTTTGTTCCCTGAAATATTTTTAGAGTATATAATATTTACTCTCCCGTTGTGGATGGGAATTTATCTCTGGGGTGCACCGGTTCTTCTTATTGCAGATAACGAAGGCAAGCAAACTCTTGCGAAACGTCTTAAAGCCTTTAAAAATCCGATGATAGCAGGTATGCTTATAGGTATGGTAATAGGTATTTCCGGGTTAAAGCTTCCTGAATGGCTTACATCGGTGGTAACAGTTTCGGGTGATTGTATGTCACCTGTTGCTATGCTTCTTACAGGTATGACTGTTGCAACTATTGACCTGAAGAAAACATTTACCAATGTGTCAATATATGCCGTAACATTTGTAAGACTTATAGTACTGCCACTTATCCTTATTGGCATTAACCTTATATGTACAAAATTTTTTGTGCCAATAAACGAAACTGTATTTTTGTGTGCACTTTGCAGTCTTGCGATGCCGCTTGGACTTAATACAATAGTAATTCCCCGTGCCTACGGCAAGGATACGTCGGTGGCGGCGGGTATGGCTGTTGTTTCACATCTTTTATCCTGTCTTACTATACCGCTGATTTTTTCATTGATATAAGTTCAAATTTAAAATAAAAGACCTGCTAAATAAAGTCAAGTAAAATTTTTAAAAATCTCCAAAAAAATTTTTAAAAGAAAATAATAGCATGGTAAACAGACCGGCATTAAAAAGTGTCGGTCTAAATTTTTGAGAATTCATTTATGAATTCAAGTAAA
>JAGAJK010000014.1 GCA_017626145.1 Clostridia bacterium
TGTGCATATTGTGCTTCGTGAAGGTTTGCACCTATTGAAGTTGCAGAACGAAGCAGTTGATTGACAAGTACTGCCTCTTTATGGCTTGATTTAATTTCTCTGCATAAAAAACAATATCCTCTGCAAATTGTTTTGCTTTATCTCTTAAAACACTATCTGCCATAATTATCACCTCTGCAATAATTATACTGTAATACTGGTGATTTTTTAAGTGATATTCTGTACTTTCGTACAGAGTGATATTTTTGATAAATCAAAAGTGTTATTAAAACATTCGTTTTAGTGGTATTTTATTCGCCAAAACTGCCAAAGGCAATACCACTGCGAAGCAATATCACTTGCAAAGCAAATACCACTCGCCGTAAGGCGAATAAAACTGCCGAGTGTCCTTAAGAACACTCGGCATAGTCGAGCGGCTTTTTCGACAGTATAAAGCTCCGTGCTTTTGCACGGAGCTTTTAATTATTTATACAACGTAAAACAATATTGAGAACATATGAAGAATACTTCCTGCTAAAACAAACAGATGGAAAATTGAATGAGCATATCTTTTTTTCTTGAACAGATAGTATATTAAAGCTCCGATTGTATAACAAATGCCACCTGTAGCAAGGAAGGTCATACCGCCCACCCCTAAGGAATAGTACATAGGCTTAATTGCGATGATAATGCACCAGCCCATAACCAGATAGCAAATTGCAGAAAATTTTCTGTATGCCTTGATATCGATTGAGTTCAGAGTAATACCTAAAGCCGCCGCTGCCCAGATAACACCGAAAATTGTCCATCCCAACGCAGGATTCTGTCCGCGCAGAGAACACAGAGTAAAGGGAGTATACGTTCCTGCAATAAGAAGAAAAATTGAACAGTGGTCAATTATCTGAAATACTTTTTTTGCTTTAAGTCTGGGGCTTAGTCCATGATAAATACTGCTCATAGTGTAAAGTATTATCATAGAAGCTCCATATATAGCGCTGCTTACTACTCCCCATACATTGTTGTGGATTGAGGCAAAAATAACGCAAAGCGTAAGTGCTGTGATGCCTGCCGCACCGCCAACTATATGAGATACCATATTGAATATTTCTTCACCTTTTGTATAATCCGGCAAAGTTCTGTCTGAAAGCTTTTGTCTTGACATAATTCAACAAACCTCTTTATTTAGTATTCGTTACTAAATCATATCACATTTACAAAAAAATGTAAATAGCTTTCATAAAATTTTCATCAAATATTATAAATTTCTTTTTCAATTTCAAGAAGTCTGTTGTATTTTTCGGCTCTGTCACTTCGTGCAGGTGCTCCTGTTTTGATTTGTCCTGCATTTGTGGCAACGGCAAGGTCGGCAATTGTTGTATCTTTGGTTTCACCGCTTCTGTGAGAAATAATAGTTTTATATCCGTTTTTCTGTGCAAGAAGAATTGCATCCATAGTTTCAGTAAGAGTACCTATCTGATTTGGTTTAATTAAAATTGCATTCCCTGCACATTTTTCAATTCCTGTTTTCAGTCTTTTTGTGTTTGTGACAAATAAGTCATCACCTACAAGCTGAATACGACCTCCTAACTTTTGAGTAAGCTTTTGCCAGCCCTCCCAGTCATTTTCCGAAAGTCCGTCTTCAATTGAAATGATGGGATATTTGTCGCAAAGATTTTCCCAGTAGCCTATCAATTCATCTGTTGACATTTGTTTATTTGATTTGGGAAGGATGTAGCTTTTACCGCTGTACCATTCGCTTGATGCCGCATCAATAGCAAGGGAAAAATGCTCTTTCATTTTGTAGCCTGTTTTTTCTACAGCGTTGCAGATTAAGTCAAGAGCATCCTCGTCTTTTTCAAGGTTAGGCGCAAAGCCGCCTTCGTCACCTACTGCAGTTGAACCTTTTATAAGATTTTTTAAATTGTGATAAACTCTTACACTCGCTTCTAATTTTTCGTGAAATCTTCCAAAGCCTGTGGGCATCAACATAAATTCCTGAATATCAACGTTGTTATTTGCGTGAGCACCACCGTTTATTATGTTCATCATGGGGGTAGGCAGGGCTGAGCCGTACACACCGCCAATATATCGGTAAAGAGGCATATTATGATACTTTGCCGCAGCATTTGCAAAAGCTATCGAAACTGCCAGAGTTGCATTTGCACCAAGCTTTTCTTTGTTCTCTGTGCCGTCAATGGCGATTAATTTTGAATCGAGCTCACGAAGGTCGTTAATTTCTTCACCCATTACACCTTGTTTTATAACGGTATTGATATTGGAAACTGCTGTTAATACACCTTTTCCCATATATCTTTCTCCACCGTCACGCAGCTCCAACGCTTCAAATTCACCTGTCGAAGCACCCGACGGTACGGAAGCACAGCCAACCGAGCCATCACAAAGTGTAACCTTTGCGAGTACTGTAGGATTTGCTCTGGAATCCAGGATTTCCATTGCACAAATATCTTTAATTTTCACAAAATCATTCCTTTCATACACTTTTTGTTAGTATGTGAAAATTTTGCTTTTTTATACTTTATTTTTTTCCATATTTGTGATATACTTAAAAAAGAAATATCAGAAAAAAGGTGAACGAAATGGATAAACAGCAATTAATTAAAGAATTTATAAATGTTTTCGGCGGCAGCGAAGAGGATGTAAGAATTTTTGCATCTCCCGGAAGAGTTAACTTAATAGGTGAGCATACCGACTATAACGGCGGATTTGTTTTCCCTGCAGCACTTACAATAGGTGCATTTGTTGCAGTAAGAAAGCGTGAGGATAAAATCCTTCGTATGAAAGCAACCGACCTTGAAGGCATCGTTGAGGCAAATTTAGAAACTCCTGATGAGTATAAGGACCTTTTCTGGGGTAACTATCAGGTTGGTGTTGCCGTAGAACTGATGAAGGACGGCATCGAGGTATCCGGCTTTGATATGTTATATGACGATAACCTTCCACACGGCGGCGGTCTTTCATCATCAGCTGCAATTGAAGTTTCAACAGCGCTTGTATTTACTACATATTACAATGAATCAAAGGGTATTAAAGACCCTGTTGATATGATTTATATGGCAAAAATCGGTCAGAGAGCAGAAAGAAATTACTGCGGTGTAAACTGCGGTATTATGGATCAGTTTGCATCTGCCATGGGTAAAGAGGACCACGTTATTTTCCTTGACTGTAAGGATTTAAGCTACAAGCTTGTTCCTCTTAAAATTGACGGCTACAAGATTGTTATTGCCAATACCAACAAAAAGAGAGGTCTTGCAGACTCTAAATATAACGAAAGACGCAGTGAATGTGAGGATGCACTTGCAAAGCTGCAGACAGTTACGGATTACGAATATTTAGGTGTAATCCCTACAGATGTTTTTGAAGCAAACAAAAACGTTATCGGAGACGAGATTAAAATCAAGAGAGCAACTCACGTTGTTTACGAGTGCGACAGAGTTTTAAAGTCAATTGAGGCTTTGAATAATAACGATGTTTTAGAATTCGGAAGATTGATGAACGCGTCCCACGATTCACTTCGTGATTTGTACGAAGTAACAGGAATTGAGCTTGATACTTTAGTTGACGAATCAAGAAAAATCGAAGGCTGTATCGGTTCAAGAATGACAGGTGCAGGCTTTGGCGGTTGTACCGTTTCAATCGTAAGAGAGGATATGGTTGATACCTTTAAAGCAGAGGTTGAAAAGAATTATACCGCAAAAATCGGCTACGCTCCATCATTCTATGTTTCAGATTTAGGCGATGGCGGCAGAGAAATAAAGTAATTAAAAAAAAGGAGGCTTGCCTCCTTTTTTTAGAAAGGATTAATTATGGAACTTTTAATTGCAACCAACAATAAAGGCAAGGTAAAAGAAATTAAAGAGATTTTAAAGGGTCTTGATATGGAGGTTTTCTCCCTGGCGGATAAAGGGATTGATATTGATGTAGAGGAAGACGGAAAAACCTTTGAAGAAAACTCTATGAAAAAGGCAACCGAGATTTTCAAAATTGCAAACTGTATTACAGTTGCCGATGATTCAGGACTTGAGGTTGATGCCCTCGGAGGTGCACCCGGTGTATATTCGGCACGTTACGCAGGTGAAGGTGCAAGCGATGAAGAGAAGTATACAAAGCTTTTAAATGAATTAAAGGATGTACCCGACGATAAAAGAACTGCAAGATTTGTGTCGGTTGTTGCAGTAATACTTCCCGACGGAACAAGAACTACTTTAAGAGGGGAATGTGAAGGTGTAATAACAAGAGAACCTTGTGGTGACGGCGGCTTCGGATATGACCCTGTTTTCTTCGTTCCGCAGTTAAACAAAACATTTTCGGAAGTAACACTTGAAGAGAAAAATCAAATCAGTCACCGTGGCAAAGCCTTCAGAATGCTAAGGGAGTATCTGGAAAAACAAATATAAGACCTGCTAAATAAAGTCAAGTAAAATTTTTAAAAATCTCCAAAAAAATTTTTAAAAGAAAATAATAGCATGGTAAACAGACCGGCATTAAAAAGTGTCGGTCTAAATTTTTGAGAATTCATTTATGAATTCAAGTAAA
>JAGAJK010000015.1 GCA_017626145.1 Clostridia bacterium
CTGCCTGAAACATAAAGAATCTTATTTTCTATTCTCCAGTTTACATTACCAACTTCCCCGCCTTCAATGGTCTTGGTGTTAAATGTGTATACATCGCCAATTGAATAACTTTCATTTTCATTTTCAGGATTATACATACGAAGTTCAAGCTTTACAACAAGATCCTTGTTATTTGCTAAGAATTCATCAGTAAAGAACACACCACAGTCAAATTCCTTAACAGCTTCATAAACATCCGTATATGTAACTTTCAAACCGTCCTTATTCATAAGCTTAGCAGCAAAATCCATAATTTTTAAAGGTTCATCTGCATTAAGTGTTACTTTTTTGTTAAAAGGAACGGTTACCCAATTAGGACTCCATCCATCATACTGACCTGAAAGGTAGCCATCAACACCTTCTTCAGGTACTGAGTAGAATGTAACGTCTTTGTTGATGGTAAGAACGAAATCAGCATACCACGCACCATATGCTTCGAGCTGTTCGTCGGTTGCATCATCTGCAGCAAATTTAAGAGCAAATGTAAGATCAGGAGCATCGCCGGCCTCAAGCTCAGCAGCTGAAATGTTTGATATTGTTGCTGTAGGAATAGCGATTGTTTCGTTTGTTGCAAAAGCTGTTACGCCGAGTGAACAAAGGATAATTGATACAGCTAAAACAACAGACATAAGTTTTGTTAACTTCATGTTTTTTCCTTCTTTCTTTGATTTTTTTTATTTTAATAAGCCGATTTGTATCGGTCAAATTAACAAACCGAGTAATTTTAACATATTTTTCAATATATGTCAAGGGATTTTATGTAAAATAATTTATCTGAAAAATTTTGCCAAAAATCTGCCTATTACAGGAATACTTTTGATGTATAAACGTCTCAGCCGTTTTTTCCAGTGAATCTGTTCTCTGTCGCTTGTACGGGCAATCTCACTTTTCAGGTATCTTCTTTCTTCCGAAAAGGGAATAAATACATTGAAATAGAAGTATAAAACGTATATAAACAGCAAAACTCCGATAAGCAGGAGCAGTAATAACAGATTAAATTCTTGTTGTCTCAATTTTAAGTCCTTCCTTTACACATAATCAAATAATTTCAATCAAAACACAACGGTGTTGTATTGTAACATAAAAACAAATATATGTCAATACATTTGTTTAATGCAAATAAAACATATTGAAGGTTGCGACCTCATCGAGGGGAGGTGATGAGGCCGCGGTATAAAAAATAATTACGGATGCAAAATATTTGCAGGCTATTTTGCTGTGATTCCGCTATTATTTTTTAACAAATTTTTTCGCAAAGATTGAAATATGTTCATCTTTAGGCTTGTACATAGAACAATTACCCATAAAATAACATTGAAGATATGGGCAAAAAGGAGAAGCTTTGTCTATAAGCAGGTATCTTTCGCCTGTCTTACAATTTGAACATAGCCGCTTTTTGAACATATTTTCACCTTCTTTGCATAAACGTTGAACTTCCTGTGTAGTAAGTGCGGTTAATTTTCACACATCTTGATTGCCTTCCTCGTAAGGTTGACTTATATTTGCAGAACATCTGCTAATGTTATGAAAAATTTATGTTTAAAAACCGTATAATGTTTGACTTAAAGTATGGGCTTATTGATAAAGGTGCTTTTATCGTTCGATATCCTGAAGTCTTTTTAATACTCGGTCGTACAGATTTTCAAGCAACATCTGTGTTTTATCTCTGTCATCCCATATTGCGTAATCTATAACGAAAGCGATAATTGAATAGATAAATCTTTCTGCCTGGGCATAATTACAACCGAAGATTTTTATCAGCTTCTTTGCATAATCCTCGTACAACAAACGGAAATCCTTGGATTTTCCGCGCATACGCTCACCAAAATCAGGGCTTGTTGTAATTTGAACAGCAAGCCGGAGCTCGTATTTATATTTTTCAACTTCATCGAGAATCGTATCAAAGTATCTTCTGATATCAGAAGTATGTTCCAGGGTATAAGAAAAAAGTGCAGCTACGACTTTAGAAAGACCGTATTTGCCTGCACTTATCCATACGTCATCCTTATTTTCGAACCAGTAATAAAGACTGCTCTGAGCGATCTTTGTTTCTTTGCACAATTCACCTACCGAGGCATTTGAAAGACCTGTTTTCAAAAGATATTGCCACGTAGCCTCGATAATTACTTTCTTCTTATCATGCGTGTCATTGATATTCATTTTTAAATCCCCTCTTATGTAACATTTCATTATTGTGTAATGTTCGTTACAAAAACCTGCAAAAAATAATCCGGCGACACCAAACTGACTGTGTACCGAACATATCACCTGATAAATTGCCCGAGACATAATCTATATTATGCGGTAGGCAACTTCCACATAATCTATATTATGCGGTAATAAATTTTGACAGCACGTTTTGCTGTAGGGATATTCTACCATTAAATGGGGAGTTTGTCAATGGTTAAATACATATTTTTTTGTTTTTTTGTGACATTTTTTGAAAATGAAAATAATTAACAGACCAATGTTTTAAAACAAACAACATTGGTCTTAAAACGATGTCGTTTTTTGATAATTTTGAACATTTGAAATTATCAAAAAGCAATTACCTACGACATAATATAGATTATGTGGTTTTTTTGTTAGCAAAGAAGAAGTCCAAGTTCCTGAATTTGTTTTTTGTGAATGTCGCTTGTGTCCATTGTGTAAATTCTGGTGGTGTTGACGCTTGAATGACCGAGGATGTCTGCCAGTCTTACAATGTCTTTTTGTAAAGAATAATATGTTTTAGCAAACAGATGTCTTAAATTATGAGGAAAAACCTTTTGTGATGAAACACAGGCATCATTGCATAGTGTTTTCATATCAGCCCATACATTTGAACGGTCAAGAGGCTTTCCGGTTTTAGTAATAAAAATACTTCCGCTTGTTATTTTATGCTCTTTAATATAATAGGAAAGAAGTCGGCACAAATTTTCAGGCAGGAATACCTGTCGCATTTTTCCTTTGCATCGTATAACGGTGCTTCCTTTTTTTGTAGCTTCAACGGTTATATATTTCAATTCTGAAACTCTTATCCCCGTAGCACATATAGTCTGCATAACAAGAAACAGTCTGTTGTTTTTTCTTTTTTTTGCTGTTTTCAGTAAACGGTTGTATTCATCTTTCGTTAAATTTTTATTCTCATCTGCAAAAATTTTTTTCTGTAATCTGAGAGTTTTCACTTTCAAATCGTACCATTCATTAAAATCAAAGAACGAATTAAGTGAAGAAAGCATTGAATTGACACTTGTCGGTGCATATCCTGACAGAAGGTGCTCTTTGTATTCAAGAACCTTTTGCTTGTCAGGAATACGACCGCTTAGCCATACAAAGAAGGCGTTAATATCCCGCATGTACTTTTCAAGTGTGGCAGCAGATTTTTCTTCACTGAGAAGATACTCCTTAAAACGAGAAATGTGCGATTTTGTGATTTTTTTCATTTTCAACAACTCCTTATATATTTTAAAAAATATTTTACCACGAAAATATTTTATTATGAGTTGTCAATGATTGATGTTTAAAGAAAACGAACGCTTTTTCGGTTGTTACTCTATAAGGAATAACGCCGGTTACGTTCGTTTTTCATTTTATTTTATAATTTTTTCGAAGTTAATTTTAACACCGTTGTTGGTTATGTTTGTCTTAACATAAGTGAGATTATCTTTGTTCTGTGAAATTTCCAGAGCAGAGGCTTTGTTTATACCCTTAACTGCAACGTAGTTAACATTATCTTCCTTATATATATTGTCTCCGTCGGCACTGTAAAAAGCAAAAACATTTTTGCTTTCAGCCGCTTCGCCAAGTAAAGCCTTTAAAACCGTAAGCTCCGATTTATCTGTCATAAGAGAAGGGTCCTCGTTCATAAAAACAAATAAATTCGTGTAGCTTTGAGTGCGTATATCATTTGCAAGCTTTTCAAACTGTGCGTTGGAAAGATACCCATCTGAATTATTGAGGTTTATAAAGAGGTTACCCTTTTCTGAAAAGCTTTTATATCCGTCAATGGTAATTACAGGTAAATCTTTGTATGAAACTCCATCCAGTGACCAGCAGTAATTTGCATTTTCGTTTTCAAGAACTTTTTTGATATTTGTATTTAACACTTTTGATAAAAGTGTGTTATCGGGAGCAAGCTTACCGGTTACAATGAATGTCATATAGCCTGATTGCTGTTTCTCAGCAGGAACAAACGGCGTTTTAATCTCTGAAAAACTGATTTCTCCCGTATCAAACAATGTAAGGTCGTCGAACAGTATAAATCCCTTTGTTCTTTCACTTGTGTTGTTTTGTACAACATAAAGTGTGTTAAGAGTAGAAGCACCCTTTGGTAGCTTTGCAGTTAAATATTTCCATCCGGTGAAATCGATGCTTTCACATAAAACCGCAGTCAAAAGCTCGTTATCGTCATTTCGAAGCTGTGCTTTAATCATATGACCTGACGGACCGGGTGAGTATACCCATACCCCTGTTTTTGATTTGGAATCAATTACTTTTGGTACATCTAAAATAAGGTATGAAGCTTTGGTGACGTTATCCGGTGATGTAAAGTCATAGCTAAGCATCGCACTTTTTTCACCGCTTCGGCTTAAATATTCTGAAAGAACAGCTTCGCCTGAAACACTTGACAGAGGGTATACCGAATGTGAAAAGCCGGTTTTTTCGAAATTTTCGGTAGTGGAAGCCGAGTACGAAACAAAACCGTAAGCCTTGGAAACAGTTACCTTTTTACTTCCGATTTCCCCTTTGCTTTCTGAAGAGATAATTACATCACGATTGTCAATTTTTGCACTGTATCCGTTTTTATCATATCCCGTTACAGAAAAATCTGAGGTAAGGATTTCTTCCTTATTAAAATGTGACGGATGAATTGTAAGACGGACAGGCTCATCGTAAACAGTTATGTGTGTTCTGGAGGTTACGTTGCCGATTTTTGCGGTAATTTCAATATTGTCTCCTGAGTTTGTTGCGTAGAATATATTGTCTTTAAAATAGCCGTAGTTTTTGTCAACTGACCAGGTCACATTTTTTGTGTCGGTATCAATTACATTATGGTAATTGTCGTAGCATAAGCCGGTATCAAATTCCTTTGATGTATTTTTAAGCATTACAGAGCTGTCCGTTTCTATATCAAAGGAGGCGAAAGTGCCTTTTGGTGCGGTGGAGAATATGCCGAGACCGTTGGCAACAGGTCTTAGCGAAGACTGTGAAGGAAGATTGATTACCGATTGAATTCCTGCAGTTTTTGCTACCATTGTGGTAGAACCTCCACCATCAAAATTGATGGCATTGTATACACCGTATTCAATTAAAAATTCTGCCGTTTGTTCAAGTGTCATACCAACAGCTTTGTTTTGTCTGCCGTCAATTGTTATTAAATATAAAACGTTTCCGCTTTTATCAGTTCCTGCAACGGTTCTCGGATTCACGCCTGAAATGTTATGGGTAATTTTTGCCGGTTTGCCGTTTTCAACAAGCTTTGTTCCGCCGCCTACCGCACTTTTGATTTTGTTAAGATCAAGAGAGGTTTTTATATCTATTTCAATATTATCTCCAACCTTGAAATTGTCTGTAAGGAATGGGTCAAATTCAGGCAGGTGACGGATTACGTATCCGTTTTCAGGAACCTTGACGCCTTCTTTTTCACGTCTCATTTCAATAACTCTGCCGTTTTTTATTACCATTTCAAGTATGTTATTCATACTTCCTTCCGTAATCTCTTTGAAATCGGAGGTGTAAATGCAAATTTCAGCCAGTGAATCGTATTTATTAAGCTGTTTTATTTTTGCACTTTCACCGTTGGGAGCGGTGACTGTTATGTCCGTTGTGACAAAGTCAATCAGCACCTGGTTTGTATCAGTTATGGCAAGAGTGGCACAGGTGTTTTCAATTTCATATGCACCCGAAAGAAGAATTCCGTTTTTTATAAGAGTGCCTATGGAAGAGCCTTTTTTACCTGTTGAACCGCTCCATGAAAAGAAATCGCCATTAATTGCCGCAACAGAATTATGTGTGCTTGCCATAGACTTGACAGTTTCAAGAGAATCTATACCCTCGGAGGGGATAATAACATCTGCTGAAATATATTTTTCGGAAAGGTCAGCCTTTACGATATTTATATTTTGCCATCCTTCTGCCGTAAACTGTTTCAGATTTGTTAAAGTAACACCTTTTGTGATGACGGTTTCTGTTTTTTCTTCATATATAGCTGCATTTGCTGTAAGAGCAAAAATAAATACAAAAATAAGCACAAGAGAAATTATTTTGTTTTTATTCATTTATTACGCCTCCTTGCTACTTAATTTTAACACAAAAATGTAAATACGTAAATAATAAATATTGTAATAATTAAAAAAATATGTTAAGATATATATTAAAGAAAGGGTTGATAATTTTTGAAAGCATTGCTTGTTCTTATGGGAATGGAAATAGGCGGCGCAGAAACTCATGTTTTAGAGCTGTCTGCTGCTTTAAAGTCACGCGGTGTCGAGGTTCTTATTGCCTCAAACGGCGGAATTTATACAAACGAGCTTGAAAAGATGGGGATTAAGCACTACAACTTACCTCTCCATAATAAAAAAATCGGCAATATGATAAAGTCATATTTCGGACTTAAAAAGATAATAAAAACAGAAAAGCCGGATGTGGTACACGGCCACGCAAGAATACCTTCGTTTATTCTCGGGCTTCTTAATAAAACTATGGGCTTTAATTTTGTAACAACTGCCCATTGGGTTTTTGACACATCGGGAATACTTAAATATGTAACTAACTGGGGTTACAGAACCGTTGCGGTAAGCGAAGATATAAAGACGTATCTTATTGATAATTATAATGTTCCATCGCAGGATATAACAGTTACCATAAATGGTATAAATACTGAAAAGTTTGCTCCGGGGCAGGATAAAAAAGCAATAATAGCAGAGCTTGGACTTAAGGAGGATACTATAAAAATCGTTTATATCAGCCGTCTTGATGAATCGAGAAGTCTGGTTGCCAAGCATCTTTTAGATGTTGCCGACGATATTAAGGAAAAGCATAATGTTGAAATAATTATTGTAGGCGGCGGTGACGATATGAATAATATCGAAGCAATTACCTACGAAGTAAATAAAAAAGCAGAAAATAAATTTGTATTTCTTACAGGTGCAAGAACGGATATAGACCGTTTTGTAGCATTGGCAGATGTATTTATAGGTGTTTCCCGTTCGGCTCTTGAAGCAATGAGCGGAGCGGTGCCTGTAATTGTTGCAGGTAATGAGGGATATATCGGTATTTTTGATGAGGACAAGCTTGATGACTGTATCAGCACCAATTTCTGTTGCAGAGGTATGGAAGCGTCATCTCCCCAGAGACTTCTTAAGGATGTTTTATCTGTTCTTGAGATGAACGATGAAGAAAAATCAAGGATAGGTACTTACGGAAGAAATATTATTCTGAAGCATTATTCTGTTGACAAGATGGCAGAGGATAATCTTATGGTCTATAACGATATTATTTCTCACGGTAACAAGGGTGTCGATATTGTTCTTTCGGGCTATTACGGTCACAATAATAACGGTGATGAAGCCTTGCTTGGTGCGATTCTTGAGGAAATTTCAAAGAAAAGAAAGGGAACACGCTTTACGGTGCTTTCAAAGAGACCTAAGCTTACATCAAAACAGCACGGAGTAAAGTCCGTGAACAGATTTAATATTTTCAAGGTTTATTCTGCCATTAAAAACTGTCGTCTTTTACTCAGTGGTGGAGGCAGTCTTATCCAGGATGCAACAAGCACAAAATCACTTTTTTATTATACTCACGTAATAAAGCTTGCACTCAGTAAAAAGAAAAAGGTTTTCGTTTACGCTAATGGAATAGGTCCGGTTAATAAGGAATACAATCAGAAGATAGCTTCAAAAGTTCTCAACGAGGTAGATTATATAACGCTTCGTGATGATAAAAGTGTTGAGGTTTTGGAAAATATAGGAGTAACACAACCTGAAATTGAAGTAACTGCCGATCCTGCAGTTTCTGTTTCTCCCGTTAACCTTGAAAGAGTAATAGAAATATTTGAAAAGGAAAAAATTGTACCCAATGAGTATTTTGCAGTTTCAATGCGTCAGTGGGAGGATACCGACGTTACATGGCAGATAAGCAGAATCTGTGACTACGTATCTCATAAATACGGCCTGACAGCGGTATTTATTCCAATGCAGAATCCTGATGATATGGAAATCAGTCAGAAATGTATTTCACGTATGGAAAAGGAAGGGTATGTTCTTAAGGGTGAGTACGATTACCGTGATATAATGGGTATATGTGCAAATTCAAAATTTGTGCTTTCAATGCGTCTGCACGCACTTATGTACGGTGCAAATTCAGGCATTCCCGTAATAGGTCTTGGTTATGACCCGAAGGTGGAGGCATATCTTCGTTATATGCAGCATTCTTTTATGACAGATATAAATAATCTTTCATATGACAGCGTTGTAAAAATGGTTGATGAGATTATGGAGAACTACGAGGATATAAGTGCAAAGCTTAAAGACCGTGGAGCATTTATGAGAGAAAAGGCGAAAAGAAACCCTGAAATAGCTTGCGAATTACTTGGAGGAACTGATGAGAATATTAGGAGTTGATTTTGGCGACAGAAGAACAGGCGTTGCCCTTTCTGATGAATTCGGATGGACTGCACAGGGGCTTACCACGATTTTTCACTGGAACCCCGAAGAGGTTGCAAAAGAGGTGGCAAGGCTGGCAAATGAGCATAAAGCTGAAAAAATAGTTCTCGGACTTCCTAAAAATATGGACGGAAGTGTGGGGTTTCGAGGAGAAGCAACAAAGGAATTTGCCGAAAAGTTAAAGACGGAAATTGATATTCCTGTTATCTTCTGGGATGAAAGACTTTCAACCGTTGCGGCTCACAGGACGTTAAATGAGACAAACGTAAGAGGTAAAAAACGCAAAAATATAGTTGATACAGTTGCTGCGACATATATACTTCAGGGGTATCTGGATTCATTAACAAAATAATTTTAAAAAACACTTGACAAATCAAGGAAACTATATTATAATAATTGTTGCTGTCGGAATTAATATGGCGGTGTAGCTCAGTTGGCTAGAGCAATCGGTTCATACCCGATCGGTCGGTAGTTCAAGTCTACTCGCCGCTACCATAAATTCCGACAGTATTTACGGGAGCATAGCTCAGCTGGGAGAGCATCTGCCTTACAAGCAGAGGGTCATAGGTTCGAGCCCTATTGTTCCCACCAGAAAAAAACGTACTGAAAATTCAGTACGTTTTTTTCAGTTATATTTGCCTGCGGCAAGTTATATTACTACGCAGTTATATTCGGTAATACCGAGTGATATTGTGCTTCGCACAGTTAACGGGCAAATATAATATAACTGAAACCGAAGGTTTCAATATCACTTTTGGCTTATCAAAAATATCACTCCATCGAAGATGGAATATCACAAATGTTGAAAATAAAAGAACAGAGGCGAAAAATGGAACAGAAAACATACATATTTGATTTTGACGGAACTTTGGTTGATTCTATGGACACCTGGGCAGGTGTTTACATAAAGCTGCTTGATGAAAACGGTATATCTTATCCGAGTGATATTGTCAAAATAATAACTCCGCTGGGAAATAGCGGAGCGGCAAAATACTGTATTTCTTTGGGTCTTCATATGACAGCCGAAGAGATTGCAGAGCATAATCACGAAATACTTATAAAGCGTTACGGTTATGAGATACCCGAAAAAAGTAATGTAACCAAAACCTTAAAAAGACTAAAAGAAAAAGGATGCAGTTTAAATGTTTTAACCGCATCACCTCATAAATATCTTGACCCCTGTTTAAAAAGACTTGGTATTTACGAACTTTTTGATAACGTATGGTCAATTGACGATTTCGGCCATTCAAAAGGGGAAACTGTAATATACGAAAAAGCGGCACAAAGACTCGGTGTGAAAGTTTCAGATTGTGTTTTTGCCGACGATAATCTTATTGCCCTTAAAACAGCAAAGGAAGCAGGAATGGTAACCTTGGGTGTTTACGATAAATCCTCCCACGACCTTACCGAAGAAATTAAAATGGTTTCAGATAAATACATAACAGATTTTGATCAAATTTAAAAAGAACAGATTTTACTTCTGTTCTTTTTTCATTCTTTGCCAGTTTATAAAGCCGTATAAATCGTTAATTAAAAACATCGCAAAGCAGGCAACCATAGGAACGTAGGAAATGTTTTCCGTTGACGCAAGAATCCATAAAACAATCAAAACAATGTCGTTAAGTGCGTACAAAAGGGCGTAATAAGGGCTTCTTACAACAGTTAAATACGAAGCGCAAAAGCTTGTTGTAACCGAAATTGTGCTTACAATAAGATTTGCGTTTTTAAGGTAACCAAGAATAAAGTAAAATGCAGTAGTTATAATGATTGCAAGAACGACCATAAGTGTGATTGTTTTTGCATTAAGCCTTGCAACCTTTACTTCATTTGTGTCCTTATAAGGGTTTTTAATCCAGGAAATAAGAGCCGCAAGTGCCGTAGGAGCAGTCATACAAAGATAGGTTATCATTTCTCCGTAGTAGGTAAAAAAGAAAGATATGATACCGTAAAATATTGCAAAAATTATTGTTATAAGCTGTCCTAAAGCATAGCCTTTGGAAACAAATATCAAAGCCGTTACGCCCACTAAGGATGCAACCAAAGTAAGATAGTCCTTGCTTTGAAAAATTATAAAGGAAAGAGTTACCACGGCAAGGGAAAATAAATACAGACAAATTTCAAATTTTGTAAGCTCTTTAAACTGTTTTAGAATATTCATAAAACCTCCAAAAAAAATAACACCCGACAGTGTATCTTCAAAGACCTAACGATACACTTCCGCGTGTTTACGCACTACCCGGTGGCAGTATTATTTACTTCTAAACAAGAATATCATAAAAACAACCAAAAGTCAAGCCGTGCAATCAAAATGATTGCACGGCTTGTCATATTAATTGCCGTAGTAAACTTTGTTTACATAGTGTTTATAAACGATAACATCTGTAACGGTTTCTTTATAATATCTAAGAAGAACTGCATAATCGCTATCTTCGTCTACCTGACCATTAATCCATCTTGAAGACTGAATATCACCGAATGAACCAACAACAACTTTATTGGTAGCTGTGTTTGACTTTGTGCAGTCGATAACTACAACCTGAGCTTCAGCAGGAATGAAGTGCCTTCCGATATTTGCTGTGTTGTTAGCATTAACTGCCGTGCCATCGTCTGCATAGGATACGAGGTTAATTGTTCTTGAAGAATTATACTTATCATATACCGCACCAAATACATACTGAATCTTGTCAGAATCATTTTCGGTGAAGATTGCCGGGTAGTTCTTGTCGGCTATTTCTGTTATGCCAAGTGTGTCAAAGTCAGTACCGTCAAATGCAACCTTAACGATAGCACCGTCATTGTCTATACTGTATTCGAATACATCACCTTTAGCGAAAGTTACTGAGTTGAATACATCGTTTGTTGTAGCAAGAGTTTTTTCTTCACCATTTTGGGTGAATGTTACAGCATAGATTCTTTCACCAGCTGAATTGTTGGTTGTAATAACTTTCGATACAACTGCGAGGTTTTGTGACGGAATTCTATCTGTTAAAATCATCAGCTTTGATTTACCGGCATCAAATACTGAAAGGGTGTAATTGCAGTTATCACAAAGTAAGTCGGGCTGTATAATTTGAAAATCATCTAATTCAGGCTGTGCAAAAACAGGTAAATTGAATATGATGGTGTTTTCTGTAATTTCGTATAAATCTGCAAAAGACTTTTCAAATTTATCGTATGTGGCGATAGTTGGGTCTGTAATTTTGGAAAACTCTTTATTATCGCTGTTTTCACCGGGGAAAATAATCTGTGATATTTTTTCTTCGGAATTTACGGAAAAAGCGATGATTCTTTGTGCATAATTTTCAGCTTTTTGTAAGTCTGTTGCAATTGTATTTCCGTATACATCTTCGTAGGTTGTGTTGCTTTTAAGTCTCCACACGGTATAATTTGAATTTCCGCCATAGCCGGAAAGGAATAAAGGCATTTTTGAAATGTAAGTATTATACACATCGGTATCTGACATAGTGGATGTGTTAGTATCTGTGATAAGTACATTTTCCGCTAAATCATATGTTTTTACTGTTCCGGTTTCATCCAAAATTCGTGTTTCGTAGGATAAATTAATTAACGGAACGCCCGTAGGGTAATATGAAGCGGAGGATAATACGAACCCGTAATGCATTTCAGTTTTTTCGCTGATTGGTATAGTTTTTGTAAGAGGCTCCATTTTATTATTCCAGATAAAAGCTTTAGCGTATTGAGTTTGAGTACCCGGAAATTTCAAAGCGGCTTCGGCGATTGTTTCGTTTTGTTTTAATGGTTGAATTGATATGTCGTAAATTATATCATTATTGTAGCTTGCGAAAAGGACATTTGCGTTTTCTGAAAATGATTCTTTAAGAGTCAGTGTCAATTGTGCAGATTTTATATCACATACATTGGTGAGCTCTTCACCGTAACTGTCAAAAACCGATAAAGTTGCATTTGGGGAGGCGAATACAGAGCTATACATAATTATTACTGTGAAAAGCAAAATTAAAAGCGGAATTATAAACTTTTTAAAACACATAAAATTCACCTCACGGTTATTATAACATGCATGTTATTCTCTGTCAATCTTTGGAATTCTTTGGATTTATATCATAAAAATTCAAAAACACTTGATAAATTCTTGATTTTGTTGTAAAATAAGATTGGTATATACTGTACCGAAGAAAAAGAAACAGGAGGTCAGGCAATGGAAACATCTGAATTTTCAGTAAGTCTTAAGAAAATAGTTGATGACTTCAAGCTTGAGGTTCTTACCAATCCCGACAGAGTAGAGGAAATACAAATCAATAATACTGACGTTAACCGTCCGGGATTGCAGATTTGCGGATTTTTTGATTATTTTGAAAAAACAAGAATTCAGGTATTCGGTAAGGTTGAGCATACTTATATGGAAGGCCTTGACTCTGAAGAAAGAATGAAAAGATTTGATGCACTTTTTTCAAAAGAGTTTCCGGTGATGATTATATCAAGAAATCAGGAAATGTTTGATGAAATGAAAATTGCATCTGAAAAGTACAAAGTTCCTGTTTTAAGAACCAGTGACAATACATCTCATTTTTCAAGCCGTATGGTAAGCTTTTTAAACGTTCAGCTTGGAGAAAGAATAACCCGTCACGGTGTTCTGGTTGAAGTATACGGAGAAGGTGTTTTAATACTCGGTGAAAGCGGAGTAGGTAAAAGCGAGGCGGCAATTGAGCTTGTTAAGAGAGGTCACCGTCTTGTTGCCGATGATGCGGTTGAAATTAAAAAGGTTTCAGCAATTTCACTTGTAGGTACCGCACCTGAAATTATACGTCACTTTATCGAGCTTCGCGGCATCGGTATTGTTGATGTAAAGAAAATCTTTGGTATGGGCGCTGTTAAGGATACCGAAAAGATAGATATGGTAATAAACCTTGAACAGTGGGACGAACACAAAAAGTATGACAGATTGGGGCTGCAAAATGAATATACCGAAATTTTAGGTATAGAAGTTCCTGCTCTTACAATTCCTGTAAGACCCGGAAGAAATTTGGCTGTAATTATTGAGGTTGCGGCTATGAATAACCGTCAGAAAAAGATGGGTTATAATGCAGCAGAAGAACTGAATCAACGATTAATGGACGGCATGGCGAAAAATAAATAGGACAGCGAAAGGAAAATTGTTATGTATTATATAGGAATAGATTTAGGCGGTACCAATATCGCCGCAGGCATCGTTGATGAAAAGGGGAAAATACTTTTAAAGAAAAGCGTACCTACCTGCGCAGAAAAAGGTGGAGAATACATTGTAAAAGCTATGTCAGAGCTTGTTATGGATTTGATTAAGACTTTTGAAATCAGCTTTGACGATGTAAAATCAATTGGTATCGGCTCACCCGGCACTATTGATAAGAAGAACGGCAAAGTTCTTTATGCAAATAATATCGACTTTAACGATATGCCTGTAAGAGCAAAGATGATTGAATATTTTGGCAGAGAAATTGATATATATATTGATAACGATGCCAACTGTGCTGCTTGGGCAGAATTTGTTGCAGGTGCAGCTAAAGGCGTTCAGGATGCAATTATGATTACTCTCGGCACAGGCGTTGGTGGCGGTATTATTGTAAATGGCAAGCTTTACAGCGGCTTTAATTACTGCGGCGGAGAACTCGGCCACGTTGTAATTGAGAAAAATGGCGTTCCGTGTAACTGTGGCAGAGTAGGCTGTTGGGAATCATATTCATCCGCAACAGCTTTAATCAGAATGACAAGAGAAAAAGCAGAAGAGAATAAGGATTCTCTTATGTGGGAATATTATAACGAAAAAGGCGCGTGGAGCGGCAGAACAGCATTTTTGGCAGCAGACAAAGGTGACAAGGCTGCAAAGGAAGTAGTTGATACATATATAGACTACCTTGCTTGCGGTATAGTTAATATGATAAATATTTTTCAGCCGGAGATTTTTGTTATCGGCGGCGGTGTAGCAAACGAAGGTGAGAATCTTTTTGCACCGTTAAGAGAAAAGGCTAAATCTCAAGTTTACGGAGGTAATTCCGGAGTTGCACATACAAAGATTGTAGGTGCAGAAACAGGAAATGATGCAGGAATTATCGGAGCGGCTCTTTTAGATGAATAAATTTTTCAGGGAGGTTTCAATGAACAGATTAGGTGATATTTGCGGTAACGCAAATGTTCTGTATAATGAACCTATGAAAAAACACACAAGCTTTCGTGCCGGCGGTGAGGCAAAGGTAATTGCAAAGCCTCAGTCAAAGGAAAAGCTTGTTGATGTGATAAAATATCTTGAAAGCGGAAATATTGAGTATGCAATTGTAGGAAACGGTTCAAATCTGCTTGTGTCTGACAGCGGTTTTGATGGAGTAATTATTCTTACTGAATGTATTGATTATATAGTTTGTGAAAACGAAAAAATTACAGCAGGATGTGGTGCAAGCCTTGCGAAAATCGCTTCCGTTGCGTTGGATAATTCTCTTACGGGCTTTGAGTTTGCCGCAGGGATTCCCGGGTTTGCAGGCGGCGGTGTTGTAATGAATGCAGGTGCCTATGGTGGAGAATTAAAGGATATTCTCGGCAAAATTGAGTACTGTGACAGCGACGGTGATGTTTTTTGCGTTGATGCAAAGGATGCAGAGCTGTCTTACAGGCACAGTATGTTTTCTGATAAAAAGCTTTGCATTCTGGAAGCAGAATTTTGTCTTTCCAAAGGCGATGCAAACGAAATCAGAGAACGAATGAACGAGCTTGCAGCAAAAAGACGTGATAAACAGCCTCTTAACTATCCGAGTGCCGGATCGGCGTTTAAAAGACCTGAGGGTTATTTTGCAGCAAAGTTAATTGAAGACAGCGGTCTTAAAGGCTTTAGCGTAGGTGACGCACAGGTTTCCGATAAGCATTGCGGTTTTATAGTAAATAAAGGAAATGCTTCTGCTTCTGATATTTATAATTTAATCAGGCATTGCAAAAAAACTGTGTTGGAAAAGCAGGGAGTTGTAATAGAACCGGAAATTAAATTTCTTGGGAATTTTGAATAAATTTGATATTGAAAGGATTGAAGAATATGCCCGCAAAACAGATTAATCGTTACGGTGATGTCGTAATTACCGAGGATGTTATAGCAAAGATTGCAGGTAATGCAGCTCTTGCCAACAGTGTTGGTATTGTTGGTCTTGCAAGCCGTTCAAAGGCTGATGAGCTGGCAACGCTTCTTAAAAAATCTGCCGTAGCTAACGGTGTAAAGGTTAGTATAAACGGTTCAAAGGTTAAGCTTGAAATTCACGTAATAGGAAGATACGGCGTAAATATAGCTTCCTCCTGCGAATCTGTTATTGAACAGGTAAAGTATGCGGTAGAGCAGTCAACAGGGCTTGATGTTGTTTCCATTATTGTAACAGTTGAAAGTCTTATGGCTGATGAAGACTGCGAATAACGGAGGTGGTTGTATTGAGCAGCACTGTAAACAGCAGTGTATTTAAGCTTATGATTATGTCAGGTGCCAACAACCTTTGTAATCATAAAAAGCTTGTTGATGAATTAAATGTTTTCCCTGTTCCGGACGGTGATACAGGTACAAATATGGCTCTTACCATAATGGCGGTTAAAAGAGAGCTTTCAGGTGTTGATTACGATACCTGCAGTGAAGTTGCGTCATACGCCGCAACGGCATCACTTCGTGGTGCAAGAGGTAATTCAGGTGTAATTTTATCTCAGTTTTTCAGAGGCTATGCAAAGGCTCTTGAAAATGTTGACGAAATAACTGTAGATATTGCAAAAAATATGTTAAACAGTGCACAAAAGCATGCTTACCGTGCAGTTATGAAGCCTCAGGAGGGCACTATTTTAACGGTTGCCAGAGAGATGTATGAGGGTGTCAGCGATTTTGAGGGCGATGACGTTTGTGAGTTTCTTAAAAAAGCAGTTGAAGCAGGAAATGCATCCCTTGAAAGAACTCCCGAGCTTTTACCTGCGTTAAAGAGTGCAGGCGTTGTGGATTCGGGCGGTAAAGGTCTTATGCTCCTTATGGAGGGGGCACTTTATTATCTTGAAAATGGTGAGATAATAGAAACCGATGAGGAAGAAGCTGTTACTGTTAAGAAAGAAGCAGTAATTGATACATCGGATATAAAATTCGGCTATTGCACCGAGTTTCTTATTAAAAAGGAAAAAGATATTAAATCAAACTGGAAAGCACTTCGTAAGAAGCTCGAATGTATCGGAGACTGTGTTCTGGTAATTAATGATAAAGAATTTATCAAGGTTCATGTTCATTCAAATCAGCCGGGCACCGTATTAAATGAAGCAATGAAGCATGGCTCTCTTCTGAATATAAAAATTGACAATATGCGTGAACAAAGTGAGCATACAAGCTTTGGTGAAGAGGAAAAGTCTGCTTCAAAAAAGAAGGATAAGGAACAACCAAAGCCGTTGGCACCGTATACGGAAAATGCGTTTATAACGGTTGCAAATGGTGAAGGAATTGTTCAGTTATTCGGTGAGCTCGGAGTAAGCGGCATTATAAGCGGCGGTCAGACTATGAATCCTTCAACAGATGATTTTATAAATGAAATCGAAAAGCTTAATGCAGGCACTATCTTTGTGTTCCCTAACAATAAGAATATTATTATGGCGGCACAGCAGGCAAGTGAAATGAGCGGTAAAAATATTATTGTTATTCCTACAAAATCGATTGTTCAGGGTATAAGTGCTTTGATGGCATTTGACGAGGAAATGAGTGCGAAGGAAAACGAGGATGCAATGCTTTCGGCAGTTGCAGCGGTTAAATCAGGCTCTGTTACATTTGCGGCAAGAGACTGCGAAATAGAAGGTCTTGAGATTCATAAGGACGATATAATGGGTCTTGTTGAGGGTAAAATCAAGTCAGTAGGAACAGATAAGAATCTTATCTGTCAGGAAGTAATTGCGAAAATGCTTGATGACGGAACAAGCGAGATTTCACTATTTACAGGTGAAGGCGTAAGTGAAGCTGAAGCAGAAGAAATAGAAGAAGCACTTACAGAAAAATATCCGGATATTACCGTAAATGTATATCCCGGTGGTCAGGCATTATATTACTATTACATTTCTGTTGAATAATTTTAAGGGTCGTTTTTCGACCCTTTTTCATTAACTTATTATAAAAAGGAGGTAAAACTGTGAATATTTTCAATATGCCGCTGACTTCACTGAGCGGAATAGGAGATAAAAGATGTGAAGAGTTTAAATTTCTTGGCATCAATAATGTTTATGACCTTCTTTTTCATTTTCCGGTAAGATATCAGGACAGAAGTGAGTTTGTTTCTGTGGACAGGCTTTGTGAGGGTATGGAGGTTTGTGTAAAGGCAACCCTTAAAAACCGGATAAAAAATATACGTGTAAGAAAAAGTATGCTTATTTCTCAGGGTGTTATCTTTGATGACGGCGGAGAAATAGGAGTTGTGTGGTATAATAACCGCTTTATTGAAAAATCTCTTCGTTCAGGAAATGAGTACATATTTTTCGGGAAAGTAACAAAAAATCAGAATAAGCTTATTTTAAGTAACCCTACGGTAGAAACAATTAAAAACGAAAAAGTGTTTGCAGGAAAAATTCTTCCTGTATATAAGATAAACGCAGGCATAACTCAGAAGGTAATGCAAAAGGCAATAATGGACGCTATTGATAAAAGCAAAGGTATGCTTCCGGAGGTTCTGCCAAAGTGTGTTCGTGAAAGGTTTGAGCTTCTCGGAATCGAGGAAGCTGTAAAAAATGTTCATTTTCCCGAAACAGAAGAAAATGCCCTGAGAGCGAGACGCAGATTCGTTTTTGAAGAACTGTTTTTATTCCAGGCAGGACTTTATAAAATGAGAGCGGGAGAAGCAAATAACGGAATTATTTATGCTGATTTAAATTGTGACGGATTTTATAAGAACCTTGGCTTTGAATACACAAATGCACAGAAAAAAGTATCAAAGCAGATAAAGCTTGACTTTAAATCAGGACAGGCGATGAAAAGACTTATTCAGGGGGACGTAGGTTCAGGTAAAACCGCAATAGCCTTTGAGGGAGTGTATCTTACAGCTCAAAACGGCTATCAGAGTGCTATGATGGCACCTACGGAAATTTTAGCAAGGCAGCATTATCTTAAAGCAAAGAAAAGTATGCCACATTTAAATATTGAGCTTCTTACATCATCGGTAAAAAAAGCTGAAAAAACACGAATTCTGGATTCTCTGCAGAATGGTGAATGTGATGTTCTTATAGGTACTCATGCGCTGATTGAACCTGATGTGGTGTTTAAAAATTTAGCACTTGTGGTTGCGGATGAACAGCACCGTTTTGGTGTAAGACAAAGACAAAAGCTTATTGAAAAGGGTGAAAATGTTCATCTTATGGTAATGACCGCAACACCTATTCCGAGAACTCTTTCCATAATAATGTACGGAGACCTTAACGTTTCGGTCATTGACGAATTACCTCCCGGCAGACAGCAGATAAAGACATACCTTGTAGGCGAAAGTATGCACGAAAGAATTTACAATTTCATAAAAAAACAGGCTGAAAACAAAAGCCAGACCTACGTTGTATGTCCTATGGTAGAGGAAAGTGACACTCAGAATTTAAAATCTGCCGTTGAGTATTCTTCGCTTTTGGCTAAAAAGCTTTATCCGTTGAAGGTAGGACTTCTTCACGGCAAAATGAAGGATGCAGAAAAAACTCAGGTAATGGATGCTTTTAAAAATGCAGAGTTTGATGTTTTGGTTTCAACTACCGTTATCGAGGTAGGAGTGGATGTTCCCAATGCATCGCTGATGGTGATAGAAAATGCTGAACGTTTTGGCCTTTCCCAGCTTCATCAGTTAAGAGGAAGAGTGGGTAGAGGAAACAAGGAATCTTTCTGTATTCTTATAGCAAACACTAAAAATGATGAAACTATAAGAAAACTGCGTGTTATCGAATCGTCAACAGACGGTTTTTACATAAGCGAACAGGATTTGCTGTTAAGAGGGCCGGGAGATTATTTCGGTACCCGACAGAGTGGACTTCCGCCACTTAAAAATGCAAACCCCACGTCGGAGGTTGAGCTTTTGTATAAAACTAAAGAAGCTTACGAAATGATAGTAAATAATACACTTGTTATCACGGAGCAGGAAAAAGCGCTTATAGATTTCGGTATAAAAAATATGTATAATATGGATAACAACTGTAATATTATAAATTAAAAAGTTGAATTTAATTCAAAAAAAGGCGAAAAAATTAAAAAAATCAGTTTTTTTTCGCCTAAAGGGTTGACAAATTTTTTGAATAGTATAAAATGTAAAGTGTATATGTGTTTTTATATACATTATTCTTTTGGAGGTAGCATGAGAGTAATTGCAGGAAAAGCCAAGGGTCACAGCTTAAAAACTCTTGAAGGTAAGGACGTGCGTCCTACACTTGACAGGGTAAAGGAATCTGTTTTTTCCATTCTCTACCCGTATCTTGAGAATGCGAAGGTGCTTGATTTATTTGCAGGCTCGGGTGCTTTGGGAATTGAAGCAATAAGTCGCGGTGCATCGGTTTGTCATTTTGTGGATGTAAGCAAAAAGTCATACGATTGTGTAATTGAAAACTTAAGGCATACCAAGCTTGAGGATTGTGCGGTTATGCATCTTAAAAGTGCCGAAAGCTTTTTAAGCACCAATTCAGAAAGCTTTGATATAATTTTTCTTGATCCTCCATACAGCAAAGGCTTTGAGGACAGTATTTTTCCGTATCTTAAGGACTGCTTGTCCGATGACGGAGTAATTTTGCTTGAAACAGAGGAAAGTCCAAGAGAATATGACGGTTTTGAATCTGTAAGAAGAGCCAGGTACGGACGTGTGTTCGTAACTGTTTATAAAAAAGGAGACAGCAAATGAGAACAGCAGTATATCCCGGCAGCTTTGACCCTGTAACATACGGTCATCTTGATGTAATAAAGCGTTCTGCCGCAATTTTTGACAAGCTTATTGTTGCCGTTTCCATAAATGCCCAGAAAAAACCTATGTTCACTCTTGAAGAAAGAGTGGAATTTATAAAAGAAGAGGTAAAGGGCTACAATAATGTTGAAGTTCACTTGCTTGACGGTCTTTTGGTAGAATACGCAAAAAAAGGAAATGCAAGTGTAATCATAAAAGGATTAAGAGCCGTGTCTGACTTTGAGTATGAATTTCAGATGGCTCAGATGAATAAGAAAATTTGTCCCGATATTGAAACCTTGTTTATGATGACAGGTCAGGAGTATTCCTATCTCAGCTCAAGCATAGTAAAAGAGGTTGCACGTTTTGGCGGCAAAATTGATTCCCTTGTTCCCGAAAGGGTAGCAAAGGCAGTAATCGAAAAAGTTAATCTGAAATAAAAGCACAGGAGGAACCGAAAATGAATAAGGAACAGGAAAGCTTGATAAGCATTGTCGATTTTCTCGAGGAAACACTTGAAGACGCTAAGGCGATACCCATTGTTCACAAGGCTTTTTACGACAAAAAAGAACTTCTTGAAATTGTTGAGCAGATAAGATTGCGTTATCCCGAAGAATTAAAGCAGTCTCAGTATATAATTGAGAACAGACAGAAAATCTTGGATGAAGCACAGCACGAAGCTGATGAAATTATCAGAAAGACAGCCGATAAGGTTAATTTGATGTTAAACGAACATGAAATTACAAGAAAGGCAAACGAAAAGGCTGCCGAAATTATGGAAAACGCACAGAACGAATCAAGAAATATGCGTCTTGCAACAAAGGAATATGTTGCAAAGACACTTAATGACCTTGAAAATACAATTTCAACAGCACTTCAGAAGGTTCGTGACGATAAGAGAAGTGTTAATTAATCTGAGTTAAAACGTAATAATTATGTGCAGTATTCTTAAAGAGTGCTGCACTGATTTTTTATTGACTTTTTTGCATATAAACAATATAATAAAGGTATGTGATTGGAGTTAGTTTGATATGCGTATACTTGGAATTGATCCGGGCTTTGCGATAGTGGGCTACGGGGTTATAGATTATGAAGCAGCAAAGTTTAAAACTGTTGATTACGGTAAAATTACAACTGCTGCTGGACAAAAATTTCCGGACAGATTAGATGTGGTATATAATGGATTAAGGCAGGTTATTGATGCGTTTAAGCCTGATGTGCTTGCTATAGAAGAGTTGTTTTTCAATACAAATACCACAACTGCAATTAATGTTGCACAGGCTCGTGGTGTTATAGTACTTGCGGCAAAGCAGGCAGGTCTTAAAATCTATGAATATACGCCATTACAGATAAAGCAGGCGGTAGTAGGCTACGGCAGAGCTGATAAAAATCAGGTTCAGCAGATGGTTAAAATGTTTCTTAATTTAAAGATTGTTCCAAAGCCTGATGATACTGCAGATGCTCTGGCGGTTGCTATCTGTCACGCAAACTCTTCAAGTTTAACAGGAAAGCTCGGTGATTTAAATGTATGAATATATAAAAGGCGAACTTACATATGCAGGAGTAAGCTACGTAGTTGTTGAGAATAACGGCATCGGTTATAAAATCAACGTTTCATCCTCTGCAATTACAAAGCTTGGAGCAATAGGGAAAGAAGTTAAGCTTTATACATACTTAAACGTAAAAGAAGATTTAATGGAGCTATACGGATTTTTAAGCCGTGACGAGCTTGAACTTTACAGAATATTAATAACCGTTTCGGGCGTAGGTCCTAAAGCCGGAATTTCTATTCTTTCCACTCTTACACCTGACCAGTTTAAGGTTGCGGTAGCTAAAGGTGATTCAAAGGCAATTGCAAAGTCTCCCGGTGTTGGCGCAAAAACGGCAGGAAGAATTATTTTAGAGCTTAAGGATAAAATTTCCCTTGATTTATCGGATACCGACGGTGTTGAGATTGAAAGTGCAGATTTTGCCGATAATGACCCGAGAAGCGAGGCGGCAGAGGTTCTTACAGTGCTTGGATATACAATTCAGGAAGCAAGAAAGGCTGTAAGCAATTTAAACGGAACTGTAGATGAAATGGTAGCTCAGGCATTAAAAAATATGAGAGGAAATTAATATAAATGGAAATGGATGACAGACTTATAACTTCAACCTTTACAAATGAAGATGAAGATATAGAAAATTCGTTAAGACCGAGACATCTTTGCGATTATGTAGGTCAGGAAAAAGCCAAAGAAAATCTTGAGGTTTTCATTCAGGCGGCTAAAATGAGAGAAGAGCCTCTGGACCATATTCTTCTCTACGGCCCTCCCGGATTGGGGAAAACTACTCTTGCAAGTATAATTTCCAACGAAATGGGTGTAAATATAAGAGTAACATCAGGTCCTGCCATAGAACGCCCCGGCGATCTGGCGGCAATTATTTCAAATCTTAATACAAATGATATTTTGTTTATTGACGAAATTCACCGTCTTAGCAGAAGTGTGGAAGAAATTCTATACCCTGCTATGGAGGATTTTGTTATTGATATTGTTTACGGTAAAGGCGTATCGGCAAAAACTGTACGTGTTGCACTTCCTAAATTTACTTTAATAGGTGCAACAACAAGGGCAGGTATGCTTTCATCACCTCTTCGTGACAGATTTGGATATATTTCAAGACTTGAAATGTATACAAAAGAAGAACTGTCAAGTATCGTTGAGCGTTCGGCATCAATTTTAAATATTCCTATTGAAAAGGACGGTGCAGAGGAAATTGCAATGCGCTCAAGAGGTACGCCGAGAATTGCAAACAGACTTTTAAAAAGAGTACGTGACTATGCCCAGATAAAGGGCGACGGTATCATAACCAAAAAGCTTGCAGATACTGCACTTGATATGATGGAAGTTGATAAATTGGGTCTTGATAACATTGACAGACGAATTTTAACAACTATTATAAAGAATTTTGCAGGCGGGCCTGTTGGCCTTGAAACCATTGCAGCATCGATAGGCGAGGAAAGCAATACCGTAGAGGATGTTTGTGAGCCTTACCTTCTTCAGATAGGTTTTATTAACAGAACACCAAGAGGAAGATGTGCAACAAAGCTTGCTTACGATTATATGGGAATACCTTTTGAAGAAAAATAAAGAAAATCGAAGTAAATTTAAGCAAATTAAAGAAAATAAGGAATATTATCCCAATTTTGCTCATATAATAGACGTAAGGGCAAAATAAAAAAGTTGAAGTATTTTAAAAAAGTGTTAAAATATATATTGTTAGCACTCGAGGTTATTGAGTGCTAAAGAAAAGGAGGAAAAAACTATGATTAAACCTTTAAACGACAATGTTGTTATAAAAATGGTTGAAGCAGAAGAGAAGACAGCAGGAGGAATTATCCTTACAGGAACAGCTAAAGAACAGCCTGAAATTGCTGAAGTTGTTGAAGTAGGCCCCGGCAAAACAGTTGACGGTAAGCTTATTCCTATGGATGTTGTAAAGGGTGATAAGGTTATCTGTTCTTACACAGGCAAAAAAGTTAAGCTTGACGGCGAAGAATACAGAATTGTAAGCCAGGATGATATCCTTGCTAAGATTTTATAATTAATATTTGAAAGGAAGTAACAAAAATGGCTAAAGACATTTTATTCGGTGAAGAAGCAAGAAAAGGCCTCGAAAGAGGTATTAATAAATTAGCCGATACTGTTAAGGTAACACTTGGACCTAAGGGAAGAAATGTTGTTCTTGACAAGAAATTCGGTACACCTTTAATCACAAATGACGGTGTTACAATCGCAAAGGAAATTGAACTTGACGACCCATTTGAAAATATGGGTGCACAGCTTGTAAAGGAAGTTTCAACAAAGACAAATGATGTTGCAGGTGACGGTACAACAACCGCAACACTTCTTGCACAGGCTATGGTAAGAGAAGGTCTTAAGAACGTTGCAGCAGGTGCAAACCCAATGATTGTTAAAAAGGGTATGTCAAAGGCTGTAGATATCGTTGTTGAAGAAATCAAAGCAGGCAGTGAAAAGATTAAGGGTAAAGAAGATATTGCAAGAGTTGCAGCAATTTCTGCAGCTGACGATGCAGTAGGCGAGCTTATTGCAGACGCTATGGAAAAGGTTACAACAGACGGCGTTATTACATTGGAAGAATCAAAGACAGCAGAAACATGTGTTGACGTTGTTGAAGGTATGCAGTTCGACAGAGGTTACATTTCACCTTATATGGCAACAGATTCAGATAAGATGGAAGCTGTTATCGATGACGCTCTCTTACTTATTACAGATAAGAAAATCACAAGCATTCAGGAAATCCTTCCATTACTTGAACAGATTGTTCAGTCAGGTAAGAAGCTTGTTATTATCGCTGAAGATATTGAAGGCGAAGCTCTGGCAACACTTGTTGTTAACAAGTTAAGAGGTACATTTACCTGTGTTGCAGTAAAAGCTCCCGGCTTTGGTGACAGAAGAAAAGAAATGCTCCGTGACATCGCAATTTTAACAGGCGGTCAGGTTATTTCAGAAGAACTCGGTTACGACCTTAAGGAAGCAACAGTTGATATGCTCGGCCGTGCAGGTCAGGTTGTAGTTCAGAAGGAAAACACCATCATCGTTAACGGTGCAGGTGAAACAGAAGAAATTACAAACAGAATCAATCAGATTAAGGCTCAGATAGAAGAAACAACATCTGAATTTGACAGAGAAAAGCTTCAGGAAAGACTTGCTAAGCTTTCAGGCGGTGTAGCAGTTCTTAAGGTTGGTGCTGCAACAGAAACCGAAATGAAAGAAAAGAAGCTTCGTGTTGAAGATGCTTTGGCTGCAACAAGAGCGGCTGTTGAAGAAGGTATCGTTCCCGGCGGCGGAACTGCATACATCAATGCAATTCCAGCGCTTGACAAGGTTCTTGAAACTCTTTCAGGCGACGAAAAGACAGGTGTTATGATTGTTAAGAAGGCTCTTGAAGAACCATTAAAGCAGATTGTAGCAAATGCAGGCTTAGAAGGCTCTGTTGTTGTTGACAAGGTTAAATCTTTTGCAAAGGGAATAGGCTTTAACGCAGCAACAGAAGAATATGAAGATATGATAAAGGGCGGTATTGTTGACCCTGCAAAGGTAACAAGAAGCGCACTCCAGAATGCAGCATCGGTTGCAGCTATGGTTCTTACAACAGAAAGTGTTGTAGCAAACAAGCCTGAACCCGAAGCTCCTGCTCCTGCAGGCGGCCCAATGCCCGGCGGAATGGGAATGTACTAAAATTTTAAATTTAAGCTGAGGTGAATTTCACTTCAGCTTTTATTTTTTAACATAATAATAAAATTAATGCTTTTAAGAAAAGTGCATATATGGTTGGAATATTTTAGTTGCAAATTGGATAAAATTATGGTATACTGAATATGGATAAAGTGATCGGATTATGTGTTTTAAGTGACGCCCGAAAGGGAAATGAAATTATTGTCCGGAATTGATAATTTCCAAAGGTTACAGAAACACGTATTAAAAGAAAATATTAAAATCACCTCTTTTAAAGAGGTTTTTCTTGCATGTTAAAAAAGGAGGTAAATTGTGACAAAAAAATCAAAACTTAAAATTATTCCACTTGGCGGTCTTGAAGAAATCGGTAAGAATATTACCGTGTTTGAGTATGACGATGATATTGTAATTTTAGACTGCGGAATTGCATTCCCTGACGACGAAATGTTCGGTATTGACCTTGTTATACCTGATTTTTCATATCTTTTAAAGAACAGAGACAGAATTAAAGGCCTTGTGCTTACTCACGGTCACGAAGATCATATAGGAGCAATTCCGTATCTTTTAAAGGATGTTCCCATTCCTGTTTACGGAACAAAGCTTACTTTGGGAATACTTTCCAACAAGTTAAAGGAACACGGACTTCTTGAAACAACCAAAACCTACGATGTTTGTCCCGGCGATATTATAAAGCTTGGTTCGTTTAGTATTGAATTTATAAGAACAAATCATTCAATTGCAGATGCAGTTGCCATTGCATTTCATACTCCTGTGGGTACTGTTTTGCATACAGGCGACTTTAAAATAGATTCAACCCCAATTGACGGGGAGATTATTGATTTTGCCAGAATAGGAGAGCTTGGAAAAAAAGGTCTTCTTGCTCTTTTATCGGACAGTACCAACGTGGAAAAGCCGGGTTATTCAATGTCGGAAAGAACAGTAGGGGAAACACTTGAAAGTTATTTTGTTAACTGCACTTCACGAATTATAGTTGCAACCTTTGCATCGAATATTCACCGTGTTCAGCAGATAGTAAACTCTGCCGTAATGCATAACCGAAAGGTTGCGGTTTCAGGCAGAAGTATGGAAAGTGTTGTAACCTCGGCTATGGAGCTTGGTTATCTGAAAGCACCAAAAAAGACATTTATTGATATATCCGAAATTAATAAATACCGTGACGACCAGCTTGTAATTATCACAACAGGAAGCCAGGGCGAGCCTATGGCGGCACTGTCACGAATGGCAAGCTGTGATCATAAAAATGTTGAAATTAAAAAAGGTGACCTTGTTATAATTTCCGCAAGTCCCATTCCGGGAAATGAAAAGCTTATCGCAAGAGTAATAGATGAGCTGTTCAAAAGGGGAGCGGAGGTTATTTATAAAGCGCTTGCCGATATTCACGTATCGGGGCACGCCTGTCAGGAAGAATTAAAACTAATGCTTTCTGTGGCAAATCCGAAGTACTTTATTCCTGCTCACGGTGAATACCGTCACCTTGTTCAGCACGCAGGTCTGGCAGGTAAAATGGGAATACCGCAAGAAAACTGTTTCATTATGAAAATAGGTCAGGTTCTTGAGCTTGACTATAAGGAAGCTAAAATAACAAGCTCCGTTCCTGCAGGAAGAGTGTTTGTTGACGGCTACGGCGTAGGAGATGTAGGAAATATCGTAATCCGTGACCGTAAGCATCTTTCTGAAGATGGTCTTATTGTTGTTGTACTGGGCATTTCCTCAAAAACAGGTGAAATGCTGGCAGGACCCGACGTTATTTCACGTGGCTTTGTATATGTGCGTGAATCGGAAATGCTTATGGATAATATTAAGCAAAAAGCACTTGATGCAGTTAATCTGTGTAAAAACAAGCATCAGAACGACTGGTCATCCTTAAAAACAGCTATCAAAAATTCATTAGGGCAGTATCTTTACGAAGAAACTAAACGTAATCCTATGATACTTCCTGTTATACTTGAAGTATAAAATTAAACGGTGTAAAAAATCATAGATTTTTTACACCGTTTTAGACTGTCGAAAAAGTCGTTCTACCGCAAGCAGAATTATTTTTATAAAGTTTTTCTAATTTGCAACCCAAAGCACCAAAAGGAAAACTGATATTTTAAAAAGCCCATAAATATCGAGTTTATGGGCTTTTTGCTTGCTTTTCGACGAACGGATTATTGCCGTACCATCGTACTGTCTGCAATCCGTTCGCCAAAATATAACTTCCTTTTTCAAAGTCTCACAGCGTGTCGATAGTTATCGACACGCTGGCACGGTGTAAAAAATCATCGATTTTTTACACCGTGTTTTTATTACATGGCAAATAAATTTCACCATCATTTCCTTTTATTGTAATTTTTATTTTTCCGTCAGAGGCTGAAATAAATTTACCGTTTAAAGCACAAAGATATTTCTTTTGTGTTACAGAAATTTCTGCGGTGTAGTCTTTCACGTCATTATTTACGGCAACTATTATATCTCCTCTTGAGAAAATGTACTGACGGTTTGTAAGAAGTAATTCCTTATATTCACCATCTGCGAGCTCATTGTTTTCTTTCCTGATTTTTCCCAAAACAGAAATTAAATCGGAAAATGTGTTTTCTTCATATTCTTCAAGCTTTATAAATGGTCTTAATAAAATAATCGTTTCCGTTTTCTTTTCGTCCTTCAATGCCGAATTCCGAGCCATAGTAAACGGAAGGAATTCCCGGCAGAGTGTAAAGAAGAATATGAACGGGAACAAAATGATTTTTATTTTTAAGTTTAGTGTAAATTCTTTCAACATCGTGGTTATCAACGAAATTATAAAGCATACCGGTCTTTAAGGAATCGTTAAGTCTCTTTACGGTATGTGCAATCTCAAAATAATTCTGGTCATTGTGTCCCGAATAAAGTGCTTTGTGAAGCTGATAATTTGTAACGGAATGAAGCGTTGTTTCATTTGCCCATCTTTCATAATTTCCGTGAATAACCTCGCCCATAAGCCAGAAATCATTTTTAACATTATTTGCAGTTTGGCGCAAGTGTTTCATAAAATCAAAATCAAGAACGTCGGCGGCGTCAAGGCGTATTCCGTCAATGTCAAATTCCTTTACCCAGAAACAAATTACATCTGTTATATAATTTATAACTGCTTCGTTCTTTTGATTTAACTTAACGAGCAGATTGTAGCCGCCCCAGTTTTCGTAGGAAAGATGGTCGTTATATTCATTGTTGCCGACAAAATTAACATTAACAAACCAATCCTTGTATTCTGAATTTTCACGGTTTTTGAGTAAATCCTTAAAGGCGAAGAAATCTCTTCCCACGTGATTGAAAACACCGTCAAAAATAACCTTTATTCCATTTCCGTGACAATAAGCTACAAATTCTTTTAAATTATCATTTGTACCAAGTCTTGAATCGAGCTTTTTATAATCTGTTGTGTCATAACCGTGAGTTGCCGATTCAAATAAAGGCCCTATATAAAGTGCATTGCAGTTTAAATTCTTAATATGTTCAATCCACGGAAATAACTCTTTTATACGGCATTTATCCTGAATATATGTATTTGCTTTGGGTGAGTCGGTAAGCCCCAAAGGGTAAATGTGATAAAAAACAGCATTATTGTACCAATTCATTTTGTTCCCTCCCGAATTGCCAGTTTGTACGATTTTATCATACTTTTGTACGGTTATCAAGTGAAATTATTGACATTAAAATTTACGTATGTTAAAATATTCTAAATATGTATTATGGAGATGAGTATTATGTATATTGTTCCGCAACCAAAAGAATTGAAATCAGGTGACGGTATTTTATGTGCATATGAATATGATGTTGTTCTTGATAAGCATTGTGAAAATAATATTTTTATTGCGGCAAAAGACCTTAAAAACGTGATGATTGAAAACGGTTTTACAAACACAAAAATCGTAAAGCCCTTAACAAAAAGGGAAAACTGTATTTTTCTTACCTTTGAAGAAAAGGGCGGTCAGGGTTACAGCCTTAATGTAAATGAAAAAGGTATTATTGTTAATGGTGAAAGTCAAAGAGGTCTTTTTTATGGTATTCAGAGCTTGAAACAGATAATAATGCAAAGCGGGATAAATGTTCCATACCTTGAAATAAATGACAGCCCCGATATGAAGGAAAGAGGATATTATCTTGATATATCCCGAGGCAGAGTACCTACTGTTGAAGGTATAAAGAAATTTATCGATAAAGCGGCATTTTATAAATATACTGATTTTCAGCTTTATATTGAGCATACCTTTGCATGGGAAGGTTTTGAGGAGATATATACTCATCAGGGGTATTTAACTGCAGAAGAAATTCTTGAGATTGATGCCTACTGCAGAGAACGGTACATTGACCTTGTTCCGTCTTTTGCATTGTTCGGGCACTTGTTTAATCTTTTGCAGTCAAAATCCTATAATAAATATTGCGAGCTTGAAAATCATAAAATGATTAAACATAACTACCGTGAAAGAATGGAGCATCACACCATTGACCTTTCCAATCCCGAAAGCTTTGAACTTTTAAAGAGAATGCTTGATCAGGTAATTCCTTTGTTTACAAGTAATAAATTTAATATTTGCTGTGACGAAACGGTAGACCTTGGCATCGGCAGAGCAAAAGAAATGGCAGACAAAATCGGAAAAGGACAGATGTATGTTAATCACATCAACGCACTTTACAAATATCTCCACGATGAAATGGGTAAGACCATTATGTTCTGGGGCGATATCGTAGGAAACTACTTTCTTGATATAATGGGGGATTGCTCCGATGTTGTAACTCAACTGCCTGAAGATATTATATGCCTTTTATGGGAATATAATCACCCCATGCGTGAAAAACGTTATGTAACCATTATGGAAAACCGATTGACAAAATGTGTCTGTCCGTGGACAGCATGTGCTTCGCGTTTTATACCTCTTTATCACGGAACAGGCTATGTAGGCTACGATAATATTGACGAAATGGCTCGCTTTGGTAAGAAAAACGGAGTAGACAGAATGCTCGTTACTGACTGGGGCGATTCGGGGCACGTTTGCCACGCAGAGTTGAGATTTCCGCTTCTTGCACTTGGCGGTGCTAAATCATGGAACAACGACAGTCTTGACGGATTTTGTGAATTTGATCGTTATATTTCACAAATCGAATATGGCAATCCGGAAGTTCTTGCACTTTTAAAAGAAGTGTCGGAGGTTTCAAAGTTATTTCAGTGGGGAAATCTTATTTCTGAATACAATAACTGTGTTGCTTCTGTTGATATTAATGCACCTAAATGTGAAAAAAAACCACCTACCAAAAAAATGAAGGAAGCGTACAGTAAGCTTGAAGAACTTGAAATAAAAATCGCTTCCTGCAAAATGAACGAGTCACGTGATGCAGTTATAACGGCGGTAAAGGGAACAAGACTTGTAATTGCCATAAAGCTTGCGGAAAAATATCCCGTTATGGATAACTTTGTTCTTGCAAATAAGATTGAGCAATGGTTCGAAGAGTTTGCTCTTGTATGGAGAAAGGATAACAAAGAGAGCGAGCTTAACCGTATGTATGAATTTCTGGAAATTTATTGTACTGAATTAAGAGAGTAATAAAAGGAGTTATTAGAATGTATTTAGTTCCACAACCAAAGAAAATAAGAATTAATGATGGCGTTTTGTGTGCTTACGAATATGATATTGTTCTTGACAAGAATTGCGAAAATAATATTTTTATCGCGGCAAAAGACCTTAAAAATGTTATGGTTGAAAACGGTTTTACAAACACAAAAATCGTAAAGCCCTTAACAAAAAGGGAAAACTGTATTTTTCTTACCTTTGAAGAAAAGGGCGGTCAGGGTTACAGCCTTAATGTAAATGAAAAAGGTATTATTGTTAAGGGTGAAAGTCAGCAAGGTTTGTTTTTCGGCATTCAGACTTTAAAACAGATAATAATGCAGATCGGAATTAATGTTCCCTATATGGAGATTAATGACTGCCCCGATATGAAGGAAAGAGGATATTATCTTGATATATCCCGAGGCAGAGTACCGACTTTAGATGGTGTAAAGAAATTTGTTGACAAGCTTGCACTTTATAAGTACACAAGCTTTCAGCTTTATATCGAGCATTCCTTTGCTTTTGAAGGCTTTGAAGAAACCTTTACTCATCAGGGGTTTTTAACAGCGGAGGAAATTCTTGAAATTGATAAATATTGCATTGAAAGATATATTGAGCTTGTTCCGTCTTTCTCCTCTTTTGGTCACCTTTACAATCTTCTGCAGTCAAAATCATATCAGAAGTATGCAGAGCTTGAAAATTATCAGCCAAGGGTACATAAATGGCAGGAAAGCCGCGAACACCATACAATTGACGTATCGAATCCGGAAAGTATGGAAGTTATAAAGAAAATGTTTGACCAGGTAATACCTTTATTTACAAGCAATAAATTTAACATCTGCTGTGACGAAACAATGGACGTAGGTCTCGGCAGAGGTAAAGAAATGGCTGATAAAATCGGCAAAGGTCAGATGTATGTAAATCACCTTAACAATCTCTGTGCATATTTAAAAGAGCAGGGCAAGGAGGTTATGTTCTGGAGCGACGTTATAAGAAGTCATACCGAGCTTGTACCGCAGCTTCCAAAGGACATTATCTGTCTTTTGTGGGAATACAACAATCCTCTTCGCGAAGCAAGAGTAAAGCCTATAATGGAAACAACTATGAGAAAATATATCTGTCCGTGGACTGCAGGTGCGTGCCGTTTTGTTCCCCTTTATCACGGTACCGGCTACGTTGCTTACGATAATATAAAGGCAACAACGGATTTGGCAAAAGAGGGTGGCATTGAAGGATTCTTACTTACCGACTGGGGTGATTTCGGTCATACCTGCCATGCAGAATTAAGATTCCCCGTTTTAGCATACGGCGGTGCTCTTTCATGGAATTTTGATGGCAATGCAGACGTAAACGAGTTCGACAAATATATTTCTCTTCTTGAATACGGAAACGAAAATGTTCTTGGAATTTTAAAGCAGATTTCTGCAAAGTCCAAGGTTTTTGAATGGAATAATCTGGTGGGTGAGTTTAACAAAAAATCGGCAAGTGTTGACCTTGATTGCGAAAACAAGCCTACATTTATTGAACCGGATGAAAATATGGTTAATGCTTATAACGATATCTATAAGCTTGAATCAGAGGTTGCGGGCTGCAAAATGAACGAGTGTAGGGATGCAATTATAACCGCAGTAAAGGCAACAAGACTTATTATTGCCATAAAGCTTGCGGAAAAATATCCCGTTATGGATAATTTTGCTCTTGCAAACGAAATTGAAAAGTGGTTTGAAGAATATGCTCTCGTTTGGAGAAAAGAAAACAAGGAAAGCGAGCTTTACCGCATTTATGAATTTATAGAACACTACTGTGCAATTTTAAGAACTAAATAACCTAAGAATAACAGAAGCATCTGCTTCTGTTATTTTTGTATTGATTTATATTGAAAAAAAGGGTATAATAACCTTTGGTGATTTGATGGATTTTAAAAGAGTGGATAAGGAAAGCTTTAAGGTTGCAATTCCTTACCTTCAGAATGAAAAAATAAACGAATACGGCTTTACCCCAACATGCGTTTATGCTCCTATGGATAATGCAAAGTTTGCTAAAAGAGGCGAGTGGTTTGTCTTAAAATTTGAGGATGAGGGATTGGAGCATATCAATATTTTAGGGGATTTCAAAGCAGAAGGCTTTGAAGTCTTTGTGAAAGATTTGCTTAATGAATTTAAAATACTGCGTTTTGATTTTCTCTCAAAAGAAAAGGCTGAAATCCTTGAAAAAATTTTTGCAGAAAGAGTTGAAAGTGTAAAAACCGACGAAACCCAATGGGATTACATTTACGAAATTAATGATTTTATTAATATGACAGGTAAACAAAACCGCCATAAAAGAGAGCAGTATAATGCGTTTGTAAACAACAATAATTTCCGTTACGAAGAAATAAATGAGAATAATAAAAGTCTGTGCATTGAAATATGTGAAACCTGGTGCGAAAGAAAAGACTGCAGCTTGTGTGAATATACCTGCGAGAAAAACATTATAAAAGAAATTATTGATAACCTTGATTGTTATCCCGTAAAGGGTGGAATTTTGTATGTTAACGAAACTCCCTCGGCATTTTTTATAGGTGAGGTTTTAGGGGATACCCTTATGGGCTACCACCAAAAAACAACCCAACCCCTTATAAAAGGGCTGGGCACGGCAATTTATATTCAGTCTCTTGAAAATTCATTTAAAGAAATAAAATATTTTAACATCGGTCCCGATTTGGGAATAGACGGACTAAAACAGTTCAAGCGAATGTTTAAACCCTTTTCAATGGTTGAAAAATACAGTATGGTAATTAAATAACCTTGATAAATACGTTACGATAATTAAATTCTTCGTTCAGCGGTTTAACCATTACCGCCAGCTCATCAATTTGAGCATTTTTAAAGTAATTACCCATAATATCAAAACCGTTACCGTTAAGGAACACAGCTTCCTCGATAACGGTTTTTTCATTTTCCGCTAAGTAAAGAGCGTAACCGAGAGGTTCTTTATTTCTTTCAAAGCAAACAAATCCGCCATCGTAATTTTCGTAAAGAAGTCTTAATTCTTCAAATTTTTTATTGCTTCGGGGAAGATATATATCGTGTAATCTGCTTGTTTTTTCAAAAACCTCGATATAGCCGTAATTTGTTGCGCTGTAGTCGGGAACATCTTTGTATTCAAGCTTTTGCTTTTTTTCCGGAACAACGGTTTTATACCCGAATTTTTCGTAGTAATTTTTTATTGCAGGCTTTAAAAAGCAGAAGGCAAAGCCTTCTTTTTTTAAATGGTCGTGAAGAAAATCAAGCATTGTAACGGATAAATGCTTTCCTCTGTATTTTTCCCTGATTGATACACCGTTAATGTATGCAACCTTTTTACCGTTTATATATACAGTATCGTAATGAGCAGTGCCTATTATTTTTTTGTCAATAACCACTACAGACTGATTGCATAAAAAATCCTTGCCAAATTTATAATCAAGATAAAACTCATCTTCGTCAAAAACCTCTTTCCATAAGGCACGAAGCTCGGTTTTGTCAGTTTCCTTTCCAAGTCTTATTACCATATTATCACCACCAATAAGTATACCATAAAAAATGTATATATACAAATAATTTTTAAGAAAAGTATTGACTTTACTTTGATAAAGTGGTAAAATGGTGAAGAATTAATAAATATCCGAAGGGAGAAATAAAAAATGAAGAAATTATTGGCTATTATAATGGCAGCAGTAATGCTTTTTGCTTTAGCAGGTTGCGGAGCAAAAGACGACAATGTTCTTGTTTGCGGTGTTACAATTTTTGAAAATATGAACGAACAGCTTGAAGACGGAACATGGACAGGTTTTGAAACTGAGTTCGCTCAGGAAGTAGGTAAGCTTATCGGTATGGAAGTTGATTTCCAGATTATCGACTGGGCACAGAAGTACAATGAGCTTGAATCAGGCGCAATTGACTGTATCTGGAACGGATTTACAGCAAATTCATCTGATGAAGTTAACGGTGTACAGGTAAAGCGTTCAGATATCGTTGATTTTTCATACGGTTATATGCTTAATCAGCAGTGTATCGTAACAAAAGCTGACAATATTGAAAACATCAAGTCAGAAGCTGACCTTAAGGGTAAATCAGCTTGTGTAGAAGGCGGAAGTGCAGGTGCGTCATACGCTGCTACAGTAACAGATGAAGATAAGATACTTGCTACAACAGCTCAGATTAACGCATTTACAGAAGTTAAAGCAGGTGCTGTTGATTTCGCAGTAGTTGATATTATTCTTGCAAAGAATATCTGCGGACAGGGCGACTATGCTGACCTTGCAATTGTAGAAGCAATTGAACTTGATTCTGAAATTTATGCTGTTGGCTTCAAGAAGGGCAGCGACCTTACAGCAAAGGTAAATGAAGCAATCAAGACACTTGAGGAAAACGGAAAGCTTATGGAACTTGCTAAGAAGTATGGCTTTGAAAATGTTCTTCAGGTAACAGAAAATATAGAATAATTTTTGTTAAAGGAAAGTTATAATGGAATTTTGGAAAGTTACTTTAAGTCTTTTAGACGGTTTACAAAATACCTGTATGATTTTTGCGCTAACACTTGTGTTAGCGCTTCCTTTAGGTTTGGTAATATCTTTTGGCTCAATGTCAAAATTCAAGCCCCTGGCTTATCTGGTTAAAACCTTTGTATGGATAATCCGCGGTGTTCCTCTTATGCTTCAGGTTATTATTTTATTTTATGTACCCGGCTTTCTTATAGGACGTCCGATTCTTTCGAGATTTTCATCTGTTATAGCGGCGTTTGTTATAAACTATGCCTGCTATTTTTCGGAAATATACAGAGGTGGCATCGAAAGCATAACCAAAGGTCAGTACGAGGCAGGACAGGTGCTTGGTATGACCAAAACACAGGTATTTTTTAAGGTAGTGCTTATGCAGGTTGTAAAACGTGTACTTGCACCTATGGGTAATGAAGTAATCACTCTTGTTAAGGATACAGCACTTGCCCGTGTTATTATGATAGTCGAGGTAATTCAGGCTGCACAGAATTTTGCAAGCTACGGTCTTATGTGGCCACTTTTCTATACGGCAGTATTCTATCTTGCTTTTGTAGGATTACTTACACTTCTTTTCAATTATCTTGAAAAGAAACTTGACTATTATAAGGGTTAAGGAGGAATTACAGGTGGCTATTTTAGAAGTTAAAAACATAAAAAAGACTTTCGGGAAGGTTCAGGTTTTAAAGGGCGTAGATTTTTCTATGTATGAAGGAGAGGTTCTGAGTGTAATCGGGTCCTCGGGAAGCGGAAAGACTACACTTTTAAGATGTATTAATTTTCTTGAAAGAGCTGATGAGGGATGCATTTATCTTGACGGTGAGCTTTTGTTTGACGGTAGTGTACACAGCAAGGCTTCTCCCAAGGAAATAAGAGCAAAACAGCTTAATTTTGGTCTTGTTTTTCAGGATTTTAACTTATTTCCTCAGTACACGGTTCTTGAGAATGTAACTCTTGCACCTAAGCTCCTTGCCAAAGAAAGAGAAGATTACAAGGAAAATAAAAAGCAGATTTTAGAAGAAATAGAAGAAAACGCAAAGTCTATAATAGACAGGGTAGGGCTTACCGAGAAGCTTGATAACTATCCGTGTCAGTTGTCGGGCGGACAGAAGCAAAGAGTTTCTATTGCCCGTGCCCTTGCTTTAAGACCAAGAATACTTTTCTTCGATGAACCTACATCTGCTCTTGACCCTGAGCTTACGGGAGAAATTTTAAGAGTTATAAAGCAGCTTGCGAGCGAACACGTTACAATGGTAATTGTAACACACGAAATAGGCTTTGCCAGAAATGTTTCGGACAGAATCATTTTTATGGCTGACGGAGTTGTACTTGAGGAGGGAACACCCGAAGATGTTATTGACAATCCGAAGCACGAAAGAACCAAAGCATTTTTAAGTAAGCTTGATAACAAATAATAAAATAACGTATTTCATTATTGCAAAAGCCTGCATTTGGAATACGTTTTTTATATGTACAGAATATAGGACAGTAAAACTGCTATTATAAGGATGTGAAGAGAACTTCACATCCTCTTGGCTTCGGAACAAACTGTTCCGTTGTTCCGCTAAAATACTCCCCGGTATTTTGCGGACAGTGCAAGGCAGAGAGATACGGCTCTCTGCCTTATTTATTTTCTCTTTTAAGAGCCATCTGATGCTTTAACTGGATATGTCTGTCAAAGGATAGCAAAGGCGTAATTTTTTTATTTTTAAAGGTTCTGTCTGTATAATTACGGCTGATTTTTATTACAAACGGGAACAGAAAAAGAATTGCAGTAAGATTCGGCAGCATCATAAGACCGTTAAAGGTGTCGCAAATGCTCCAGGTAAGCTCTGAATTTATTACCGTTCCAAGCGGTATAACGGATATAAAAGCAAGCTTATATATTTTTTCTGCATATGGAAGGTTAAGGTAGCTTAATGCAGAAACAGCATATTGAGACCACCCTATAATTGATGTAAATGCGAACATAAAAATACTTATTGCTACAAATTTATTCCCGAAGCCGGCAAATACCCTTCCGAATGCCTCAGTAACCATCACCGAGTCGGCAAGTGTTAAAGGAACCTTTGATGTTAAAATTACAAGAGCTGTCATGGTACAGATTAAAAAAGTATCAACAAAAACCTGAAAAATTCCCCACATTCCCTGAACAGCAGGCTCTTTTACATCGGAGGATATATTTATAAGTACCGTTGAGCCCATACCTGCTTCGGTAGAAAATAAGCCTCTTTTAAAGCCCGTTGTTATAATTGTTTTTAATGTTAATCCGCTTACGGCACCTGTTGCCGCTTTAAAGCTGAATGCTTCTGTAAATATGTGTTTAAATGCTTCGACTATATTTTCCCTGTGAACAAAAATCACCGAAATACTTCCCAATACAAAAAACATAACCATAAAAGGAATGATTTTTTCTGCAAGAGAAGCAATTCTTTTTAATCCTCCTAAGATTACAAATCCGCAGATAAGTGTCAGACAAAAAGCTATAATCAAATTGTATAAAGGAATTCCTGCAACTAAGAATGAGGAAATATAAGGGAGGGGAAATGCGTAAATAATATTTTCGGTTATTTTGTTAACCTGACCAAGATTTCCTATACCAAATGAAGCGAAAACACAAAAAATGCAAAAGGATATTCCGAGAACCTTTGAAAGCATTTTAAATGGCTTTTTGCCCCCGATACTCTTTTCTAAAATATACATACATCCGCCCTGCCAGATTCCTTTTTTGTTTTTTTCTCTGAAATAAATACCAAGAACATTTTCAGCGTAGGCTGTCATCATAGAAAAGAAAGCTGCTACCCACATCCAGAAAACAGCACCGCACCCTCCGGTTTTTATGGCGGCAGAAACACCTACTATACTTCCCACTCCTATAGTGGAGGCAAGGGATGTGCATAGTGCCTGCATCTGGGTTATTGTGCCTGAGCTTTCTTTTTTCTTTGGTCTGAAAACACCCTCAAAAGGCTTCTTTATCCAGTGAAAAAAGTATCTTATCTGAAAAAAGTTTGTGCCGATTGTAAAAAGTAACCCCGTAAAAATAAGAAGGACAAGCCCAAGCTTGTCCCATATAAAAGTATTGATTTTTGAATTAAATTCCGATAATTGAACCAACAGCTGTGACATACCGTAACATATCCTTTCACGATTCAGATACCTAAAATATATGTTGCGATATTGAAGAATATTACAAGGCTTAAAGCATCTACAATTGTAGTAATAAAAGGATTAGCCATAACAGCCGGGTCAAAGCCGATTTTCTTTGCAACCATAGGCAAAAGACAACCTACAATTTTCGCGGCGATAACCGTAATAAGCAGAGTAAGGCAAACAACAACGGCAATTTCAATTGCAATGCGGTCAATCAGTATCAGCTTTAAAAGATTTGCAAGAGCGAGAACAATACCGCATAGAATTGATACCAGAAATTCTTTACCAAGCACCTTGAAAATATCTTTAAATTCAATTTCCCCTATAGAAAGACCACGGATAACTGTAACCGATGACTGACTGCCTGAGTTACCGCCGGTATTCATAAGCATAGGAATAAATGAAGTAAGTATAATACAGCTTGCAAGAGCCGATTCGTAGGCTGTTAATATCTGTCCCGTAAAAGCGGCTGAAATCATAAGAATCAAAAGCCACGGGATACGCTGTTTAAAGGTTTCGAAAACACCTGTCTTAAGATACGGCTTTTCAGAAGGTGTAATAGCCGCCATCTTTTCCATATCTTCTGTAGTTTCTTCTTCCATTACGTCAAAAACGTCGTCGACAGTAATGATGCCTACAATACGGTTTTCATGGTCAACAACCGGAAGTGCAAGAAGGTCGTATTTGTTAAAGGTCTGAATAATTTCTTCCTGTTCTTCGGTTGTGACACATTTTATAACATTTGTATCCATTATCTCTTCGATGATACAGTCGGGAGATGACATAATAAGGTCTTTTAATGAAACGATACCCTCCAGAAAACGCTGAGGTCCTGTAACGTAACAGGTATATATTGTTTCTTTGTCAACACCGGTTTTTCTTATATAATTAATAGCATCACTTACCGTCATAGTTTTCTTTAATGCAACATATTCGGCAGTCATAATGCTTCCTGCGCTGTCATCGGGATAACGCAAAAACTGATTGATAAGATTTCGTGTTTGTGGTGTAGCAATTCTTAAAATACGTTTAACTACCGTAGCAGGCAACTCTTCAAGAAGGTCAACCACGTCGTCCACGAACAAATCTTCAATCATAAAGTGAAGGTCGGTATCACTTATAGAGGTTATGATGTGCTCCTGAGTGTCTGAGGAAAGGCAGGCAAAAACCTCACTTGCCAGATCCTTGTTCAAAAGTCGGAACACAATAAGTGCTTTATCGGAGTCAAGCTCCTCCATAAAGACGGCTATATCAACCTCATTCATATCAGAAATTTCCTTTTTAAGATTAATAAGCTGCTTTTCCTCGAGCATTTCCCTAAGCAGTTCAAAATCGGGTGCGTAATCGTTAATTGTCGCCATTTTATGTTCCTCCTTTCAAAAATATTAATTATCAGCTTTCAAGCATATCAAGCTCTTGTGAATACTGCTCCCATTCTTCCATAACTCTTTCGAGCTCTTGATTTTTTTCGGTTAAAATATTGTTAAGCTCCATAATTTTTTCAAAATCGGAAGAAATTTCCGGATTTGAAATTTCTTCCGAGAGCTGAAGCGTTTCCTCCTCAAGCTCTGTTATTCTTTCTTCTGCTCTTGAAATTTTAGTACGGAGCTTTCTTTTTTCGGACTCAAGAGCTTTTTGTTGTTTATAGTCAAGTGCATTTGACGAGATTTTCTTTTCAGGTTCACTTTTTTCTTCAAGTAATTTTTTAGTTCTTATATATTCGTCATAGTCACCGTGTATTACTGTTATGCCTTCCTTTGACAAAAGATAAATTTTTGTTGCAAGCTTGTTTACAAAGTATCTGTCATGGGAAACGGTAAGAAGTGTGCCCTCGTAAGCACCAAGCGCTGCTTCAATCGCTTCCTTTGACGGAATATCAAGATGGTTAGTAGGTTCGTCCAGAAGCAGGAAATTAGCCTTCGAAAGCATCAACTTTGCAAATGCAACACGAGCCTTTTCACCGCCTGAGAGAGTTCCTATTTGTTTAAAAACTTCCTCACCCTTAAATAAAAACACAGCAAGTGCAGAACGGATTGTGGTATTGTCCAAAGCAGGCAGAAAGTCTGAAATTTCTTCAAAAATAGTTTTTGAATCGTCCAGGTCGCACTGTGCCTGGTCATAATATGCACTTTCAACTCTCGGCCCCGTTTTGAAACGTCCTGAATCAGAACGCATTCGTCCTAACAGTATTTTAAGTAAGGTAGTTTTGCCACAACCGTTTGCACCCATAATAAAAACACGGTCACCCTTTTTGACCTCAAAATTAACATTGTCAAAAAGGACTGTTTCATCAAATTTTTTTGATACATTTTCAACGGTTAAAACATCGTTGGCACAGTCTGCCATAAAATTGAATTTGAAATTAAGTGTATCAAGAGTTTTTTCGGGCTTAACCATAGTCTGTTCGATGCGGTCAATCGCTTTTTGTTTGCTTTCGGCAGTACGCAGATTTCTTTCTCTGTTCCATTGCTTCTGCTGTGCAATTATACCTTCAAGACGCTTGATTTCCTTTTCTTTTAATGCGTAATCCTTTTCCTCCGCCGCACGGTCGGCATCTTTTTTCTGCTTGTAGTAGGAATAGTTTCCGTTATATTCCTTTAGCTTATGATGCTCTATTTCATAAATTTTATTAGTTACCTTATCAAGGAAGTATCTGTCGTGAGTAATTAAAAGAATGCTTCCCGGGTAGCTTTGGAGAAAATCCTCAAGCCAGGTAACAGCGTCAATGTCAAGATGGTTAGTAGGTTCGTCAAGAAGCAGAACGTCTGCATTTTCAAGAAGAACCTTTGCAAGCATAACTCTTGTTCTTTGTCCGCCGCTTAATGATGAGAGTGGAACGGAAAAATGCTCTTCCGAAAAACCCAGACCTGTCAGGGTTGATTTTATTCTTCCACGATAGGTGAGACCACCCATATCTATATATTTCTGATTAAGCTCCGTGAAGCGTAAAATATCTTCGTCAAGGCTTTGCTTTTCAATCTTTTTATTAAGGTCGCTCAGCTGTTGTTCCATTTCCACCAGATGAGTAAAAACTCCCATAACCTCATCAATGGCATTTTTTTCGGAGGAGTATTCTCCGAACTGCTTCATATAGCTTATTTTTATATTTTTATTTCTGAAAATACTTCCCTCATCAGGTGAGATTTCATCGGTTATAAGCTTGAACAAGGTAGTTTTGCCTGCACCGTTTATACCTAAAACACCGGTTCTGTCTCCCGAGCTTAAGGTAAAGGAGACATCTTCAAGGATAGTATCAATTCCATATGATTTTTTAATTTTCGAAGCTGTAAGAAGTATCACAAGAAATCTCCTTTCTTTTAAATAAATTAAGTACAGTTATGAAAAATAATGATTGAGAATATAGGAGACGATATGCTCGTCATTTGAACAGATGATTTCATCTGCTACCTCTTTTAGTGAGTCACAGGCATTTGACACAGCAAGACCAAGACCTGCCGCCTGAGTAATAGTTAAGTCATTGTTACTGTCCCCTGCGCTGATGGTGTCTGAATAATCTATTCCAAGCAGGTCTGCAAGAGCATACAAAGCATTTCCTTTCCCTGCTTTTGTATTGACAACCTCAAGATTGTATTCTGTTGCCTCAACAACACGTAAATTACTGTTTTTCTCAAATTGCTTCCTGCATTCAAGCTTTTCCTCATAGCTGTGAAAGAATGCCGAAAAAACTTCGACGTTATCAGCTTTATAGCTGAAATCTTTAAAATTCTCAAGATGAACAGCGTAATTACGAACAACATCAATATGTTCTTTACATACATTGTAATATTTAAAGGCTTCCTCATTCTGAAATTGTGCATCCACAAAGCATTTTCCGTCAAGACGGAAGGTGATATGAGTTTCATATTTGCTTAAGGTATCAAGAATTTCTTTGCAAATGTTATTTGGAATGCAGTTTAATATTTTGTTTCCTGTCTGCTTATCGTAAACAACAGCACCGTTTGAATGTATTACGTAACGCACATCAGGATTGTCTCTCAATTCCTGTGGAATCTCAGAAAAAGTACGGCCTGTTGAAGGAACGAAAAATGCACCACATTCTGACAGTTGTTTTATAGCATCAAGATTTATTTCGGATATTTTTGAATTGCTGTTAAGCAGAGTTCCGTCAAGGTCACTTGCAACAATTTTATAAGTGTTCATTTTTGCAGTTCCTTTCATAAAAACATATATACACTATTATAACACAAAAGTCATAAATTTTCAATTGCTGTACTATAATTTTTATGAGGTGAGAAAAAGTGATTTATGTTTTAAAAAGAAAACACATAGCCTGTGCGGTTACTCTTATTCTGCTTGTGGCAGCTTTTTATATTTTTACTACGGGAGGGTATATGAAATCGGTGTTTTCCAATTTAAAGACAAACGACTGGGGACTTAGCTACAGAGCGAGCGGGGAGAAGCCTGTAGGCAATGCTGACAGCGAATTTTTAAGGCAGTATAATGCCTTTTACACAGCACCTACAGATGAAAAATATATCTATCTTACCTTTGATGCAGGATATGAAAATGGTGCAACAGAGCAGATTTTAGATGCATTAAAAAAGCATAATGCAAAAGCAGCTTTCTTCCTTGTGGGGAATTATATAGAAAAAAATCCCGAGCTTGTAAAAAGAATGTGCAATGAAGGGCATATAGTTGCAAATCATACATATTCACATCCCGATATGAGTAAAATTTCGTCTCAGGAAAAATTTAAAGAAGAGCTTACAAGGCTTGAGGATTTGTATAAGCAGACAACGGGGCAGGAAATGCCTAAATACTACCGACCACCTCAGGGAAAATTCAGTGAGGAAAATTTAAAAATGGCAAGTGAAATGGGTTATAAAACGTTTTTCTGGTCGCTTGCATACGTTGACTGGCTGGATAAACAACAGCCTACAAAGGATGAAGCTTTTTCAAAGCTCCTTACAAGAATCCATCCCGGAGCGGTTGTTCTTTTGCACTCAACCTCAAGAACAAACGGAGAAATTTTAGATGAATTGCTTTCCCGTTGGGAGGAAATGGGTTATACATTCCGTTCTATTAACGAAATAAGCTAAAAAAATGCTGTAAAAAATCATTGATTTTTTACAGCATTTTTTTAATGGTGAAGTAAATTTTTTATCTTATTTTTGTGAGAATACGTCTTAGTGATGTAAATTCACGATTCAAAAGCTCGGCATTACTGTCGGGGAGCTTGTCAAGTATGAAAAGATGGAGTCTTGAACGGTCGCTTGCGATACTTGAACCGTAATTTCTCCAGGCTTGCTTTACATCAAGAACAGGAAGAATATCGCCTTCTTTTGTTGTGTTTGAGATGTAAACGTTTGTTGTGTAACGTACAGCAAGCTCAATATTCTTTTTATTTTCATCTTCTGTAAGAAGTGGGTCCGAAGACCAGTAAAGCTTAAGATTTGTCATATGTACATCTGCAAGAAAGTTAAGCGCTGAGACTGTGTCACTTGCTACAGAATTCTTTTCAGGAAGCAAATTAACAATTATATTCTTTGCCAGCTTGCAAAGTGCGTTTGTTTTATTTACAAGAGTAAGATATTCATCTTTCGTCATTTTGTCAGCAGGACAATTTCCAACAGTAATATTAACTGAAGGTGCACGAAGTGTTGTTGCACACATACATACTTTTTCAAATAAATCACTTATGTCACGGTCTGATGTTACTGTAAGATTTGTGTTATAGGAAATCGGCAGAAGAGAATTTTGCCTGCAATGTTTTTCTACTTCTGTAGCAAAATCAAGATCCTCATAAGGAACGTGAGAGCTGTCCCATTCAATTTTGTGAATATGACTGTAAACACAAAGTTCTGTTATTTTGGTTGTATCAAGCTCCTTTAATGCCTTTGAGCTTAGTGCGGTACTGATCATTTATATATCCCCCCATAACAGTATTGTAGCACTAAATGGAAAAAAACACAATACCTTTTTTAATCGAAAAAAATGGGAATGTAAAAAAAGTTCATAATCGCAAAAAGGCTTAAATAATAGTATCTACAATGTGATAAGTTTGTCAAAATTGACAAAATAAATACACACTTAAGGAAAAATATCGTTTTTGTACGATATTTTTTCTATTAGATAAG
>JAGAJK010000016.1 GCA_017626145.1 Clostridia bacterium
GCAATCATAAGCACGAAAAACAAATTTTTAACTTCATCAAATCTACTACCTTGCAATTTTCTCATTTTGATAAAATTGGATACATATCCGTAATAATAAATAACAAAACCTACAAGACCAAAATTAATAAGCATTTCAATATAATTATTGTGCGCGTATGTACCAAACATACTAAGTGAATAACATATACCTCCACCGAACAGTATATTGTTTTTAAAATAATTAAATCCTTCCGTAATATACCTTATTCGGTTTAAGTCACTACCTGATTCGTCTGTTATATTCCCACCCAAAGTCTGGAAAAACACCTCGAAACGTTCCTTAAAACCGGCAAACATAGGAACATTCATAATAAGATACAATATTAACAAAACGGCAACGAGTCCCTTTAAAATAACACCTATTCTGCCTCTTGTGCTTCCTGAATCGGCATTTTTAAAAAACATTACAATAATCGTGGCAACTATTACAAGCAATGCACGTTTTGAACCGGTAAACATAATTACAGAAAAACAAACAACAGTATTAACTATAGCAAGATATTTCATTTTTTTCGTACAGTTTTTATTAAAAAAGCCATAATAGATGCTTATAATAAAAGCAAACATACATCTTTGGGCAACTTCGTTAACGTTTCCGTATTCCTGTCCCATTCTTTCTGCCGCCTCTACCTTTTGTGCCAGAGTCATTATTTCTGAACCATATGTAATATAAAAATTCAGACTTAAAAATGCACCTGCCAGGCAAAAGCCAAATAATATCTTTTTAACATCACGCTGAGAATATACTATATTTCCTACGATAAATGCTATTACCACGCTGGTAAAAAAACGCCAGCAATAAGAATTTGCCCTGCTTCTTATTTCTTCCGGAATCCATATCAGCGATACAACTGCAAAAATACACAAAATCGCTCTTACGGTAAACTGTGTATTTCCGATTCCTGTAATGTTGGATTTTAAACATATGTAAAACAAGCCTACAACAAGAAACGCATATATTCCTACAGATGAAATAAAGCTGAGCCCTGCCTGACGTTCAAAAACTGTAGATACAAGGTAAATTATCAACAGATTAATTGTTAATTTTCTTAAATTGTCATACTTAACATTCATTAAATTATGCATAAATGCTCCTACTTAACGGAAAATCTCTTTGCCGCCTTTCCCCACATATCAATTATTTTTGATATTTCCAATTTCGTTTATTCTGTTTGCGCTGTCACCTGTTTTTCTCAACCTACCATCTTCATACAAGCATTTAAATGTTTTTTAACGCTCTCATCACAACTTCTCATGTATATAACAACACTCACCAACAGCTTATTTTCCATAGATAATTCGCTCATGTTCTTTTATCTCATCTTCCGTAAAACGTTTCGCTTCATAAGGAGCATGTACGCCTACATGAATAGTATATGGTGGAACATCTTTTGTAACTACGCTACCTGCACCTACAACACTTCCTCTACCTATTCTTACGCCTTTTAGTATAGTAACATTACATCCAATCCATACATCATCTTCGATATATACATCTTTGTCATTTTCAGGTAATTTCTCTTTGTCCGTCACAGAAAACATAGTTCTGCCTATCATATCCATACGATGGTCTCCTCCCCTGATGGTAACATGAGGACCAAACATAACGTTATTACCAATGTGTATATTCGCAATGGTCGCAACAAAGCTCGCATATGCACCTATACACACATTATTTCCTATCTCAATATTTCTGTAACGAAGAAATGCACAATGTCTGCCGATCGTAACATTTTTTCCGCACTTTTTGAACATTCCTTTCTGATAAACACAAACAGTCATTTTTCTTATCAATTTGCGTGTCCCTGTATAAATAAAAGCTATCCCTTTAAGTGCATTAAAATATATTTTCATCAATATATTCATTTGTTAACAATGCCTCCCAATTCGTTTATTATTTTCTGCAAAGTGTATATGAAATTATATATAAATGCTCCTAATTACCGGAAAATCTTTTTGCCGCTTTTTCCCATAAATCAATTATCTTTGATATTTCCAATGTTTCGTTTACTTTATATGCATTGTGTCCTAATTTTTTTCTCAGCACACCATCTGCACATAAACGTTTAAATGCTTCATAAAGCGCATCTTCATCAAAATTATCTATCAAAATACCATTTACATCGTTTTCAATCAATGCCGCACTTCCGCCGCCACCACAATCGGTTGCAATGCACGGAAGTCCCATTCCCATTGCTTCAATTAAAGCATTTGGCATACCCTCGAAAACAGAAGGCAATACAAAAATTTCTGCATTTTTTAAACGATTCTGCACATCTTCAACCCGTCCGCACAAAATTATACGTTTTTCCATACCAAGCTCTTTTATCAAGCTTTCGTACTTGGCTTTATCAGGTCCGCTTCCGTAAAACTCAAGATTATATTCATCATTTTCCTTTGCAAATCTTGAAAATGCACGGATAAGCATGCTTTGATTTTTTTGTCTATCGTCAAGACGGGCACATGTAACGATAACTTTTCTTCTTTCGTTATCTGTTACGCATTCATAAGGCTCTTCTATGAAATTGGGAATAATTTCACTTCTTTTACCGATGCCTTTACTGAAGTAATTCTTTATTCTTTCAGTCTGAAAAATATATCCCGTTGCAAAAGGATATGAAATTTTTTTCCTTAATTTTTTCAGTTTTGTTCTCGGATCATAATTAGGGTCATTTCTTTCACAAAGTACTAAAGGTGTCTTTAAAAATGCCATAGCAGGAACCATATCAAGGTTATACACACTGTTAAAAGATAACACTACGTCAAATTTATTGTTTTTTACAACCCTTCTTACTTTTTTCAGTCTGTTGTAAATATTTTTTATGCTTCTTCCACCGCTGTTAACAGGATACTGATCTATTCCGTCAAAACCTTCGGCAGGTTCCTTCAAAGAAAACTCAATTACCGAAATCTTATGCCCTCTTTGCTGCAACTGTCGCATAAGATTTGTTATAATCTTTTCCGCTCCGCTGTATTTTAAAGCTCCTGTTACAAAACAAATATTCATATATTCTCCCCATTTAACCGAATATTTCACCCATTTTTTCTGCCCAATTTCTACAATCAAATTTTTCTTCTGCCGTTTTTCTTGCATTGATGCTCATTTTCCTTATTTCTCCATCACTTAAATTCATTGCTTTCTTTAATGCATCTTTACAAATTTCCACAGAAGTCGGATTTTTCAACACGAAGCTGTCTTTTCCGTCTGTGAGATATTTTACAACATCACCAACCTCTGTTATCATCGGAATTATACCTGTTATCATAAGTTCGGGAACTTTACTTGGAAAATTAGCACGAGTTACTATATTATCAGGTCTTACAAGTAACAAAAACTGTGCTTTTTTATAAAGGTTAATCAATTCATCATACTCAAGCCAGGAATGAACGAAAACACAATCCTTAACCTTGTTTTTTAAATCATCATAATCCTCACCAAGAATTTTTTTCATTATTCTTTCGTTAGTAGCGGTTATATGGAATTCTACTTTATGCTTTTCTTCATCACTAAGTGCTGCAAATGCAGAAATCATTGCTTTCATATCATCTTTTACATAAGCATTTCCCGGATAAATAAAAACAGTTTTCTCCATTTTAGTCTTTACCACAGCTTCATAATCATTTTTATCTGTAAATACCGGTAAAACAGGTGCAATACATCCTTTATCCTCAAAATATTTTTTTAGATGTTCGCTGATTGCAATAACTCTGCCGGTCTTATGACATATATCAAAAGCATTTTTATAGTTAATCCAAGTAAAAAAAGATTCATACTGGTCCCTTTGATGATGTTCAACTACATCTATATATGTATCAATCTTCTTTTTATTTAGGAACTTAATTAAATACTTTAAGTAAAAATATCCCGAAGAATAGATTACGACGCAATCGTCCGTAGTCATATTAAGCTTTTTTAAAATTTTTACAGTATCTCTTACACTGCTCCATAAACGATTATAAATTTTACCTATTTTCCCGCTAAATTTTCGGTAATAGGTATACTTTATTCCGCAATATTCTTGCATCTCACCGACAACATCATCTGAATCAAATGTACCCGGTGAAATCACAATAACATCGAAGCCATGCTCACGCATAGCCTTTGCCATATAAAGAACTCTGTTGGCTCCTGCATCGCCTCGCGGAAATTTCACTTGCGCACAAAAAATTATTCTCTTTCCCATTATATCTATTCCCCTTTAGATTTCAAAATGGTTTCTCTTTTCTGATACATAACTGTGTTGCCCGGTACATCTTTTGTAACTACACTGCCTGCAGCAATTGTAGCATTTTCACCAATTGTAACACCTTTTAATATAATACAACCGGCACCTATCCATACATTGTCCTTAATAATAATCGGAGCTGTTACAAAAGCATCTTCGGGTTTTTGACCATGGTCATGATCGAACATACAAGTATTCGGGCCAACAGTTACCCTGTTTCCGATATTAATTCTATCTTTACCGGTAATAATAACGCCTCTGTTCAGGTATACATTTTTACCGATATTAATCTCTCCGCCGGAAGCTTTTACAGCAACACCGCTTTCAAAATGACTCATCAATCCAACCGTAACTCTTCCGTTATCTCCGGCACAAACTTTACTTTTAGCAGATGATATACTCTTAACATTAACTCTTATTTTTCCGGAACTTATAATTCTTTTTGCTGTAAATCTTATTAAATTGTAAATTCTGCTACCTATATATCTTTTCATAGTATCCCCTCAAAGTTCATTCAGCTGTATGAGTATTTCATCGCACAAGCAAATGAACACAAATATACATATTAATTATAACATACTATCAAATGGTTGTCAAACAACTTATTTTAACAAAAGCATCCTGCCAAACCGGCAGGATACTTTTAAATATTTATTATTTGTTGTATCTTGACATATAATAATTCATTTTTTCATTCTTTACATTTTGATACTCTGTTCTTATTTGTGAAATAACTCCTATATCACCGTCATTTTCCTTAAGCGTTGCTTCCAATTCGGAAAGAACAGACTCTACTGCATCGTCACATTTTTTTTGAAATCTAAGCATTGTTTCGGTGTAATTATCTGCTACACTAAGTTTTGCTTTTGATTTAGTCATACCCTCCTGACGCATAAGTGAATTGTAATAGCTTATAATCTCGCCTTCTATTGCACTCAATTCCACCAGGTATTCACTTTTCAAAACGTAAATTTCGTTTATGGCATTCTCCACCGCAATACGGCAATTTTCTTCTTTTGTAAGCTTTTCTTTTTCTTTCCTTTTTAATTCTCTGTCAGCTTTGATTTTTTCTGCTCTTTGCCTGACTTCCTCAACAGTCATATCTCCATTCTTGAGAGCTTCTTCTTCCTCGGGATTTAAAATATTCTCCAGACTGTCAATTCCATAATCTCTTCTCAAGGTTTCCATAAGCTCCGCTCTTGATTTTTCACTTTTCTTATGAAGCTCATCGGCAGACATAAAAAAGCCGGTATATATAAGCTCAATCTTATCACGATTTAAAAAAACAACAACGCCTGTAACCAAAACCGCTATAACCAAAATTAATAATATTACCTTTTTTATCATAAAAATATCCTCCGTATTAAGTATATCAAATTTAACGATTAACGTCAACTTAAATCATATTGTAATTATTACATACCAAAAAATGTTTATTAAAATAATTATATGTAAAAAAGGTGAAAATATTTCTTGACAAAGAAACAACTTTAGTGTATAATACAAATGTTGTAAATCTTATATAGGGGTATAGCTCAGCTGGTAGAGCAGCGGTCTCCAAAGCCGTGTCCCTATGTTCGTATGGTAACTCAATAAAACTTAATATTTGCTGTTTAGGGGTATAGCTCAGTTGGTAGAGCATCGGTCTCCAAAACCGAGTGCCGTGGGTTCAAGTCCTACTGCCCCTGCCATACAAAGTGGCTCAAACACTGCGTTTGAGCCACTTCTTATTTTTTAATCATTAAAAAATTTTGTGTTTCAAAATCAAATTTCAGAGCATCAATTTTGATTTTTAGTATTTTTAAATTATATTTTTGATGACGGCGCATGGTCTTGTGATTCAAATGATTTCGCCCGAAATGAGCATCAATTTCGCATACGGTTGCATCTGTTTCGGAGCGTTCCGTCTGCTACATCATCATTTTAGCATCACTTGATTTCGCCAATTCTATCAATTTCGCCTGTAGAGAACAATTCTGCAAGAATATTTTTTAATTCTCGCAGAATATTTTTTGCCTCAAAATAAAAATCTCTTTTCTTTGTTTATGCGTATCAAATTTTGATACCCCTGAGAGTGATTTAATTTCATTCTCAGGGGTATTCTGTTCTGCGATTCTATCATATCTCGAATCCGTCTGTGATTCCGGTCAGCCTTGAGTTATCCTTCTTTACATAGTACCTTTCGGTTATCTCGGTAGTGGTATGTCCGAGGATGTCGGCCACCGCTTTTATGTTTAGTGTTTTTATGCTTCCGTCAGCACACTTTGTTCCGTTGATTAGCTTGGTGGCGAAGGTGTGTCTGAATGCATGGAGTCCTTTTGTTTCTATTCCTGCAGCATTTTCTATTCTATATAGTCGTTTTCGTAGGTTAGTTGGGTTTGCATAGTCACCGTTGGCATCGCACACCAGTGGAGTGTCTTCTCCGAAGTAGAATTCTTTCCGTAGATCGTGTATCATTTCTATTGCCGTGCTGTTTAGCGGTACGACTCGTTTGCTTGTGGTGGTTTTGGTTTTGCCTACTTTTTTAACCTTACCGCCTATGAGCTTTGTTCCGTCTCTTTGGTCGACTAGTTTTACCGCTTGTCTTATTGTCATTGTTTTATTCTCAAGGTCTATATCACTGTTTAGTAACCCCAGAAGTTCGCCTATTCGCAGTCCTGTGTTGAGCATCAGGATGTAGGCTCCTGCCTGCTGATATACCCTATTGCCTGTGGAGTGTGTTCGAAAGGCTTCAGCTTTGAATTTTTCAAGTTCCTCATCTGTGAAGACTTCGATGGTTTCGCATTCCGGCAGGTCTTCCTTTCCTTGTGCTGACAGGAAGTTTGCTTTTTTCATCATCTCCACATTGTCCATGGGATTCTTATGTATCCGTTCTTCTACATATAGGTTTCTATAGTATTCGTTTAGGAGTACATATGCTTTCTTTACCAGTGAGTATGATCTTCCGAGGTACATCCAGTGATTGAGCATCGCCTTGACATCGGCTGGGGTTATGTCACCGACCACCTTATCGCCGAGCAGTGGGTAGATTTGGCATCTTGCAGTTCCTTCGAGTCTGTCGTAGCTTGTTTGCTCGACCGATGGGAACTTTACTATTTCCAGCCAATTTTGCAGGCTATCTCTTAGCAGTTTCTTGCTCTCATCTGTGTCCTCGATAGCTTTTTCGAATTCTGCTATGTAGGCGGTTATCTTCTTGTTAGCTTCTTGCTTGGTAGTTCCTGAGAAGGATTTTCTTTTGCGTTCGCCTTGCTCGTCCATGTACCACACGACACCGCCCCAACGACCGTCTGTTCTTTTGAACACATTTCCGTTTGTAAGTAGCTTCTTACGCATTATCTCACTTCCTTTATTACGTATTACCTTTTTGGCAACACAAACAATACCGTAAAGCTCGGCACAAGTCAAGCGTTTTTGCGAAGAAAAAGCATCAATTTTCCAAAAGACAAATAACAGTAATTTTATTGACATATTACCGTGTTTAGTGTATAATTCCATTAAAGTTAATCATTGAATTCAAGAGAGGTTACGCATACATTTTATGCGTAACCTCAATTCGTTTATATAGGGGTTTATTCCATTATGCCGACCATTTTATTTATATCGCCGTCCGAGTCTACTATGATAGTTTTTGTTTGGCTTGGTGCTACATATCCAAATCCGTCTATGTAGGCTTTATTTTCCTCTTCAATGATTTCGTTTCGTATTTTTGTTTCCTCATCCGTGAGGTAGCAGGTGTCTTTTGTCATAATTTCATCATTTGGATTTATAGGTTCTTCCGGATTCTTTTCCCATTTCGCATACAAAACATCAGGCTTTGTGAATTTGTATATTGTTACCTGATTCTGCTTTGTTCTTGGATCAGTGAACCATCCTTTGAATGTGTAACCGTATTTTGTTGGTACATAACTTTCAAGACTGATGCTCTCGCCGTATCTTTTTGTTATTGGCCTGATAAAGCTACCGCCGTCTGATGCGAAGGTTAAGGTTACATTTCCCACGATTCCAAGCTCGTTGTCGAAGGTTACTCGGTATTTACTGAGCCACCAAGGTTTTGCAGTTGCCGATGCCGTTGTAGTTAGTAGCACAGTCACTGCTAATGCCGTACATAATACTTTTTTCTTCATAAAATTCTTCCTCTCTGATTTTTGTATTTACCTTTCGGCAACACAAACATACCACAGAAGATGGCATAAGTCTACGAAGGAATTATTCTAATACATTAATCACATTTACCCCTTTTCTTTTTGCGTAATCAATTGTGTTCTTTGTGCCACTCTTCTGCCCATTAAAAACGGCGATTACGAGGTTAGCTCTGTCAACCATCCATTCATTTCTTACTTGATAGCATCCTGTAAAGTAATGGTCGCTGATTTTCTTGACAATGTCTGCCTTTTTAATTATTTTATTGAATCTCATCTTTTCTGTTATGCTCCGCCTGCTCTCGAAATTTGGATGAGGCAATGCACATATCAGGTGTAAGTCCTTGCTTGATTTCTTTTTCTCTAATACAATTTCTGCAGCCCATATATCCACGCCCATTGCCATGCCGGTTATAAAAGTTATATACCCATCTGCAATAGCATCATTTATTGCCTTTTCGAGTAGTGGTTTAATCTCTCCTTCTCCAAGTTCCATTTTATCAGGACGATGTCCTGTGAAACAACATCTGTGTAATCTTAATTCTTCTTGATTCATAGTTTTTCTCCATTAGCACACATAATCAGCATTATGTGTGTAACTAAGACAGCTGAAACAAAAAAATCACCCTTGTAGGTGATTGCAGTTACCACAAATTCAAAAGAGCCTCAGACCAATGAGTTCGATTTTTTCATTGGTCTATTTGCTATGTGCAAATTTTATGAATTCGTTCTATTTATCTCTGAAACATTGACCTTTATGTATTTTCGTGGTATAATTTATTTTGAATTTTTAATTGTTTTGCCACATAATGCTGATTATGTGGTCTTTTTAATTTTGCATCCGCACAAGTCCCATTCTTTGCATTTGTCTGCGATGGGGTGAGCCATTTTCTATGGTATAGATTCTGGTAGTGTTTACGCTTGAGTGTCCGAGTATATCTGCCAGGCGAACGATATCCTTTTGCAGTGAATAATATGTCCGTGCAAACAGATGGCGGAGGTTATGTGGGAATACTTTTTCTTTTGATACCCCTGCGGTTTCACACAATTGTTTCATCGATTTCCATATCGAGTGCCGATCCACAGGCTGACCTTTTCTTGTTACAAATACACTGCCCGAAGTGATATGCTTTTCCTTTATATATTTTTTAAGGAGAGTACACAATTCTCTCGGCAGAATTATCATTCGTATTTTACCTTTCAACCTAACCTGAGCCTGTCCTGTCATCACAGAATTTACATCCACATATTTTAATTCACTTACACGAATCCCTGTGGCACATATCGTCTGCATAATGAGGTAGAGCCTTTCGTTCTTTTTGCTCTTTGCCGCTTTTAAAAGTCTTTCATACTCAGCCTTAGTCAGTTCCTTTTCGCTCTGGCAGAAGATTTGTCTTTGCACTTTTAAGTTCTTAACTTTCAGGTCATATCTTTCAATGTAATTGAAGTATCCATTGAGGGAAGACAGAACTGAGTTCACACTTGCCGGGGCATACTGCTGTGTTAACATGTTTTTATACTCCAGCACAAGCGTTTTTGTAAGTTCATTACCCTCTGTCCAATTTACAAATGCAGTGATGTCACGGATATATTTTTCTATGGTGACAGAGCATTTTTCTTCCTCGATTAAATAATTTTTGTAGTCTTTAATAGTGCGTTTAGTAATTTCATTCATTTTCAACAACTCCTTTGATTTTATTTTACCACCAATGATAAAATATATAAGGGTTGTCAATGTTTCAGCTTATATGAATATTAAAGGGCGACTGCTAATTCTAAAACCGAATTAACAATCGCCTTAAGTCATTCGTATGCTTTGCCATAATTATTTCACCTCCTGCTGACACAAAGCATACCACAAAAGAGAGAGAAAATCCACGAAGGATTTTACAATTTCCCATGTCTTTTCTTGACATTTTCAATTGCCATCTCTTCAATGTCTTCCATGTAGTACTGAGTATAGGCACCACTCATGATCATCGTTTGCTTTTCAATGCTGACAGCAAATTTGAAAAGCATATCGGCGACTCTGTCTGTATGACCTGCGATTGTACAATCTACCGCCTGAACCAACAACTTATTCATGTATGTACCTATGCTATCATATTGAAGCTTTGAGAGATATTCTTCGATAGCTTCGTAGCAAAACGCACTCTCACTTTTGTAGCCAAGGTCCTCAACATAATTTTTAATTTGTCTTTGGACCTTGACAGGAACATTGAAAGTCATCTTTACTTTTCTGTCCTTCTTCATAGTATTTTCACCTCCTAACTACATTCCATGATGGATACCCATCGCAGAATCTTTTCTGTATTCTTTTGTTCTCTCTTTTGAATCCATAATTGATTTTGTGAACCCCTCCTTGATGTCATAGTCAATCGACTGCTCAAACATTTTACAGAGATTGAATACAATGTCAGCATAGACCGGCGTAGCTTTGACTGTATTTGTATATAAATTGTTCTGCTTATTGTCGTAGAGAGTCGCTTTTAAAACAGCATTTGCCAAGCGTTTTTGGAGATTAAGATTGTTCTCCAGACTATCGAAACATTTTTCAGGATCCTTGCGATAATATTTCAAGAGAGCCAGCTGAACCTGACACCATTCTTGATACAATTCTTGTAGGTTTTTATCCTTACTTACAACTTTTACAACCGCATCGACTTTGTCCTTTTGTTCACGGGAAAGGAACTGATAATTTTTCTTGCCGGTGTATCCTGCAAGAGACAATTTCAATTCATAAAACGCATCGACAAACTCATCGGGAGCTTGACCGACATCAGCACTAAACTCACTGACCTTTTCTTTCACGGACTCAACAAGTTTATCTCGAAGAGATTGTCTTTCATCATAGAGTTGTTTCATCTCATCTTTGAATATAGTTTTGGTCAGCGACTCCTTGTAGCGTTCATAGTCTCTCGGACAAATAAATTCGCCACCGGGTTCTTTATTATACACAAGAAAATGTACATGATAGTGGCCAGGCTCTTTGTGAAACGCAGCGTACCATTTCATATTCTCGGCAGGAATTCTATGGAAGGATGCAATCTCAAACTGCTTTGACCTGAGAAGATTTCTCCATGCATCAGGTGTATCATATCCGAGTCTTTCTGCATCAGTTTGTCTGAGAGATATAATTTCTTCCCAGACAATTCCTTTGTGATGATATATTTCCTGCGATGCCTTATGGAGATTTACATAGTCCTCTTGACCAAACAAACCATGTTCGCCCATCTTTACAACCCCAGGTCTCTCGGCAGCATATTGAGTGAACACATCCGACCTGTACCTTGTATTAATTGTTTTATCAACTCCATCTCTTTTTGAAATATATTCCGTGAATCCGCCACCGACAGGTTTGCCTGTCTTGCAGTAGCGTGTAGATATAAAAACTTTACTCATATTTTTTCCTCCAATCTCAAAAATTCTTGTAATTTTGAAGATACCTGTTTTGACACCTGCTGAAACGCCCACACGGTGCGGTCTGACGGGAATACCGCACACCCAAACCGCACCGTAAGATGCATTTTCCAATCTCTCCGCCGGGCTTTGCACGGCGATGTGAGCCTGCTTGGGGCGGAAAGCGCACCAAGCTTTATCCTGCTTCAATTTATTCCGCCGATTTTCCTGTCAAATTAAGTCTATTTTCATGCGGCAATTTTATCATTTTCACAGTATTTATTTTGTATGCGTAACTTTACTTTCCTCTATGATGTATTATCCTATACCTTGCATTTCTTTTTCCAATATCTATGACAGTTATGTTACAATTAGTTACGGAATCGATTCTTCGACCTTATCACGCGGTATATTTGGCGGGTACAAGCGATTAACTTTTCATGGTAGTGTAACTACCTTACCACAAGATTTTTACTTTAAAACCTGCTGTTACGGTTGCGTTCAAACCGATAAATAATTTATGCGGATGCTTTCGGATTCCTTGTGTTGTATTCATCAATACTCCTTTGGGCTTTTTTCAGCGCTGTCTCTTGTTCGGCTCTTTTCATCTGCTTTTGATGATAATATTCAACTGCATCCTGTATTGGACGGATTGTATATTTCAGATTACCATTTCGCTTTGTGCCATCTTTTAAAATAATTTCAGTGGGTTCGGTATAAATTAAGCATTTATCTTCAAGTTCTTTTACATATTTACTAACAGTATTTACACTTTTAATATTAAGAGCTTTGCCGATAGTTTTATAACTTGGATAGCACTGATAAGTTTTCCTGTCCTCGATATATATGAGATAAAAATATATTGCCAGTGCCGTTGTACTCAAATCCAATTGCATAATACAGTTTGGTAATATAAACTTATTACTTAATTTGTTTTGTTGCTTATATAAATAATTCATGCTGCTCCTCCTTTTGAATTTTTATTTGGATATTTCAAATCATACTCTGCAAGCAATTTCATCAACCCATCCTCATTTATGACACAAAGAATAATTAAATACATCAAAATCTCCAATCCAAATTTTCGATTCAATCTTACAAATATTTTAATTGCACTGTCCAAATGTTCAGGCATCATTCTCTCTGAAAGCATGTATCTTATTTCATCATTGCTATAGGTTTTATCTCCAACCTTGAATTCTTGCATATCCCACAACCGACTTATTACATGTCGAGAAAATGCTTTTAGTCTACCATTGGGAAATTCAATATTTGTTGATGGATGATAGAAAGTTCTCTTCAAATAATCTTTAAATTCATATGTTTTCATAGTGTAAATTCACCTCTTACATAACATTAATTTTTGTCTCAACCCATTGTTTGAAATTCTCTTTGGGAACAATCAATCTGTTCCCAACTTTCAGCGACGGAAAATCTTTTTCATGCATTAATTCGTATGCACTCGAAATGGATATTCCCAACACTTTTGCAACTGTATCTGCATTTAGAAACAGAGGCAGTTCATCATAGGTTTTATAGATTGATTCTTTCATTTGTAATCACTCCTCCGAGATAGATGTTACACTCATTTTGTTTATTCTCTATTTTTATTTTAACAAAATACTTGCATTTTGTAAATAGATGTTCTATAATTAAAATATATTCTCTATTTTTGAATATGTATTATCTATTTTTAGAATTTTTTGGAGGACAATATGTTTTCATTCAGAGCATACTTTTTTAATCACGATGTGTATATAAATGAGAAATATAAATACGCTGCCGGCGAGATACTGACAGCGTATTTGAACACAGATTTTTACGATGATATTGTAGAGTTTGATGCAATAAGAGTTTTGCGCAGGCTGAAAGAAAATTTAAAAATTGATGAGTTTTTGGACTACGAACTCCAATCCAAATACAACTCAAATGTCTATGAGGCAATATCAATTTTTGAACATATACACGCTAAATTAAAAAAGCTGCCGCCGTATAACAAAATAATAAAACCCGACTATATGAAATTGGATGATTTGATAAATAAGTATGACGAATTTTTTGAAGATGGATTAAGAGATTATGACGAAGAAATCACTTGGGAAACTTCTACAAAATACGGAACCGGAGAAATTACTGACAGCGGACACGGAAGATTAAGACTGCATACTTTCTTTCCTGATGATGCAGAGGAAATTAAAAAGTATGACAAGGACATGGTTGAATTATTAGTTAAATTCAATTCTGCTATAGAATATTTCTTTGAAAGTTATATATCTTTACTTGAATCATATAAAAATATATTTGAGATTTTTATGCCGTTCATCGATGAATTTTTGCATCACAAGGAAACATATCTTACGCCGACAGAGCTTGCAAAGGCGTTTGATGAATATAACAAAAAGCACGGAATTAATTTCACAAAAATTCAATGCTGTATGAATTCATTCCGATATAAGTCCTTAATAGATTCATCGGGCAATTCCATTCTGTGCGAGGAAATCAATTTCGAGGATTTACAGTCATTCTTATATTTTGATTTCTTTAACGGAATAAGAAATAACTATATCCCGAATAAATGCAAGAATTGCGGAAAATACTTTCTAATTCAAGGCGGAAAGTATTTCAGTTATTGCGACAGAAAATTAAAAGACGACCCAACCAAAACCTGCCGTGATGTCGGTTCCAGACGAAGATATGATGATAAGTGCAAAAATGATCCTATCTGGCAAACTTATAACAGAGCATACAAAGCTCATTATGCCCGATATATGAAAAAGAAAATGACCATCTCCGAATTCGAAGAATGGTCACGATTTGCATCTGAAATAAGGGATAAAGCTATCGCCGGGGAAATTTCATACGACGACTATTATACCCAAATTCGGAAATAGCCTATTTCTTTGTTTACAGTGGGTCAGTTTTTGATATAGGGTTTTTATAATATTACATTTTTGCAATTCGTATTGTAATTTTTGCGGTTTTATGTTATACTATGGTCATAAAGTATGAGAGGATGAAAGATATGTCAATTGACAAAGCTATTGAAAATGCAGTTGCATCTGTGAAAATGGAAGGCTTTCAGGTTGATAGCGAATGTGTTCAGTGGTGCAAAAAACTTTTAGAAAAAGAAATTAGCATGGAACAATATATCACTCTTGTGAAACAAAAATCAGGAGTTGTTGCACAATGAGTTACAGCATAGATGCAATTACTGATAATTGTTATAAAGGTACCACTTGTCTTATAAACAAACTTGATATTCGAGATGAAAAGCAGTTGGATGTTGTAGAATCGCAGATAACTGTCGCTAAAATTTCAATTCTCCAACATAATCCTATTGATGGAAATTTTGATTTTGAACACTATAAAGCAATTCATAAATTTATATTTGAAGATTTATATGATTGGGCAGGCATTCCAAGAACGGTAGATATTTCAAAGAAAGGGACATTGTTTGTAGCAGCCAAGAACATAGCTGAAATTGCTACAGCATGTTTTGAACGCCTTAAAAATCAGGATTATTTCAAAAATCTTGATTTAGATAATTTCGTTGAAAAAATAACCGATTTCTATTGTGTTACCAATAACCTGCACCCTTTTAGAGAAGGCAACGGGAGAACACAACGAGTATTCCTATCACAATTAGCACTCAATGCTGGATACGAAATGGATTTTGCAAATATGGATACCGATGAATTAATGGTTGCAACAATTCAGGCAGCAAACGGTGTTGATGCATACTTGAAAAATTTATTAAGAGAAATTATAAATCCTATTGAACCTGATTTTGATATGTCAATGCAATTATAAATTTTATTGGTTGAATTAAAATTAAAGGTGGAAATGTTATTGTACTTCATGCAATTTTCATTTTCGCCTTTTTCTTTGTTTAAGCGTATCAAATTTTGACGCAAATTTTCTTATTTTATATAGTCTGCATATTCACCTCAAAAACGCCTTGTATTGTGTTTAAAATAATTTTCGATTCATTCTGCCTTAATTCATTCTATCTTCTTACACGGGCAATTCCGTTTGGTTCTATTTGCAATTTCACAGAATGTATGTTATACTGAAATAAAATTAAGTGTGTCGATTTTTGGGCAGTTGGGCATCAAATTTGCAGAGAATTTTTAATAGCATCAATAAAGCATCAAAAGGCATAAGGTTTAGAAGACCGAGTGCTACAAACGGCTCAACGGTGGGAACAATTGGGACAGTCCTTTTTATATGACATTGTCTCCAAAACCGCGTGCCGTGAGTTCGATTCTTACTGCCCCTGCCATCGTCGGAACAAGTTATGCTTGTTCCGATTTTTTATGCAAAAAAATCAGTCACTCGCTCCACTGTTCCTCCTCTTCCCAAAAAATCTTACGATTTTTCGGGAGCCCCTGTTTTTTTTTGAGTACCTTTTGGTACTCTTTATTTTTGTTTAGTGAGAATCGGACGAACGGCACGCGGAGCGTGAACGTGTGAGGAGGCGACCGCCGCCGGTGGCGGATGAAGGGAGCATAACGAAGCGCCGTGCTCGGTTTGTGACAAGGCACTTCGTTGCCAAAATCAGAAGCCGCTAAGCACAAGGGGGCGTAGCCTTTCGATTCGCCATATACCACAAGAATCGAACTCATGGAAATGCTTTGAGCGTTAAAAAAAATATGCCCGTGGCATATTTTTTAGCGAAAAGGTGTGAGTCGGGTACTGCAAGCTATGCTTGCGGTCGGCGAGCAGGGCAGATTGCAGAGCAATATGCTGATTCTTACTGCCCCTGCCATGAAAAAAGCATCTGCGTGAGCAGGTGCTTTTTTCAACTAAATCCGTTTTACGGCGGGATAAATCCACTACCGTGGATGAAATCTGCTTCGCAGATGAAATCGCCGCGATGTGAGAATGAAATCACTTCATGATGAAATCCGACTTTGTCGGGATAAGAAAACAACTCCGTCCCTGCTTTGAGGGATGGAGTTGTTTTATATTAAAACTATTAAAGGTTTTTGATAACAAATGATGCTACACCGTAAATTGCATTGATATAAACCTTGTCACCGGGATAAAAATCTGCTATGGAAATTAACTGAATTTTTTTATTTGTATAGTCAATCGCAGTTTTAACACGCATAAGAATAGCCTGTTCTGTTCCGTCTACCTCAAGAAGAATTATATTTGAAGTCGTATCAACCGCTTTAACAACTCCCACACCGGTACATTTCCATGTACCGCTGGCTTTAATCAAATCGAAATCATCAGGATCTTCTGTTTCAGATGCAAGAGGCGGTACCATACCATATTTCATCGCCATACTCCATGAAGTTACTTTCTCACCTGCATTATTAACCATAATAACGTCTCCTGTTTCAATCTTAAGATTGTTATCATAGCCTTCTTCGCCCGGCTTAACATCATTTATATCCATCATATCTTCAGTAAGTATATAATATGCATTTTCAAGATGTCCGCCGTTAGCCTCAATGGCCGATGAAACAAATGTTTTACCTGTAATCTTATAGCCATATTCCTGATCAGCGGCATTCAAAACTACAGACTTTATGCTTTCTACATAAAACGCAGCACCGCTGTTTGAAGAACTGCTGTATGTGCTTAAGTCTTTGGTATACACAGCCGCACCTACGATGTTATACTGATTAGGTGTATATAGCTTCATAGGATGATATGTATCGGGCTGACCTGTTTCAGGTAACACCGATACTTTGGCAACTTTGACTTTTTCTTTATTATCCTCTTCACCTACAGGAACAATGAACAGTACTGTGCTTGAAGAAAGTCTGTATGGGCAGTCATATCCGAGCCATTCTTTGGTCCAGAACATAGGAACCTTTCCTTCATAACACTTTTCGATATCATCGCCGTTATCTTGTTCGTAAGGCGTTATTTCAATTGTATCAAGAGAAACAATTTCATCAACCTTACCAGTTTTGTATCTTATAATATTATGCATAATAGAAGGATTACTGTTTATTTTTTCAACAAATTCCTCTTTTGTGGTTCCTGTTTTACCATCAAGTTCAAACTTATCGGAAATTCTGAGTTCAATCCACTCGTTGTCTTCACTTAAAACCCCTAAAGTAATATCAGGATCAATAGCAGTTCTTGATTTAGCCACACCTCTTAAATATCCCCATTTATAAACCTGACTGTTTGTGTAGCCTACCAGAACATCATCAAACACATAAAATGTCGTTGAAAGTCCAAGTTCAATTCCTTTAACCCTTTCAATATCTGCAATTGATTGATCGTTTTTACCGCGTTCAACTATGTTAAGAAAATCTTTTGAAAGTCTGTAATTTTGTTCTGCTATAGTTACAAAATCATCAATTAATCCTACAACCTCGCCTTTAACCTTTCGGCTCTGCGCTATAATTTCAGAATAACCTGTAGCATTGCATTTGAAGTATCTTATAGTTGTGCCTATGGTAAGACGTGAATAATCGGATTCTGCTCCGTCAATTATAATTCTGTTTGAAACTTTATCGTCAAGCTGAATAAATTCATTACCGTCATATTCCTGATTGAACTGCAGACCTATTTTAAAATTGTTGGTGTCTACATATCCTACAACAAAATAATTGTATTTGTAAATTATAGCTGTATCAATATCACCGTGCTTTTGCGATGCAGTAAATATAATTTTACCTTCATTTGATGTATAATAACTCATATTCGAAGGAACTGCATTTAATTTATCTCCGTTTTCTGTAACATAATAAAAATTATCAATTATTATGTCATTTTCTTCACCATTTTCATTCATATAGCTTATATACTGTGAATTTACATCTGTTATATCGGCAAAATCAACTTCAATTACTTTATAGTCATCTTCGTAATCAATATAAATAATTGTATATTCATCAAGCATTTCGTTATATTCGGCATACGCCGTAACACGTGAACCTAAAAATTCCGAAAGGTCTGAATTGGTTTTTACATTCTTTCTGTCAATTTGAATGTAGCCATCTCTTACATCAGAATTACCATAAACAGCAAGATCCGGAATTGCGTTTACAAAGCCACCAACCTCATAAATATCGTGAATGGTATTTAAAAGGGTTTTTCCTTCTGCTACAGAATAGCTATAGCCTCCATCATTATACTCAACAGAACATATTTCAATCTTAATAGCTTTGTTTATAAGCTTAGCCAGTTCGCCTCTTGTTATATAGGAGTTAACATTTTCAGGCTTATCGGCAATTAATCCGATATCTGAAGCAACAATTAAAAGAGCTTCGTCGGTATTACCGAATTGGGCACATCTGTAGTAATACCCCAACGCTTCAAGAAGATGTTCGTAAGCATCTTTATAGGTTGCTTTCTCTTCATTCACATTTTCTTTCTGTGCATAAACACCTTTAAGAGCATTCTGTGGACCAAGTCTTAAATTACTCATAATAATTGAAAATTCAGTCTTTGTAAGAAGTGAATTTACCGGCTTATTTACATCGTCCCATATTCCGAGTGTGGAAAGAAGCTGTATCGCATTTAAATCAGATTCATCTGCTTCAATACTTCCATCAACTTCGGCAGTAAAATCTCCAATATCAAATCTGAAAACATCTTCCATAAACTTATATGGGTTAAGATATTCTCTTGCAAAAGTAATGGATGAAGACATTAAAATAACTGTTACTAAAAGTAGACATATTATTTTTTTCATATTATTCTTCCTCCTTTTCCATTACATCTAAAATTCTGACGAGCATTGTTGCAACCTGTGCACGTGTTATGTTTTCCTTTGGTGCAAAGGTTGTATCGCTTGTTCCAATCATAATTTTATTTGCAAAAATTGTATTAACGTAGTCAACTGCCCAATCGGAAATTAAATCTTTATCGCTGAATGCATCAAGAACATTTGTTTCTGCTTTTTTAAGCTTACCTGCGTTCTCTAATGAAACATAGAGAATTTTACACATTTCTTCACGTGAAATTGTGTCGTTCGGTCTGAATTCGTGGTAGTTTGCAATTGTACCGTTATTAATTAATGTCTGTAATTTACCTGCATAATCATCCAATGCACTAACATCGGAAAATTCTGAAATATATTCTGTTTCTTCAAGCTTTAATGCATCGAAAAGGAAAGTAATCATTTCACTTCTGGAAACTAATTTATCAGGGTCAAAATTGCCGGCTTCGTCGGCTTTCATAACACCACGGGTTTCCATCTCTTTAATATAATCCTTACCCCAGTGATTATCAATATCTGATTTCGAGGTGATAACTTCGGCTTCTTTTTCACCAAGCTGCATATCATTTACGCTGGTAACGCCTGATGTAAATCCGCCCCCACCGGAACCACCACCAAAACCTCCGCCGGAACCGCCGGTATTCCCTCCGGAGACATCATTTCTGCCTGTAACCACAACCGATACAGAAACCGGTACACCTTTAGAAGGATTTGAATCTGAAACAGGAGTTACTGTAAATGTTACCATCTTTGTGCCGGCAAAATTAATCAAATAGTCAATTTTTTCTGACACGGTTACTCCGTCAACTGTCCACTTATAAGTCGTATTGGTTTCTCTTGCATTATGCACATGAGAAAAATTGTAGCTACCCACAAGTCTTGTTTCATCCTGATAAATCGTAACATCATTTGCAACAGGAACCGAAGGTGTTGCATAAGGGTTCGACAGCACTTCCGCTCCGCTCTTAGGAGCATTAACCGATACCGGTGTTACGCCGAATTTAATATACTTATTTATCATTTCGTCTGTAAACACAAGTGTTTTATCTGTTGCTCCGTTGATTGGCATATACTGTCCGTAAAGAGAATCCGCTATATACCATTTATAAGTTGAAACACCTTCCGAATCTTTATTCGGATCATAGAATTCGTATTCACCGGTTACCGAATTACCAACATTGAAATTACCTTTCACAGAAATATTTCGTGCAACAGGAACTCTTGCTTTGGTTAAAGCATCTGAACGAGCTTCTGTGCCAACAATGCCATCTTCGGTCTTGGGAACAACAACAAATTTGATATATTTATCTGCATATGCACCGTCAACTACATATTCGCAAGAAGTTGCTCCGGGAATATTATAATAAATACCATCTTCACTGTCGGAAAACATCCATCTGATTTCAGACGCATCTGCTTTGCCGTTTACCTGATGGAATGTATAACTGCCTGTTAAGGTTGAACCTGTCAAAACTGTACCTGTTACATCAATTGAAGTAACTTTAGGAGCAAGATTGTTATGAGGCACAATATTAATTTCAATAAATTTTTGGAAAATACTTTGCTTTGCACCTGCATATTGAGGCAGGCAATAAACTTCAGCATTAATTTTTGATGCAATCGCTTCCTCGGTTACAACAATTTTATTTCCGTCAACATAAACCCCCTTAGTTTCGGGAATTCTTATTTTTGCAGTTTCATTCCATAAGCCGTGCTGTGTACCAAGCTGATTTAAAACCTTACCGCTTGTAATTGTTATTTCTTTTTTACCGCTTTCAGGTATAACAATATCTTCTTTCAAAACCTCTTTCTCGTAAGTTTCAATATCACCTACAACCAATTCACCTAAATAAAAATTGTCAAGATATGCATTTTCAAGACCATTTTGTCTTGCAACGAACGATACAAGACCGACACGTACTGTCATATCAATTTGAGGTATGAATGAACCAACCATTAACTGCCAATCATTTTTCAATGTATAAGTATACTGTGCTGCGGTATCACCTCTGTCGACATTACTTGAAAAGGTATATACTGTAAAGTCTGTAACATCTTCAACCTTCTTATTTGGTTTTGTCGCCCAAACACCGAAAAGATATGTAACTCCGCCTTTAACTTCAACACTCTGACCGTAGCTGTCGTGTACAGTTTGTCTGTTTGGAAGCTCTATGGCATAATCGCCTTCATAAGTTTCTTTTGTCTGAATTTTAATACCCGGCCACTGCCCTGCTGAATTTGCATTGTATGTCCAGTCACCAAGCACACCATCTTCAAAGCCCGGATTTGTATACATATTTGTTGACTTAAGTATATCCGAAACAGGACCAACTGCTTCACTTGATACATTTACACCTACAGTTTCCTTCTGTGACACTGAAACAGGTGTTACAGAGCACATAATATATTTGTTTTCATATGCTTCAATAACATTAAATATTTTACCTGTATACACTTCACTCCATTCCCCTGCTATTGAATCGGAGATGTACCATTTTACGATACTATCGCCTTCTTCATCGCCGTTTTCATCGGAAAAATCATAAAATGCAGAAAGATAAGAGCCGACAAAAACAGCATCAGAACTTATCTCAAGATTTGAAATAACAGGCTTCTTCTCAGGCACTATAGTATTTGAAAACGCTTCAAAACCGTAATATGCATTCTCGCCTGCTTCGTTAAGTCCCCATGGCACTATTTTTAATCTTAAGTATTTACCGTATTCATTGTCTGTTACAACAAACGACTTATTTGTTGCGCCTGTAATATCAGTAAAACTATCTTCTTGACCTGTTTCCGAAACCTGCCACCGGTACTCATGGATGCCTTCAGGCTTTGTTGAAATATAGTTGTAATCTGCAACTACAGTTGTACCCGGAATAACTCTTCCTGTTGCAACAATATCTTTTACCGCTACATCAGATACGCTGAAGGGATACTCTGTTTCACCCTCAAAGCTGATACCTGCAACTTCAGAAAGTATCTCCGCATTTACCTTTACAATATGATTTGCACCCGGTGCAAGTTCTTCTTTCGGCTGAAGAGAAACAGTTCGTGTATCCTTATCGTAAGTAACATCTGCCTCTACTCCTTCGATATAAACAGCACCTTCAGGTAATGTTGCAAAATCACATTGAGTATTTAATGTAAGATACAAAGCATCAGTTACTCTTATATAATCATTCTGCAAAGCTGCGGAAGAAATAATCATATAATCTCTTTCTTCATATATTTCAAAATAATCAACATAAAGTGTGTTAGGGTTCTGCCTTATGTAAAGAGTTAAACTATCGAGAGAGTCATACTCTGTGACAGAACCATCAAAACACTGAAGTTCCCATATATTTGACACAATGTTATCGCTGGTTGTTCCTGTTACATTACCTGTTTTTGTTACGACATTATATTCTTTTGTGCCTTCATCTATTGTAACTTCAACTTCTGTCCAGTTATTCACTGTATCAGCTTCAACAAATGTTCCTGCATCAGACTGAATGTTTCCTGCATTAAATCTGAGCATTGTCCATAAATTCATTGCATCTTCCATAAAAGCGGCTGCAGGTGCCGATACGGTTGTTCCGTTTGCATCAACGTATGAATTTTTAATATTGAGTGAATTAGGTCTGTTATATTTAAGATAAGATGATGCCGAACTTCCTCCCGTTTGCTTAAATTTCATCCTGATAACAATTCTGTTACCGGGAGTAAATTCAATATCTTCAAAATCAAGATATGCATTCGGTGCTGTCAAAAACGCTCCCGAACCATCGACTCTTGTTGCTTTTAAAGCTAAAGCTGAAACACCGTCAACATCGACTCTTTCAAGAGTTGCTTCACTTCTTGTTGTCAGAAATTCACCTAAAACCCAATCGCCTGTATCGGTATCAAAATCCTCTTTTACTATGTAGTATTTAAATTTGTCATTCAACGCAATCGACGTTGAAGCACCTTCTACACATACAGGAAGCACGATAATTGACGCCAATATTGCTACAACAGAAATCATCGAGATAATCTTTTTAAAGCTCATATAAAGTCTCCTTTGTTGTTTTTACCATAATTGTTTCGTTCCTATTTTATCAAAGAACCAAAACTAAATCAACCTCTACAAAAATTACTTTCTCATACTTGTAAAATCAATAGGAATAAAACCTGTTATTCCCGCCTTAAAAGCAAGCTCTGTGGTTGCAAGTGCAGGATTTTGTGCAGCTGCGGCAAAATCGCTATCGTCGCTTGTTACAGATTTTGTCATATAAGCATTATTTCCTAAAACAGCTTTTATGGTATTTGCTTCGCTTGCGTTATTTTCAATTACGCCGTCAAGGTCAAGTGTTTTAATATTTCCGTCTGCATCTGTGTATTCAACCGATGGGTAATCGAAATCTGCCGAGAATGCAGAAACTTTAATACCCATATTGTTATTATTTTTGCCGCAATCGATAGTTAAGTTCTTTGTAACTATATTTAATGCCTGTGTTCCGAAATCGTATTCAGGCTCAGTTGATAAAGCATATACACAAAGTGCCGGGAATGTATTTTTCCATGCTTCGTTATCAAGGTAGCCTTTCATTGTTTCAAAGGTTGTACCATGTGAAGAGGCATAATTATTTGCGTATGTATATCCGTCGTTATGGTCAGGTCCCGTTATTAAAATACCACCGAGAGAGCATTCAACAAAGAGGTTGTTTGTAATTGTATTTTCTCTTCCTCTGTTTAAACGAACACCATGACCGTTTATGTTTTTAAATACATTACCTTCAATATATCCGCCTGCATAGTGGTCGTCAAGGAAAATACCTGCAACAGGTGAATCCCCTGCCGTTACATCTGTATTACTTACTGCAAGGTCATGAATATAGTTTGAATAAATCTTATTGCCTCTGTCTGCCCAGGTTCTGCCCATATAGATAGCACCTGCGTCATCACATTCTCTTAAGACGTCTGTAATTTCGTTATTGTAGAATTCGTTATTGTAGCCTGTAATTCTTGCTGCAAGGTGTTCTGCCTGATGAATTTTATTACCGTAAACCTTGTTTGCAACACCGCTTACATTAATTCCGTCAATGTAAACCTTATCAAGTCTTGAGAAGTTCTTGATTTCGTTGTTGGCGATTATATTGTTTGATTCTGTAAGATTTGCAGCGTAAGAACCGGGATGTCCTACATTGATACCGCCATTTGTATCGTGAATATAGTTATTCTTAACAATACAGTTTGTTGCATAAACACTTATTGCATTTGAGCCTAAGTTTCTTAATTCACAGTTCTGAACCACTGTATTTTCAGATTCTGAAAGGCTGATACCTGTACCTCTTGAATTTTCAAAGGTAAGTCCGTCAACAGTGATTTTTGCGTTCGACGAAATTTTAAGCATTGGTGTACTGTCAGATAAAAGTGAAAGTGTTATTTTGCTGTCTGAATCGGGTGCTTGTTCTTTGTAGAAATATAAAACATCGTTATCCTTGCTTGTTCTGTCAATATAATATTCTCCGTCACAATCAAGCTCTTCTAAAAGGTTAAACACATAAAATCTTGCATCCTTTTTAGCACCGTAATAGCTTGCATATTTTGAAGTTACTGCATTGTTTACTGTATCAACAGTGCCAAGCGGCATTGTCTGTGTTGCCCAGTCGTGGAACCAGTAACCAAACATTAGAGCATCGGTTGCATTTTCCCAATCTGATACATTTTTTGAGCTGTCAACTCCAAAAGTAATACCTGTTTTGGCTTTTGCAATAAGTTCGTCTGATTTTAAAGCCTGTATCTGAGCTTGAGTTTTACCTGAAAAATCCACTCTTGCATTATAAATATTATTATAAGCAGAAGAATTAGTGCTTGTAATCCAACTATTTGCTACAGGGTCATATACTTTAGTTAATTTTGAATATCCTTCGTTTGGCCATCTTGCAATTGTCATAAGCTGACCGTCGAAGGATGCTTCTGCTGTAACAGCTGAAAGTGTTTCATAGCTTTCAAGTCCTAAGCCTCTTACTGCTTTATCAATACTGTAGGCAGGCTGACCGGGATAGCTTACCCCGGGAACATTAACTCCAAGCTCAACCTTATAAATATTTCCTCTTGCACTTTCGGGAACTCTTGCGAGATTCGGATCATTTGAGTCTACCTTTACCATTTGGTCTGCTGTATATGTGTTACCACCAACAAATACGGGAGTTTCCCCCGGAATATTTTCTATTTTAAGCCCTTTTTCGGGAATTGTAGCCGATTTTGGAATTGTTATTGTTTCGGCAATTTTGTAATTGCCGCCGCCTACTGCGATACTTGCTTCCTTGATTTCTTCATTTTCTGTTGCGTTATAAACTATTTCTAAAGCTTTTTCAAGTGTAGCTACAGGGGCGTTAGCCGCCCCCGTAGCACTGTCATTACCATTTGGTCTTACATAAACAGTAAGTGTTTGTGCTTCCGCTGTTGCAGGTTCACAAAGCGGAGCATAGTTCACATTCCATACGAATGCTTTGATTTCAACGCCTGTAACATCGTTACCTAATACATAACCTTCGTGTGTAAAGTTTCCTCCTGTTGTTGTAACAGGTGTAAATATGCATTTATCAAGTTTTCCGTTGATATATATTGCACTTATTGTATAATAAGTTGTTTCTATTCCGTCTTCAGGCTGAAGCTCGAAGGTTGGAACAACTGTTGCCCCTGCTGTAAGAGTTGAAGTTTCTACTCCGCCAACTGTAAGCTTTGCAGAAATGCTTTCTTCTACATCTCCTGTGGTGTATACATTTACATAGTCAACATAAATATCACAATCATTTGTTGATGTAAATGTAAGTCTTTCAAGTGCCTGGTAATATCTGTCGATAACATCGTAAGCACCCTTACCATGGATTGCATCAATATCCCATCTTGCAGCAAGCATTATACCCTGAGAATCATCATCAACAAGTGTAATTTCGTTGCCATTGTCATCTGTATAAGTTACTGTTGTATAAATCTTCTTTTCAGCATAGTTAAGAACTAATCTGTATGTAACCCATTTATTTTCAAACTCAAAGTCCGCAGTATCATTAAGTGTAGCAGATTTTGGACACCAATAGGTATCTTCATCACTCTTTTCAGCCCATACACCCTTACTTATATTAACACCATTTGCAGAGCTGTCAAACAGATTATATAATGTCGGCCACGGAACGTCGTTTTTGAACTGCTCTGTTGAATCAGGTCTGTTAAGTCTTAAAGCAAACTGACCGTCTTTGGATGTTGTTTTAACTCTTGTTTCAATAACAACATTTTTGCCATCGGCAAACTCTATACCATTACCAAATACCTTTGTAACATTACCGTACTGAGCCTTAGCAGATGTTCCTCTTGCAGGGAAGTCAATCTTAAGAGCTTTACCGTCTTTAGCGCTCTCATCTGAAACAACTTCCATTTTAGCTTCGTAACCATCCTGAGAAGCACCAACATACCAGTCATCGCTGTCTTCTGCAAAGTTATCTTTGTAAGAAGAAGTTTCTCTTGGACCTCTGCCTGTTACACTGTAAGCTTTTGTGCCTGTTGCATCTATAGCTATAAGTGCAAGTGCTGATTCATTAATTGTTACATTGTATGTTGTTCCGTCTACAAATTCACCTGATGCAGGCTTAACTGAAAGTGTGTTTGTTTCAGCATCGTAAGAAACATATGTTGCATCTACACCGTCAATCTTAACTGCACCTGCAGGAATTTCATTAATTGCTTTTTTGCTTACAAATTTAATATCAAGAGACTTTCCTGATTCAACACTATTACCTTTTGGAAGGATTGTATAAGCTGAATACTCTTCAATTTCATATACTTTAAAGTAGTCAACATAAAGTGTGTTAGGTTTTTGTCTTATATAGAAGGTTAAGCTGTCAAGTGAGTCGTATTCTGTAATTGTTCCGTCAAAGCACTGTAACTCCCAGATGCTTGCAGTAATATTATCATTTTCAACAGTTCCTGTTACATCTCCTGTCTTTGTCAGAACACTATATTTCTTTGTTGCTCCATCAATTACAATTTTAACATCAGTCCAGTTGTTAACTGTATCTGCATCAGCAAATTTTCCTGCAACAGAGCTGATTGATGCGGGGTCGAATCTAAGCATTGTCCACATATTAGATGCATCTTCTGCGAAAGCTGCCGCAGGAGCACTTTGTGTAACACCATTTGCATCTACATATGAATTTTTCATATCAGCTGAATTAGGTCTGTTATACTTAATGTATGAAATACCATCTGTTGCTGTCTGCTTTATTCTTGTTTCGATAACTATTTTTTTGCCTTCTGTAAATTCAATATCTTCGAAATCAAGAAATACCGAAGGTGCCATAAGGAACTGTCCGGAACCTTCTACTTTAGATGCTTTAAATTCCATAGCAGATGCACCATCTATATTTACTTTATCTAATGTAAATTCCGTAGCATTTCCTTTAAATTTACCCTTAACCCAGGAACCAAGGTCATTATCAAATGTATCGTAAACTATGTATTCACCTGTATAGCCAAATGTAAGCTCTTCTGCACCTTGATACAGAATACCTGATTCCTCTAACTTTGCCGCATCAAGCTTAACTTTGTAGGTATTACCTAATGTAAATTCTGTTGTTGGTGCAAGAGTAAGAATACCTGTTTCTTTATCAAAGCTCTGTGTTGCCTCAAAACCAACAGGTGTAACTGCACCTGCAGGTATTTCACTGATTGCTTTATCACATTCAAACTTAACGCCGATTTCTTCGCCCTGTTTGTAGGATTTCTTTGTCATAGAAATATCTGTATATGCAATTTCATATACCTTGAAATAATCAACGTAAACGTTATTTGTATAACCTCTGATGAAAAATGTCAAGCTGTCAAGAGAATCGTAATCAGTTTTACTTCCATCAAAGCACTGCATTTCCCAAATGCCGCCTGTGAACTTCTCATTTTCAGCAAAACCTTCTATATCTCCTGTCTTTGTTTCAACACTGTAGGTTTTAGTGCCTTCATCAATAACAATTTTAACATCTGTCCAGTTATTTATTGTATCTGCTTCAACCATTGTTCCCGAATCAGAAGCTATTTTATTATTGTATATTCTAAGCATTTGCCACCAGTTTGCCGCATTTTCACCATATGCGGCAGGACTAAAGGTCTGTGTATTACCGTTTGCGTCTACATAAGAAGTTTTGATATCTTTTGAGTTAGGTCTGTTATATTTTAAGTAAATATCAGCATTGCCATCAGAATTACCTGTCTGCTTAACTCTTGTTTCAATAACAATCTTATTTCCTTCTTTAAATTCAATATCTTCGAAATCAAGATATGCTGTTGGCTGCTGATTGTGATAATGTCCTGCATCCACCTTAAATGCATTAATAGCCATAGCCGATACGCCATCAACTGTGGTTGTAGCAAGATCCATATCACTACTTGTTCCTACAAATTCACCCTTAACCCAGGAACCAAGATCAACATCAAATGTATCGTAAACAATATATGTACCTATATAGATAAACTTAAGCGTATCTGTACCTTCATATAAAATACCGGCTTCTCCCAATTTTGCCGCATCAAGCTTAACTGTATACGTTGTACCTGTTATTAATTCTGTATTTGGTGTAAGAGTAAGTATACCTGCTTCTTTATCAAAACTCTGTGTCGCTTCAAAACCAACAGGTGTAACTGCACCTTGTGGTATTTCATCAATTTCTGAAGCACATTCAAACTTAACACCAATTTCTTCGCCCTGTTTATAGGAGCTCTTTGTCATAGAAATGTCTGCATATACATCTTCTCCGTAAACCTGAATATAGTCTATTAATAAAGTGCTCTTTGTTGAAGCATTGTCAAACAAAGCAAAACTCAATGTGTCAAGTGCATCAAATGCTGTTTTTGTTGTACCTGCACCGTATTCTCTTTCAAGTGATGTAGGCGTTATACCATAGGTTGAGTTTGTGCTTGTTACATCAAGACCGATTTCTTCACAAACTGCGTTAATTGTTGTTTTGTTATTTACTCCATCAACAGTTATAGTATAATCTATCCAGTTATTTAAAATATTTGCATTTGTACCGCTTATTGTAGACTGGTCAAAATACCATCCATATCCACCCGGATGAGCGTAACCATTTCCTGTAGCATGCCCTACACCTGATGAACCAAGCATCATTAATGTATATGAAGGCCATCCTATTGCATGCTGGTCAACATTCTCGCTGTAATCAGGAGCATTCATTCTTAAATGGAATTTGGTTGAAGCAGAGCCGGTAGCTCCTTCATTAAGCTCGGATTTAACAAGCATTCTTGCTTTTACAATAATATTTTTTCCTTCTTCAAATTCAATACCATTTCCGACTTTTCTTACAATGCTTGAAACTGCATTTACACCATTTGATGCGTTTAATGGATTTTCCATTGTAACAGCAAGTGCTTTATTTCCTTCTTCAATATCAACAAAAGAAGTTACTGCCTTGTAGCCGTCATTTGCGTTTCCTATCACCCACTGTGATGTTTCATCATCAAATGTATCATTTACAACAAAGCCTGTCGAACGGGCACCTCTTGATGTTACTGTGAATGTTTTTGTACCGTTACAAATTATGCTGTTTTCTGCAAGGGCTGTTTCATTAAGAGCAATCGTATATGTTTCGCCCTCTGCAAAATCACCTACAGGCATAACGGAAATTACCTGATTTTCAGCATCAAACGACTGCACAACGTTTAATACTTCACCATTTGAATCGGTAATTGTAACAGCGTTTTCAGGAATTGCTGTGATTTTCATGCCAGATGCTTCTTCACTTACTAACTTAATATCAGCTGTTTTCCCTGCTTCAACTGTCGAGCCACCGATAATCTGTGCCTTTGTGTTAATAGATACAATTTCATATACCTTGAAATAGTCAACATAAATGGTGTTTGTATAACCTCTTACGAAGAGTGTTAAGCTGTCCAGTGAGTCATAATCTTTTTTAGATCCATCAAAGCACTGCATTTCCCAAATGCCGCCTGTGAACTTCTCATTTTCAGCAAAACCTTCTATATCTCCTGTCTTTGTTGCAACGCTGTAAGTTTTAGTACCTTCGTCAATAACAATTTTAACATCTGTCCAGTTATTTACTGTATCTGCCTCAACCATTGTTCCTGAATCAGAATTAATTTTATTATTGTACATTCTCAGCATTTGCCACCAATTCGCAGCATTTTCTCCAAAAGCAGCAGGGTTGAATGTCTGTGTAACACCGTTTGCATCTACAGATGAAGTTTTAATGTCCTGTGAATTAGGTCTGTTGTACTTAAGGTACGAATCAGCTGTACCTGATTCATTACCTGTCTGCTTGAACTTCATTTCAATAACAACCTTGTTACCTTCTTTGAATTCAACATCTTCAAAATCAAGATATGCCGTTGGCTGCTGATTGTGCAGGTGAGATGCTTCTACTTTAGTTGCGTTAAATGAAAGAGCAGAAACTCCGTCAATGTCTACTCTGTCAAGGGTAGCTTCACTCTTATCTCCCACAAATTCGCCAACAACCCAATCACCAATATCGTCATCAAAATCATAGTCCACTATGGTTCTGATATTCCATGGTGTTTGTGTCTGGATTTCTGTACTGTCAGTTGCAAACACAGGGAGCATTTGCAATAACATACAAACTGCCAAAATTATGCCAAGTATCTTTTTGCCATTTTTCATGATTTTACCATTCCTTTCTTTTTTAAGTTTTCGCTTTGATATATAAATTAACTTTTACCCCCTTGCCGTAAAAGTAATTTTAAAAAGGGGTGCCTCGTTTAGTAAAAAGATATATAATTTGGAAAGAGATGTTATATAAAACTTTTGAAAAAACTAAACAAGGCATTTATGAGTAAACTGTGTATATTAAATATACACGGATACAAGCTTTTTAGTATACACTAAGCTGTGCTTCTAAATATCTTAAGAGTCCGTCATCAGCTTCGTCTGTAAATAAAGCTTCAAATCTGCTTACAACTGAAATGGAGCCGCTCTGAACAAGATGCATTTCAAAAAGATTAACCAAATCAGAAAGTGCAATATAGTTTGTGTAGTTCTTATTCACGAGAGGTTTTTCGAGAGTATAATCCACACCGTTCAATTGAACCGTATTAAGCTCTCCACCGCTTGTGAAAGCAAGTGTTTTATTTTCTGTAGCAACAGTTACTTCATTGGTTTCTTCACTAAAGTCAACAGTTGCACCAATTGCCTCAGCACCACTTCGAAGCGGAACATAAACTGCTCCATTTTCAACAATTGCAGGATTTTTTTCTTCCTTTACTATTTCTCCGTTCTTCATTACATACGGACTTTCCAGGCAATAAACATAAGCCTTTTTTACTCTTGCAAATGCTCTGTCGGTATACTGTCCCATTCTTGTGAAAGGAACAGGGATAAAATCAGGGATATTCTTGTAAACAAGTGAATCCTGCTTTAAAAGATAGTTTTCACCTTCAAGGTCATAAAAACCGGGATCATTATCTGTTACAATATTTCCTTCAACTGTTGCAGTTTCTGCAATCTGCGGACTTGTTGCCGCTTCAGGTGTTTTATACATTACATTGTTTGTTGCAACAATGTAATTGTTCATATCCGGCTCGCCCTTATCATTAATGACATTTGCCATTTCAGGGTATTTTGAAAGCCAGAGCTCATTTTTAACATAAGGTGCGTCTGTTACGCCCTGAACATAAACAGTGAAGTTATCAGGATTACCATAATTAAACGAACGGGTAAGACGAAGCGATTCGCCACAGTTTATAAATATATTGTTGCTGAACACATTGTGGCTTCCTGCAGCCATACAACCTGCACCTGTGATATCTGCAAAAATATTACCTACAACATCTGCCGAGCTCCACCAGTCATCAAAGAATATACCATGCACACCTTGCTCGCCTCGATCCGAACCACCGATATCATGGAAATAGTTAAAACGAACCACATTACCTTTATGGGTAAGATTTCGTCCTGTGTACAGAGCACCCATATCATCGGTATTTGTGCATGCATTTGCAAATTCATTAAATTCGTAAAGATGCTCCTGACCGGTCATTCTTGCAAGAAGATGCTCGGCTTCCGCCATATAATTATGTCTTGCAACATTACCTACTCCGTATAATAAAACAGCATCCATATATGTTTTGGTAAGTCTGTCACAACGTTCAAACTTTGAATTTTCAACAAGATTATCTGCATGCGTAAGTGTTGCCGCATCTCCACCGTCAAGTGACACGCCACCCTCAACATCGTGGAACCAGCAGTCTAAAATCTTATTATTTTTGCCGTTCATCGAAGACATATAGCCTGTATATGTAATCTCACAATTTTCAAGAGTATTGTTACTTGACGCACTGTTAAAGGAAAACGCTTTATATCTCATATACTTTAGTCCGATACCTTTAACGGTTATATAACTTGTACCTTTAAAAGCGAGCATTGTGCTGTTAAGCTCGGTATATATAATTTCCTGAGGTGTTTCTTCTGTAGGATAAAGATAAAGAATGCCTGTTTTTCTGTCAAGGAAATATTCACCCGGCATATCAATTTCTTCTATAAGATTGTAGATATGGAAAAGCTGTCCTGCTGTTGCCTGGTGGTTTGTTGGGTATTTTGCGGTAATTTCATTTAAACCTGCATTAATACTGCCAAGCTGTGTTGATGCCTGCGCCCATGAATACGCCCATGTGCCCGTAAGAATTGCATCATCAGCCTTTGTCCAGTTTTTAACTCTGTCGTCTTTTACTGCAATAGTAAAAGGAGTGAACGGCTCTTTATTTGTTCCCGGTTCGATAACGTCATCAATTGTCATAAATCCATCATTGGGATATCTTGCAACTGTCATTGCATTGCCGTTAATAATCAATTCGGGTGCTATTCCCTGTGGCTCATAAATTCCATGTTCCTTAAGGTATGGTCCGATTGTATCTGCCCAGTATGAATAAGGTCCCGGCCATTTCGGCATAGGGAAATCGGTAAAGCCTAATTTTTTCAAATCAATAGATACAATGTGTTCTCTTGCACTTTTATCAACAATTCTGTCAAGCACATTATTATCTGTAACCTTTTCAAAAGCACTCCAAGGAAGCTCCTTACCGCCTAAAAATTCAACCTTTTCATCAGGATAGTTTCTGTAAATCACAGGTGCATCTTCCGTTCCTGAATCTTCTTCGGTAAATTCAACACCTTCGTTCAATGTATATTTACCTCCACGAAGGTAAACAACTGCACCGCCACTGCCAAGTGAACCGTCTTTTTTCATTAAGCGTATAACATCTCTTGCCTTTGTAATTGTTGCAAAAGGTGCATCAATTGATCCTATGTTTGAATCATTTCCATCGGTTGCCACATACAAAATTGTTCTGTCGTTGTTTTCCTCCTCGAAAGAGCCAATAATTCTCGGTATTTCCTTCTGCTCTTCCACAACAACCTCTTCTGTTACTGTTTGATTTTTTTCTTCGGAAATTACTGTTTCAACTGCTTCTTCTGCATAAGCTCCAATGCAGGAAAAAAGCATTATAACAGTTAAAATTCCCGATATTAGTTGTCGTAATATTTTTTTCATATGCTCTCTCCTTTTTTCATTATTTTATATTAGTTAAAGTCTATTTGTTCATATACGAACAAAAGGGTACCCTTTTGGGGAAAGCCTACTGTTTATTCAAATTCAACCTCTGCTATAGAAACGCCCATAAGGGGAACTAAAATTTTGAAAGTATCATCTGTTATACTTGCTTTATAACCCATAACCTTTGTTATATCGGTAACAGTCTTAATTTTTCTTCCTGTATGAATTCTTGGGCGTGTATAGTAATATTCGTCATTCGTTATTATAAAACGAGAGGTTTTTTCACCCGTTACAATTTCCTGAACACGACATTCTTCTTTAGCGTCGGAAATATAACATAAACCGTCGTTTATTGTATTTACGCAGTTAATTAAAGTCTCTTCTGTTGCATCTGTGTAATACAATGGATAAGGGAACCCAACACCTTTTGGATTTTGCTCCGATGAATAATCATTTTCATCTTTTTGGGCAGATAAATAAATAACTCTGCCGTTTTTATAATTTTTTATCTTGCTGAGTTCATCTTCAGGTAAAAGATTTGGATTTGTAACAAGTATATCTCCGCTTACATACTCAAGCTTATCAATATGGGCGGTTTTAAACACCATTGCACCTCTTCTTAAAATAAGAGATAAAAGTCTGTGAGTAGAGGGTGTTCTGTGAGAAATAAGTTCTTCCACTTCTCTTTGGCTTCTTGCATCCGACCAAATAACAGTTGCACCCGGAACACTTTTAACATCTTTTACATACGCATTATCAGCACAAAGTCGTAAATATCTCCAGTTATCGGTGCTTAGTCCGTCACCAAGACAGAATGTATTACCTGAAATTACAGGTTCTAACCCATTCTTTCCCCATGTAAAGGTTGAAAAAATTGCCGCACTGTGCTTTGGAAGAGATGTAGGCAGATGATGTATAACATCGTACTGTTCTGCTGTATCTCTTACAGGGTATAGCGGAACAAGCTTTGCATTTTCCATACAAACGCCCGTAAGCATTAATGATGCACGAAATGCATGGTGAAGAGTCTTTCTTTCTTCATAGCTTTGTTCATAACCCGAGTTTGCCTGTGTATCTATTATACAAAGTGTTGGTGCGCCGTTTTCGGCAACACATAAATGTATAGGTAATTCTGAAAGCATTTTATAATCAACACCGAAACGATATTTTGCTTCCATTGGGTCTTTTGTCCAGGAACTGTTTACAACAACCTTAAAACCTGCATTATGTATTCCGCATATAACCTTTTCCAAATACTGCCCCCAACGCTTGGTACAGAATTCAACCCACTCAAGTCTTTTATGTTCAGCAATATATATATCACGGTCTTCGCCATCAGGAATAGTTATACCTGCCTGCTCGAGCATATCGTCCGACATATCTGCCCACTGAATTGGAAGACGAGGACGACACAAACCATCAGCCAGATGTATTCCGTCAAAACCGTAGTCACTTAAAAATTTAACCGATGCCTTCAAAAAGAAGTCTTCGTAAAACGTTCCGTCAGCCATACGCTTTGTCATAAAAACGCCTCGCTGCGGACGAGCCTTTCCTTCATACCACATAGTTGCATAAATTTCGGTATGGTCAAATTCAACCTTAGGGCTCATATAGTCAAACATACTTACGTAGCTTTCAACACCGTGGTTATGTAGTGAATCCACAAGTCTTTTTAAATCAAGATTGGTCCATTTCTGCCTTTGCCGTTCATCGTTATACGGGTGACCTACATAAGAGCAAAAATAATCGTCAAGCTCATATTCACTTTCTAAATCTTTATGAGTATTTATAATATCAATACTGGTAACAAGCAAGAATACGCCCTTTGGAATAAAGCCTGTTTTATCTAAAAATTCCTTTACTCCGCAGTCGGGCTTTTCATTGTCAAAGCCTATTAATTCAATCCATATGTAATTTTCAAAGCCTTGGGGCATATTGTTCCAAAAAGCCCCCTCTTTACCATACATTCCGCCAAGATTGTTTATATTCATATGCATTACCTCGTAATTAATCAAAAATCATTTTGGGCATTTTCATATTAACAGGTGTTTTTCCCGTGAATGGGATTTCACCAAAAATTCCTTCAACAAACGCTTCCATAAGGAATGGTGATCTTCCGTAAAGATTAACAAATGCATCCGCTCCGCTCATAATGCCATCCGCAAGATACGGAATACCCAAAGAAACACCGATTGATTTTTCAGCACCGTACTTAAAAGCATACCAGAATGTATCACACTCTTCACCAACTAAGGTATTAGCACCTTTTGGCATATGCATTGCAACAAATGCAGCATATATAATTAAATCATTCTTATCAGAAATTTCTTTTATTTCTGCCTCGCTTGACAACCTTCTTTGCACAGTAGTTTCTACACCTCTGTCCTCAAGAAATTTTTTCATATCAAGAATTTCACTTTTGGCAAACCAACCATTGTGAGTTGATACAATAATTGCTGCTTTTTTAATCTTACTTTTATCAAGAGGTAAAATATTTCGTCTGTCGCGTATTAAATCAACAGCTTTTCTTGCCGCCATTCTTGCAACTGACTCTGTTTTTGCCTTTACCTCATCGGCTTTGTATTTTACGTTTACATATCCCTCTTCGAACATGCCAAGTTTTTCTTTTAAGTCTAAAACTCTTTGACAGGCATCATCAATTCTTGATTCGTCAATTTTACCATCGTGAACAGCTTTTTCAATTATATCCCCTGCATCGGGTTTAACATTCAAAAGAACATCATTTCCTGCATTTACACATTCTATAATCATATCTTCATAAGGAAATACTGCCGCAATACCGCCCATTGCAAGGTCATCGGAAATAACAACGCCTGAAAAACCCATTTCATTTTTTAAAAGGTCGGTTATAACTTTTTTTGAAGCGGTTGACGGTCTTAATTTTCCGTTTACAGTTGAATTATCTATTGCAGGAAAAGAGGAGTGACCTATCATAATGGAATATACCCCACCGTCAATTACGTTCTGGAAAATTTGTCCTTGCTTTTCAAACCACTCTTCTTTTGAAAGTGACATTGAGCTAAGTGAAAAATGAGAGTCTCTAAAATCTGATGGGTCATTGCCCGGAAAATGCTTTGCTGTTGCAGCAACACCTTCACTTTGCATACCTTTAATCATTGCATTTGCAAGTCTTGAATGTTTTTCAACATCGGTGTCTGTAAAAGTTCTCAGGCAGCAACCACTGAAACGATTTGATATATCCACAACAGGGGACCATCTCCAGTTAATACCTGTACATCGAAGTTCACGGGCAATTGCGGCACCCATTTCAAAAACAATTTTTTCATCATCTGTAGCACCCAAAGCAAGAGGACCGGGAACCTGTGTCATATCTGTATTAGACTGACCAGCTCCTTTATATTCACTGTCGCCGCCAACCAAAGGAGGAATTTTCAAAAACGAAGCTTCACGATTTATAATGTCTGCAAACTCGTAGCTTTTCATAACCACAGAGTATTGACCGTAAATAGAGCCGAATTGTTCTTTTTCAGCCATTTCTTTTATTGCATCATCAGACCATCTTACAGCAGTTCCGTCAATTTCAAATCTTTCAAACTGAGAAAGCATAAGCATCTGTCCGATTTTCTCGCGAAGTGTCATTTCTTTAATCAGCGGTTTTTTCATAATAAACTCCTCCCACTTGTGTCATTTAATAATTAAAATGTGCAGCCTTCTACACTATAGTAAGCCATATTTGTCTGTCTTACGTCAAGTCTTCCGAAGCAGGCACATACGGGAATGTCGCTTTTTACCCATACTGTGTACTGAACTGATTCGCCGAGCATAAGTTTTTGTTCACCCAAAGGCTTATCAAGTCTTATGCAGGTTGTTCTCATACCGTCGAGGGTTACAAAGATTCCTTTTTCAGGGTCTTTATCTTCAAAAACAAATACCAACTCAATAGTTGCCTTTTCATCGTTTAAATTTGTTATCATCAATGCTTCGTGTCCCTCAAATTCAGGATTATCTCCTTTTGGTGGAAGATATCCATCACAAAACACCCAGTTTTTCTTTCCCTTTTCCATTGAAATCTCTCCTTATTTAAACAACTTCGGAATTGCGTTATCGTTATAAGTTGTCATACGTTTTGCACCATTTGATGTAATTAAATAACAATCTTCAACACGGAATGAACCCCATTCCATACCTTTAAAGTAAGCATCGATACAAATTGCCATATTTTCTTCAATTACACGCTTATTATCTACTGTAAAGGTTGGTGCTTCACATTCAAGCATACCTGTACTGTGCAAGCTTCCATATGGACAATAATCAATGTAGCCGTATTTTGTTAAATAATCTGTGTATGCATTAAGCACAACATCGCAAGGTGTACCAGGCTCCATTTTTGCTGATGCATAGTTAAGCGCTTCGTACGCACACATAACAGCATCTTTAATCTTCTGGGGTACTTCACCAAGAACAAGTGGTGAACAGATAATACCGTTATAACCTTCGTAGCATACGCCTGCACCGATGTTTATAATTTCGCTTTCGTTAATTGTTCTTAAAGTGTTTCTGCTCATACTGATGTGTGAGTTAGATGGGCCTGTTGCAACCATTGGCGCAAAGGACTGAACATAGCTTTCAGCACCTAATTTCATCATTTCTGCTTCGAACATACCTTCTATGTAGCGTTCTGTCATACCAACTTCAATTTTAGGCATAACTGCTTCAAACATATCCGAAACCATATTCCAGTTAGTTTTAAGAATTTCGATTTCTGCAGGACTTTTTCTTATTCTCTGCTCGTAGTGAACATCGTCAAAGTCAACTATTTCCGCATCATTAAATACGCGTCTTAACTTATCCATAATAATTGACGGAAAAATAAGTCTGCCGATAAAACCGATTCTTTTAGCATTTGGGTTTTCAGCCTTTATCTGTTTGAAAAGTTCAGCAAAGTCAAGCTGTCCTTCTGTGTTGTATTCAAAACCGCTTACTTCACCGATTTCAGGCAAGATTGCAATACGGCTTTCGGGTAATTTGTTCTGTGTTAAGCAATAGTCGTAGGATGCCTGACCGCTGCAAACTGTAACCTCACCGCTGGATGGAATAATAATTGCAGAGCTTTCGTTTACGGGTGCGAAACCGCAATAGTAACGGACAATTGCAATTTCAAGAAGATTTGAAAAGCCGACAACAATATCAACTCCTCTTTTTGCCATTTCATTACGAAGAGTATTTACTCTTTCTAAGTATTCCTTGCCTTCAATAGTTGGGAATTTATTCATGATAATTATCTCCTTTTATTTCATAAAGTTTTTAACATTTTCTGTAATAAGCGACATATAGGTTTTTTCGTCTATGCCGTTTTCTGTTGCCATATATTTTACTGCTCTTAAAATATGAGAGTAACCTGCACCGCCATATTTTTTCCACATGGTTTTAAGGCATATATCGTTACAGACAAGAATTTTTTCGCCGTAGCCCTCATCAATAAGAGTTTTCAACAGATGAATTCGTTCTAAATCATAAGCAAAACGGTTTGTTTTTGATACATAAAATTCTTTTCCGAAATTATCGAATTCAACATATACTCCTTTTTGTAAAAGTGCACGGACATAATCAGGCCTTAAAAGAACATCAATATGGTCAATACATATCTTTTCAGGTTTCATTCCGTTTTTTGTCAGAATATCAATAATTTCAAAACCGTTTTCGGTATATAAATCGGTATGTACGTGAACTGCTTTTCCTGTTTCAGCTCCTACAATTCCCGCCGCATTCAAAACCTTTTTTTCATCGTCGGTAATTGTGGCGCTTGTTCCTATTTCACCGATTATTCCTGCTTTTATATCTGTGTCACCAATACCCACTAAAATATCCTTTCGCATTTCATCGGCTAATTGTGAAACACTTGCTGTTTTAACATAATCAAAATGAGCTTTATGATAGTAATGACCGCAACCTAAAATGATATTTACTCCCGTCTGCTCCGAAAGTTTTTTCATTGCAAGAGGGTCTCTTCCTATTTCGTCAGGGGTACAGTCAATTATTGTCTGTCCGCCGTGTTTTTTAAAATACATCAGTTCTTCTTTTGCATCGTCAAAGTTATCAAGAAGAGCATTGTCAAGTATTGCGTAAGGGTCAACTAAAACCTCAATACGGTTTGCTGCTGTTACTTTATCATAGAAAAATTCGGGTGGGTCAATTGGCTCATCTACACAGTTACGCATATCGATAAATATATGCTCGTGAGACGAGGTAACGCCCAAATCCTTTTCATCAATTTCACCAAGTACTGTTGTTATCATATGTTTTTCACCCCTTTACGGTATGATGCAGGCGAAACACCTGTATACTTTTTAAAGGTATAATCGAAATATTTAACCTCCTGAAACCCTAAAGAATATGCAATTGCAGTTATATTCTGATCGGTTTCATTCAGAAGTTTTTTAGCTTCCTCAATTTTAAGTTTGTTAAAATATGCAATTATTGTGTCCCCTGTCTGCAATTTAAAGGTTTTGCATAAAAATGATTTTGAATAGCTGAATCTTCCGCAGATTTCGTCTAACGAAAGCTTCTCACTAACCTTACGTTTAAGA
>JAGAJK010000017.1 GCA_017626145.1 Clostridia bacterium
TACCAGGAGTAAAAATGCTTGCTTGCAAGGGCATTTTTACGACGCCGTCAATATTGCAAAATGTACGAAGTACATTGGCGGCAAAGCCGCAAAGACTTGCAACGCAAGGCTTGTTGCATATATTATAATTTATGTAAATATTATAAATCGGCAAACTATTCTTTTAAATTGTATGGACTTGACACAAGTAAAAACGTTATGGTCAATTATTCTTCTTGCAAAGACAAAATATCTCCAATGCAAACATAAGTATGTATTATACATTGCATTGCATCTCTTTTTGTAATTTCATTATGAACTCCTTTTGATTGAAGATTACTTAAGTACTCTATTCTATCTATCAAGTATACAATGTTACTACCAATAAGACTTTTCGACATTGACCTATCCGTTAAATTCTCTATTACTGCTGAAAGTTTATTAAGATAATGATCCCCACTTACATCTATATCTTTTCCCGATTTAGTCTTGTAGGTTTTTTCGCTATAATTGGGAAAATATTTATCAAATAATTCTTTAGATATATTTTCAAATAATCTCCTACAAGTCATTAAGGCTTGCGAAAACATTTCCGGATTATCTGAATTTAGTTTATCTTCAATTGCCTGCAACTTCAACAATGCTGAAGTAGATATTTTAGAAAAATGATTATCAACTGATTCCCTGTATTGAGAAAAAACATCAGCTGTAACATTGCCAAAGGTTAATTCTATTTGCTTTTTCAATGCATAGTCATAGTATTGTGATTTAAGTTTAGATAACTTGGTTTCATTTTCCGAGACTTGTTTCAATAATACTCCTGTTGAACTTGTAACAGACCTAGTCAACGAATCCATTGCCCAGTGTGCATGCTCTCCTGCTGTAGAAACTCCCTCTGTTGTAAAATTATTAATAGCTTTACTTTGTGTTTCTATTCTTTTTTCCAATTCTGAAGCTAATTCAGTAAATATTATCTTTTCCTTCTTATCATTATAACTACCTCTGCCATTTTTATAAGCAATCTCCCATGCTTCATGTTCTATATGTCCATCAGCTTTTCTTGGATATCCAGAATTTTCATATGTTAACCATTCTATAGCCTCAAAATCATTTAAAAGCCTAGCAATACGCATACAAAGCAGCAACGCTGATGAAACTGCTATTGTCCCAAGTTCAAATCCTTCCAGCACCTTATCGCAGGCTTCCAATGCGTGTTCTATTTTTGTCATTTGAATTATCCTTTCTATACTTTATCTGTATAATCAACCATCATCTTTGTTAATACAAAATTGTTCTATGTAGATATAAAACAAGTAAGATATTTATTTTTGCTTACTTCGCTTTTCTCTATAACACTCTGGGCAGCCTCTGCCATTACTCCTATTATTTACTGATGTTTCCCATTCATGGCCTTTATCACATATCCACCAATATTTTTTATTGCTGTGTTCGGTGACTTGTGAAGGCAAAACATTTTCATTTTTTGAATAGTTCCATGTTTTTGCAATATCAGGACGCAATGTCTCCAAATCATTAAAGCCAGCTAACACCTTTTTCCCTGCACAAATAGGACAACCTTCGCCTCTAATTCTTTTTAAAATAGACTTTGTATAACTATGTCCTTTTTCACATTTCCAATGCACTACTCTTTCGCCACCACCATATATTTCCGATGGATTGACATCGTTCTTTGTATAGTCCCAATATTTTAGTAATTCTGGATATTTTGATGCCAAATCGTTTCCTGCTCTTTTTAAAAGGTTACGATGTTTAGAACAAACGCTACCTTGGGCAATTTTGCTTGGCAACGCCAAATATGATCTGTTGCATATTTTACACTTCCAATAAAACCGCTGTCCAGTACCAAGTGTTACCATTTCGGGGGTTATAGTCCCGTTTTTCTCATAATCCCACCTGTCAACCAAATCAGGTCTGATAGTGGCAATACTGTTTTCTTTTCGTAAAGCAACATATTGATTTTTAATAGTAATGGCATCTCTTGAACAATCAATATTAATTGAGTTATCAACACCTAAAACTTCAAAAATATCCTTAACAAGGCAAGTCAAATCGTTGAAAGTGGTTCTTTCATTTATATAAAAATCTGCCTGTTCCTTTTCTTCGGTATACTTGTATTCTTTTACAACAAATAAGGCTATTCCAATAGATTTAAAGAACTCTTTTTTGAGAGCGTCCTTTTCGGTCTTTTCCTTATGTGAAAAATAGCCATTATATTCAATACCAACATTTTTTGAAGGAATAAATATATCAATTTCTCGTCCATCAAATATATATCTATTTACCGTATCCTGAAACACTTGTTTCAGATAAAAATAAATTGCTTGTTCTGGGAAGGATGTTTGGCTTTGCTGTGCACAAATTGGGCATCCTTGTCTATTACTTCTCTGTTTAACTGACATCAAATAATCATCATGCCCAAGAGGACAAATCCAATACACTTTTTTATTTGAATGAACAGTTACTTCTGTCGGTTTTGCAGTATTTTTTTTGCTCCACTCTGCTGCTAAATTCGGCAATTGCGACTGCAAATCATTATATCCATCAAGGACTTTTTGTCCTGCACAATAAGGGCATCCAACACCTTTAGTTGTTCGATTGCTTACATATGATTCATACTCACCGCCACACTTTTTACACTTCCACCAGACCTTTTTATTGCTTGCGAATGTAACTGTTTCGGGAGTGATATCGCCATTTTTTTCATAATTCCATTCGGTGGCAACTTGAGGATAAAACGTTTCTATATCATTATAACCTTTTAATACTTTTTTACCTGCACAGTAGGAACAACCGTTACCGCTAACTCTATTCTTTATTTGCGCTTCATAGGAATGTCCTTTTTTGCAAACCCACCATACTTTTGTGCGGCTTCCTTGGGTCAAAATCTGTGGATCGAATCCCAAATCATTATTCTTTTTCCAGTTCCACTCTGCCATAAGTTGAGCATTATCGCTCACATATCTTTTTTCTTTCTTTTCTGCCATAATACTCAACTCCTTTTAATTTCATTTTTCAACACTATTTGGCACCATTCAGCATAATTCAACTTTTGTTAAAATTATTGATTGCCCTTTGCAGTATTTATTGATGCAATTAACAGTTTACGAATCTTACTGCATTTATCATACATATCAGCATATTCTATTTCGGTTATCATTTTTGTTTCTTTAAACAATCCTAACCAATAATCACTTTCATAGCATTCTTTCAATGCAATCTGAAACTTATTGATGAAATCAGCTTTGCTTGATGCGTAGTTTGCTTCGTGGATATTTGCACCTATGCTCGTTCCACTTCTTAACAACTGATTTAACAAAACATTTCCCTTCCGGTTTTCTTTTATATCAGTGCATAAATTAACAATATCAACTGCAAACATTTTTGATAATTCGATAAGTTTATTTTCTTTCATTGCTATTCTCCATTTCTTAATGAATTGACAACTTTATTGTCATGAATTGGCTCCGCCATGAATTCTCGCTATCGCTCCATGAATTGAATTGCCTTTTAATGCACCTCCAGTGCAATTCATGAGCCGCAAGGCTCAATTCGTGAAATCACAGATTTCAATTAATGCCGTCAGGCAATTCATTGAGTCTGCTTTGCAAACTCATGTCAAGTCAGGGTAAAAAGTTAAACTGCATTTTTCATTATTTTATTTATTATACCATAAACTTCTGCTACAGACAATATATTTAAATTTTATGGGCTGAAATATTATACAAAACGGTCGGCGTCTTTGCCGACCGTTTTGGTTATGGATTTATTATTTTGACATTTGTCATAAGCATTGAAATTTCAGCTTCATTGCAGGAGCTTATAAGCTCCTCGTCTTTTGCGGAGCCGCCCGGCTGTATAATCGATGCTATTTTGTTTTCTACACATAATGAAATAACTTCATCGTGCTCTATGCTTACATTTGTAGCAAGTATTGCTTTTTCGGATTTATTTCCTGCTGCACTTACAGCATTGTTGCAGGCTGTAATTCTATTTGTCTGACCTGTGGAAACACCTACTGTCTGACCGTCTTTGACAACAATAACAGAATCACCTTTTGTATGTCTTATGATTTTCCACGCAAACATAAGGTCTAAAATCTGTTGCTCGTCAGGCTTAATGTCGGTTACGCACTGACTTTCGTTTACAGTAACGGAAATGTTATTAACATTCCTCATAAGGAGACCGCCCTGTATTTTCATTACTTCAAATTTTCTTTCGGTAATATCGCTGGCATAAACATCGTAAGCAAATACACTTAAGCCTTCCTTTGAAGAGCATATATCAAGTGCTTCTTCTTCATAAGAAAGAGCCACAACTGCGTGATACGGATTCTTTATAATTTCAAGAGCAATTTTTTTATCAACCTCTCCGCCGAGAACAATTATCGCTCCGTTGCAGGAAATACTGTCAGTTCTGCTTGCTTTTACGAAAGCATCGTTAAGTTCATCTGCTACAGCAACACCGCATACTGTTGAATGCTTTGATATTATGGCTGCATTCTGCCCTTTGAATTCCTTTAAAAGCTGCACCGCAAAGTCAATATCACGGTATGTATTGAATGATGCAGAGGGTCCGCACAGCAATTTCATATCGCACAAACCCATTGAATCTGAAAGACAGCTTTTATAAAGTGCTGCGGTATGTGCTGAATTTACCTCCTCCGTAAGGTCGGAAACCTTATCATAGGTTGAGTTAAATATTTCAGGATAAGCAAAGGTGCTTACCTTGGTTTTCATATAATCTGATATAATAGAATCAAAACGGCAAAGATAATCGATAGCTTTATGACAAAGAGCCAGCTTGGTATCCTTCGAAACTTCTCCTGAAGCTCTTATTTCCGACAAAACGATTTCATAATCAGCACTGCTTGTTACAGCAACAACGTCATTAACATTTTTAACAGCTGAACGAAGTGCAGAGCTTGCGCCGAAATCAAGATTATCCATTACTGAATAAAAGTCCTCATAAACACCGAAAACATTAACCGGATTAAGCATATTTACCACTACAACATCTACAGGCTCAATACCCTTTTCAAGCAGACTGCTTATCTCGTCCGGATTTGAGCGGTCTACAAGTATTGCTTTATGCAAATTACTGTCAAAATCGGTATTATGAATTTCAAAAACCGCAACACCGTTTTCTCTTAAATAAACCGCAGTATCTGAATCAGCGATTATTTCGTAGCTGTTTTCCGACAATGCCATTACAAATTCAAGAAGTCCGTCTTTGTTTTTGGCACTGATGAAAGCACATTTCTTCATAATCTTCTTCCTTTCATATGAACACAGATACTATTCATACACGTTAATTCTACCATATTTATAAGCAGTTGTCAAATTTGAAGCAGGCGGCTCCTCCTTCTTTGGGGAAAGCCGCCTTGTTTTTATATTTACTTTAAAGCTGTATCCACTTCAATCTTATGCTTGGGGATAAATAATTTCATACCTTTTTTCAATACATCCGATTCCATTTTATTCAGTGCTTTAACTTTATCTATACTTGTTAAATACTTCTTAGCAACTGACCAGAGGTCGTCGTTTTCCTGAACGAAATATACAGTTATCGATGCATTGTCATTCTGTTTTCCTCTTTCTTCAAAGGTTATATCGGTTATTAAACCTGTCTCCTTTGTTGTATACACAATACCGCTTACCGATACATTGCACCTGATTTCAATACTACCGTCGGAATTTAATGTATAGCTTGGGCCTGTAGCTTCACAGAACGCATCACATTCGGTATTTTGTATTGCTGTACTGCAATCTGCAGAATATGAGAAAGGAATAGTTTTTTTCACCGTAGTAAGAGGCTGATTTGTGTCGGTACAGATACACAAAGCTTTTACATTTACGTTCCCTTTAAAAACAATCTTGCCGTCGGTAATATTAATGCTTTCATTTTCCGCACTTGCCGATACATTAAGAACTGATGATATTTTCGAGCCGTTATCTACCCCTTCTTTTAAGCTTAACTGACCGCTGAAGCTTTTAAGCGGAACGCGGAACGGTATGTTTTCACGTTTCATATCGCAAGTACTTGTTATACTGTAGCAATCGTCTACGAGAGTTACTGTATCATTTATGTAGCAATACACTCTCCCCTTAAGCTCTGTACATATTTCAAAATCACGGATTGCCAGCTGATCACAGGCACATTTCGTACTGCAAACAGATATATCGGTGTAAGAAAAGCTGTCCTCACGGATTCCGTCAACATCAAATATTTCAGTAAAGGGTGTAACCTTCGTCAGCTGACGTATTTCATCACTTTCAGTTTCTTTGTAAATAATATCTGTGGTTACTTCACCTTTTACTATTACTTTATTGTTAATAACTCTTACACTTTTATCGCTTATTGAAGAAATGGTATCAAGTATTTCCGAAGCACTTATTTTATCAATGGGGATTTCAGCACGGTCATTTACTTCAAAAATTTTTTCAAAGTCGGTCTTGGGACTTAAAAAACTGAACTGTGCAAACTTCTTTTCGGTATCGGTGGATACCAGATCGTAAACTAAAGACAGCTCCTGGCGGTTATATACATCAATATCCACATTAACAACTGATTTTAAAGAAAGCTTTCTGCCATTTAAAATTCTGCACTCCGAATCCTTAAGGCTGTAATCGAGAGATACCTCCATCCCCGGAGCAGCACCGGGCAGGTCAATAACATCAGTAAATGAGGATGTACATTTTATACTTTCAGTTATATTTTCTTCCGTGCTGTATATTATTTTATAATCCATACTTCCGTAAATAAGAATTCTGTCATTCTGTAATTCCCTGCCTGTTACCTTCGGCTGTGCATTCAACGACAATATACAGACAGCATCCGGATTCACATCAGGAACTATAACATCACCGTCTACGCTTATATTAGCTTTTGCTGAAACTATATGACCGATATAATAAATATCTTTTTTCTTGATTTCTGTATCCATATTAACGTCCTTTCATACAAATTCTTTATTCAATACTATTCTTTCACACTTTATTTTATGAATAAATTTCATATTTTGTAAAACAATATGAATATGGATAATATATTGAATTTTTTAAAGAACGTATTCACAACAAATGAAGAAAAGTTTTCCATAACATCGGCAGAAGGGATGTCTGAAAAAACATCCATAAAGGTTTTTACGGATATGGAAGAAAACTTGAAAACAATAAAAAATTATTTCTCATCGCCTTTAAATTCTGACATAAAAATCAGAGAATTTATGACGTGTGGAAGAAAATCCTTTGCGGTATTTATAGAAAATCTTGTAAACTCAGAACTGTTGAACACACACATTCTTGCGCCGCTGATACTTTTGAAAAAAGATGCCGGCTCAGAGGATATTACTAAAACTCTTATTGTTCATAATCAGGTATCAACACAGACGGAATTTGAGAAAATACTCCTTTCTGTTAATATGGGTGACTGTGCCTTATTTATTGACGGTTTTGACAAATGTATTATATGTGATGTTAAGTTCTGGGTGCGAAGAGGAGTTGAACCGCCGGTTTCAGAGGCGGTTATTTACGGTCCTCACGAAGGCTTTAACGAAAACTTTAAAACCAATACTGCTCTTATAAGAAAAATCGTAAGAAATGAAAATATGATTTGCGAAACTGTGAATGTAGGAAACGTAAGCAAGACCCCCTGCGCGCTTATATATATGAAAAATATAACCGACGAAAACACGGTAAACGAAATACGACATCGGCTGAACAATATTGATTCGGACTATATTTTTCAGCTCGGTGAGTTGGAGCAATATATAGAAGACAGTAATTATTCGTTAGTACCTCAGTTTCTTACAACTGAACGCCCTGATAAAGCTGCAAGTGAGCTTATTGAGGGAAAGATTGTTTTAATTCTTCAGGGAAGTCCGTTTGCCTTGATTGCCCCTGTTACTGCAGGAGAATTTATAACAACGGTTGAGGATGATTACATCCGCTTCCCTTTCGCAAACCTTATAAAAGTTATCAGAATTATTGGTATTATTATGTCCTTTCTTCTGTCGGGGCTTTATGTGGCGACAGTTAATTTTCATCACGAAATGATCCCAACAAGCCTTTTATTCGCAATTGAAGCATCACGCAACGCGGTACCTTTATCGGCTTTTGGTGAAATTCTGCTGATGGAAATTGCCTTTGATATTATACGTGAAGCAAGTATACGTGTTCCCTCCTCTATTGGTTCAACCTTAGGAATTATAGGCGGTCTTATTATAGGTCAGGCTGCGGTAGAAGCAAAATTAGTAAGTCCTATTGCTATTATAATTGTCGCAGCAGTAGGAATCGGTTCCTTTGCAACACCTAATTATGGGTTTAATATGGCACTCAGATTTTCAAGATACATTTACCTTATTCTGGGAGCAACAGCAGGATTTTTCGGAATTACTCTCGGGCTTGTTATAAGTGCTTATATACTGTCACATATAAAATCATTAGGAGTGCCTCTTCTCAGCGGAACAGGTTCAAAAAGCGAGGATAATTTTACGGGGATGTTCTTTAAAGCGCCTGTATGGAAAAGAGAAATACGACACAAATATTTACACGCAAAGCAAGAAAGAACGCAGGCAAAAATAAGCAGAAAGTGGGTGGAGCCGAAGTGACTTGTAACAAAATTGGCACATTGGAATTAACTTTTTTGTTTGTTAATCTGATTTGCAACAAGTTTTTTCTGTTCGCTCCCGAATATTTTCGAGCTACAGCCGGAAGCGGAACAGGAATAATGATTTGCCTTATGTTTCTTCTTATGTTTGCGGTATGGTCATTTTACAAACGAAGAAACATAACTAAGACAAGCTTCGGAAAAATGGGCAGTATTTTTCTTATAGCAGTTTTTATTTTTTCGGTTGCTCTTACTCTGCGGCAATATACGGAAACAGTAAAGGTAATTTCCCTGACACAGGCGTCACTTTATTTCATAGAAGGTATTTTTATTATTGCTATGATTACAGGAGCGTATTCAGGTATAAAAGGAATATGCAAGGCTCATATTTTTTATGCTCCGTTAATTTTTGCAGTTATGCTTATTTTAATCGTTTCTGCATCAGGTAAGCTTGATTTTTATATGCTGACACCGGTATTCGGTAACGGTATTCAGTCCATAGCAACGAATGCTTTATTCCTTCTATCTACTTTTCTGGAGTTTACTTTATTCTTTACACTCAAGCCTTTCAGTAAGGATGAAAAAAGCTTTATAAGAGCCGGGAATCTTACACTCTTAATTTCTTTTGCGGTTATTATGATAATTACCCTTTGCTACATTGCTTCTTTTTCCGAAAATGCATCCGTTGAAAAATACCCACCTGTATTTCAGATAATACGGTTAATAAATTCAGGAGCTTATTTTCAGAGATTTGATTCGTTATTTCTTATTGCTTTTTCCCTTTCGGCATACCTTTATCTGGGGGCAATGTTGTTTCTAATATGGCATTTATTTAAAAATGCATTCGAAATAGAAGGAAAAAATGCTGTGCTGATGCCTTTTGCTTTTATAATTATTTCAACATCGTTTATAAATGCTTTAAGTGATGTTATAACCGCAAGTATAAAACACGTTGATGTGTTTTTGTGGGCAATTCCCGTTCTTATGCCTCTGTTATTGATAAAGAAAGGTAATAAAATACAATGAAAAAACTGTTATGTGCTATTGTTTTTTGCATTTTTGTTCTGTGCGGGTGCTCCGGAGCTAAGGAGCTTGAGGAGCTTGCATACGTTATAGCAATTGGGATTGATGAAGGGGAAAATGACAAGCTTAATGTTACCTTTGTTACGGCAATACCATCAAATATAAGCTCAGAATCGGGAAACGGAAAACCGGTATCCTGTATTACTGTCGAATCGGAAAATGTACTTAGTGCAAGTGTTTCTGCCGGTGGGAAAATGAACAGAAATATTGATTTTTCTCATTGCAGGCTTATTGCCTTTAATGAGAATATCGCCATCAAAGGTCTTGGAAAATTTAAAAAGACGCTTCTTAACGAAAAAAGCTTTCGCCCTGATACTTTAATTTCTGTTATAAAAGGAAAAACTTCGGACTTTTTTAATAATTCCTCCTCTGCCTTTGAAACTAACCCTGCCAAATATTTCGAGCTTATGTTCGGCAGTCAGGGTTCCAAAAATGCCGTTTCCTGTACAATCAAGGACTTTTCGGGAGGAAATCAGAGTATTTTGCCTTTGGCGGATAAAGAAGGTGTAAACAGTTGTGTTATAATAAACAACGACCGTCTTGCGGCTGTTCTTCCGGAAAACAAGGTTGCAATTTACAAGCTTCTGTCCGGAAAAAAATTTCAGAGTTATATGGATTTTGAAAATGACGAAGCCGTACTTTTTATAAGTAGAGAAAAGGCTCCCGAAATAAAAGTAGATACAAAAAATAATTTAAAGGTAACGGTTACACTTTATCTTAACGGTGAACTGATTGCAGAAAACAAAAAGCTTTCACACAATAAATATACCGAAAACATTAAAGCTCAATGTGAGAATTTTCTTGAGTATACATCCAAAGAATTAAAATGCGATATTTTAAATATAACAAGATTGACAAGACCGCATTTTTTTACTGTCTCCGATTATGAAAAATACAATCCCACGAAGAAGTACGAAAGAGCCGAATTTGATGTAAAAATAGTTTATTCTGACCTTAAAACAGGAGAAAGGAATCTTAAGCTATGATATATAAGATTATATTTATAACGGCTCTTATAATTTTCACATCGAGAAATATAAGCTTTGCTTTTTTATGCAGAAAAAAAGGACAGAAGGGGTTTTTACCTCTTCTTGTCCTGAGTATAATTATGTTTATAAGTCCCGCTGTTGCTTACTTCCTGAACCGTTATTTATGAATATCTCTGTCCGAAAGCATCGTCTGCAATTCTTCCATAAAGGTTTTTATATCTTTAAACTGTCGATATACTGATGCAAAACGAACATAGGCAACATCATCAAGATTTTTAAGCTCATCCATCACCCTCTCACCGATGCGGGTGGTGGTTATTTCTTTATCAAGCATACTGTACGCTTCATTTTCAATGTCATCAACGATTTTCTGAATCTGCTCCATACTTACAGGTCTTTTCTCACACGCCTTTACAAGACCGTTAATAAGCTTCTGAGAATCAAACATTTCACGGGATTTGTCTTTTTTAACTACACGCAAAGGTATACTTTCAACCTTTTCATACGTAGTAAAACGCTTTCCGCATTCAACACATTCACGACGACGTCTTATATTGGTATTTTCTTCAGTTGGTCTTGAATCGATTACTTTGCTTTCGATATTCGAACAAAATGGACACTTCACTGACAATTCCGCCTTTCAGATTTAATTATATTTTAGTGCGGTAAATTCAAAAATGAAAAATCCTGCTTGCATATGAATACTCATATTTGCAGCTTACATAAAGATTACCTACTACATATTGTATCACAGAATATTTATATCGTCAATGCAATTGTTAACAAAATAACCATCTTTCAGCAAAAACTCGTGTCCGGACACAACTAAAAAACGCCCTGCAATTTGCAAAGCAAATTGCAGGGTGTTGTAAACTGAAAATTTTCTGCAGCTGACAAAAAGAGACTGCATAATTTTATTTTGTGCCGAATATTCTGTCACCGGCGTCGCCGAGTCCGGGGACTATATACCCGTGTTCATTAAGCTTCTCGTCGATATTTGCACAATAGATATCAACATCAGGATGCGCTTTAGAAAGTGCATCGATTCCTTCAGGTGCCGCTATAAGACAAAGAAAACGTATCTGCTTTGCACCTTTTGCCTTAATCTGGGTGATTGCATCAATTGCAGAACCACCCGTTGCAAGCATTGGATCAACCACAACTACAATTCTTTCATCGATATCAGGCGGAAGCTTACAATAATAAGGATGAGGTATTAAGGTTTCTTCATCTCTGTACATACCGATATGTCCGATTTTAGCAATAGGCATAATATTCAAAAATCCGTTTACCATACCAAGACCTGCTCTTAAGATCGGAACAACAGCAAGCTTTTTACCTGCAAGCATTTTACAGGTTGTCTTAACAAGAGGTGTTTCTATTTCCACATCTTCAAGAGGAAGATCGCGAAGCGCTTCATAGCACATAAGCATAGTGATTTCCTCTACAGATTCACGAAATTCCTTGTTTGAAGTTTCCTTCATACGCAAAACAGTTGTTTTGTGCTGAATAAGCGGATGATCAAAAACTGTAACTTTACTCATTGTTTCCTCCTGAATTATTCTTCATTTTTTCCTTTTGATACTACCAAATTGGTAAGGATACCCAAAATCAAAGCACAAGCGATAGTTGTGATTTTAACAGCACCAATCTGAAGTGCCATACCACCGATACCTGTAATAAGAATAACAGATACTACAAACAAATTCTTGTTGTCCGAAAGGTTGACATCCTGAATCATTTTAAGACCTGATACAGCAATAAAACCATAAAGTGTAATACAAACACCACCCATTACGCAAGCAGGAATTGTTGCAAGGAATGTTACGAATGGTGCAACAAAAGATGCTATAATTGCAATTATAGCGGTTGTTATAATAGTTACAACCGATGCATTTTTGGTGATAGCAACACAAGCTACGGATTCACCGTATGTTGTGTTGGGACATCCGCCGAAAATTGCACCTGCAACTGAACCTACACCGTCGCCAAGTAATGTTCTGTGGAGTCCCGGATTTTCAAGAAGCTCCTGAGCGATTATGCTTGAAAGATTCTTATGGTCTGCGATATGCTCTGCAAATACAACAAAAGCAACCGGAATATACGCAACTGCAACTGTCGCTATATACTGACCATTAATCGCAGAAAAGCCCTTTATTGCTTTTAAGAATGTAAAATCAGGATACCACTGCATATTTTTAAAAAGACCGAAATTTATAATCTGAAGTGTTTCATTACCTGTCTTAATACCAATAAATGTGAAAATTGCGGCAACAACATATCCTGCAAGGATACCGATAATAAAAGGAATAAGCTTCATTCCTTTTTTGCCGTATACCGAACTCAACATAACGCCAAGTATGGTAACAATTCCACAAAGGAAACCGATCCAGCCTTTTGCATCCATAACGTAAACCGAATTAGCGGCATCGAAGGACGCGAATTTCAAAACGTCACCAACAGCATTTCCTGCAAGAGAAAGACCAATAATTGCAACTGTAGGTCCGATAACTACCGAAGGCATAAGACGGCTTATCCATTTAACACCGGCAAATTTTACAATAATTGCAATAATTACATAAACAAGACCTGCAAATGCGGCACCGATAATCAAGCCTGCATATCCGGCTTCCACAGATACTGCACCTGCAAATGCAGCAAGCATAGATCCTATAAACGCAAATGAAGAACCGAGAAATACAGGACTTCTGAATTTAGTGAATAACAAATAAATAATTGTGCCTACGCCTGCACCGAAAAGTGCCGCTGACTGTGACATACCGTTTCCGATAATTGCAGGAACAGCAATAGTTGCCGCAAGTATTGCCAACAGCTGCTGAAAAGCAAAAATCAGAACCTGTCCGAATTTGGGTTTGTCTTGAACCCCGTAAATCATTTTCATAGTATTACTCCCTTTTTAAATAAAATTCATCCATTAGTAACTATAACAAAATTGCGAATATTTGTCAACTTAAAAAAATAAAACATTTTACAAAATTCTACATATATCTGTAAAAAGCTGTATACAAAAAACTTTATTGTATAACTATTATACGAAATTTAATAATCTTTCATAAATAAGCAAGATTTTCAATATAAATGTCAATTTTTGCATTGTAAATTTCCAAAAATTGATGTATAATTATTATAACTATGATAAAAGGAGTTGTGTTACTATGAAAATGACTTTCAGATGGTACGGTAGTGACGATCCTGTTACATTGGATAATATAAGACAGATTCCGTGTATGACAGGTGTTGTAACCGCTGTTTATTCTGTTCCCGTAGGACAGGTATGGCCACAGGAAGAAATTGATAAAATGAAAGCTGAAATCAACGCTAAAGGCCTTGAAATGGAGGTTATTGAAAGCGTTCCCGTTCATGAAGATATTAAACTTAAAAGAGGCAACTATCAGCTTTACATAGACAACTATAAAGAAAACATCAGAAGACTTGCAAAAGCGGGTGTAAAATGTATCTGCTACAACTTTATGCCTGTATTTGACTGGACACGTTCAAGACTTGACCAGCCACTTCCGGACGGATCAAACGCACTTGTTTATTACAAGGAAGATGTTGACAAGATGGACCCTACAAAGATGACACTTCCCGGTTGGGATGCTTCATACTCACCTGAAGAAATGACAGGTCTGATTGAAGAATACAAGAAAATCGGTGAAGAAGGCTTATGGGCAAATCTTGAATATTTTATTAAAGAGATTATTCCTGTTGCCGCAGAATGTGATGTTAACATGGCAATTCATCCGGATGATCCACCATGGCCTATTTTCGGTATTCCGAGAATTATTACAACAGAAGAAAACATTGACAGATTTTTATCACTCTACGATGATGTTCATCACGGACTTACACTTTGCAGCGGAAGTCTTGGATGTGCTAAATTCAACGACTATACTGCAATGGTAAGAAAATACGGTGCTATGGGAAGAATTCATTTTGCTCACGTAAGAAATATCAAAATTTTAGAGGACGGGTCTTTCGAAGAAAGCGGTCACCTTTCAGAATGCGGTTCGTTGGATGTTGTTGAAATCTTAAAGGCTTACTATGAAACAGGCTTTAAAGGATATCTTCGTCCCGATCACGGCAGAATGATCTGGGGTGAAACAGGAAAGCCCGGCTATGGTCTTTACGACAGAGCACTTGGTGCTATGTATATGGCAGGTATCTGGGAAACTCTTGAAAAAGAAAGCAAATAAGAAAGGAAAATGAAAAATGAAACTTCCATTTAATATTGATTTAAACAACAAGGTTGCAGTTGTAACAGGCGGTGGCGGTGTGCTTTGCGGAAGCTTCGCAAAGGCTATTGCTGCCTGCGGTGCAAAGGTTGCAATCTTAGACCTTAATGAAGAAGCGGCTAAAAAAGTTGCTGATGAAATTGTTGCAGACGGTGGCTGTGCAATCGGCGTATCCGCAAACGTATTACAGAAGGAAAGCCTCGAAAATGCAAAAAAGGTTGTTAACGAAAAGTTAGGTTCAGTTGACATTCTTTTAAACGGTGCAGGCGGTAACAATCCCAAAGGCACAACAACAAAGGATTACTACAATATCGGTGACGAAGATTTAGAAGATGTTAAGACATTCTTTGACCTTGATCCCGACGGTGTAAGCTTTGTATTTAACCTGAACTTTTTGGGAACACTTCTCCCCACTCAGGTATTTGCTCACGATTTAATCGGCAAAAAGGATGCAACAATCTTAAATGTTTCATCAATGAATGCTTTTACTCCTCTTACAAGAATTCCTGCATACAGCGGTGCTAAAGCGGCTATTTCAAACTTTACACAGTGGCTGGCAGTTCATTTTTCAAAGGTTGGTATCAGAGTAAATGCAATCGCTCCCGGTTTCTTCCTTACGGCACAGAACCACGCTTTATTGATTGATGCAAATGGCGAATATACAGAACGTTCAAAGAAGATTCTTTCACAGACTCCTATGGACAGATTCGGTGATCCCGAAGAATTAATCGGTACACTTTTATGGCTTCTTTGCCATGATGCTTCAAGCTTCGTTAACGGTGTAGTTGTTCCTGTAGATGGTGGCTTTTCTGCATATAGTGGCGTATAAGGCTACTATAACATACGACGTTAAAATTCACTAAATTAAAGGAGTTATCATATGAGTTTTATACACGATGATTTTATGCTTACAAATGAAACCGCAAAAAAGCTTTTTCACGAGTATGCTGAAAATTTACCAATAATTGATTATCATTGCCACTTAAATCCACAGGCAATTTACGATAATAAGAATTTCAGAAATGCATTTGACTTGTTTTTAAGCGGCGACCACTACAAGTGGAGACAGATGCGTTCAAACGGAACAGATGAAAGACTTATAACAGGTGACGGTGATGAATTTGAAAAGTGGATGGAATTTGCAAAAGCAATGCCATATTTAATCGGCAATCCGCTTTACCATTGGACACACCTTGAATTAAAGAGATATTTCGGAATTGATGAAGTATTATCTCCGGATACCGCTAAAGCAATATGGGATAAATGTAACGAGCTTCTTGCAAAAGAAGAATTCAAGCCAAGAGAGCTTATTAAACGTTCAAAGGTTGAAACAATCTGTACAACAGATGACCCCGCAGACGATCTTAAGTATCACAAATTACTTGCGGAAGAAGGCTTTGAAACAAAGGTTCTTCCTACCTTCAGACCTGACAAGGCAGTTGAAATTTTAAATGACGGCTGGAAAGAATATATCGAAAAAACAGGTGCAAAAACCTTTGATGAATTACTTTCTTTCCTTACCGACAGAATTAACTATTTCCACGAAGCCGGTTGCAGAATTTCAGACCACGGTCTTAACTACGTTCCTTATGAAGAGGGCGATGCAGCGTCAATATTTGAAAAGAAATTAAAGGGAGAAAAGATTTCTCAGCAGGAAGCAGATGCTTATAAGACAGCGGTAATCAAGCATTGCGGTGAAAATTATGCCCGTCTTGGCTGGGCAATGCAGCTACATATTGGTGCTGTAAGAAACAACAATACATTAATGTTCAACAAGCTTGGTCCAGATACCGGCTTTGACTCAATTAACGATTTATGTATTGCAGAACGTCTTGCAAAGTTCCTTGACTGTCTTGAAGTTAACGACAAGTTGCCAAAGACTATTCTTTACACATTAAATCCTAAGGACAATTACGTTTTAGGCACAATGCTTGGTAATTTCCAGAAAGCTCCTACCCCATCTAAAATCCAGTTCGGTTCAGGCTGGTGGTTTAACGACCAGCGTGACGGTATGGTAAATCAGATGTGCTCACTCGCAAATTTGGGTATGCTTGGTCGCTTTGTCGGTATGCTTACCGATTCAAGAAGCTTTGTTTCTTATCCAAGACACGAATACTTCAGAAGAATTATGTGTAATCTTATAGGAACATGGGTTGAAAACGGTGAATATCCTGACGATGAAAAGTCATTAAAGACAATTGTTGAAGGTATTTCATATTACAATGCAAAGGAATATTTTAAATTCTAAATATGAAAATAAACATTATTTCAGAGTTTAAGAAAAAATCAAAAGCTTTTAAAATCACTGCCGCAGTTGCGGCAGTGGTTATTGTTGTTCTGGGAATAATTATTTATATGCTTAACCCAAATATTCCTGCAGAAAGTATTTCTTTTGAGGACAGTAAAATTTACCTTCAGAAGGATATGACATACACTTTAAAGACTAATCTTAAGCCTTACAACACAACTGAAAGTAATCTGATTTACCGCATTTCGGACCCGGATGTAATTTCCTTGAACGGTAATAAAGTAACGGCTTTAAGACGCGGCACAGCAGAAATTTACTGCTACGATAAAAAGAGTAAGGTAAAAAGCAATGTAATAAGTTTTGAGGTTGTCAAAAGCATAGAAAAGCTTGTTCCTCAAACACCTTCGGAAAACGAAGAAGTGTATATCGCCGACGGTGACAAACCTGCCATCTACGTATACTACACCACCCATGGTGAGAAATATCATAAAAAGGATTGTTCTTTTTTGGGTGAAAATCCTGTAAAAGGTATACTTAATAATGTAAAAGAAAGCGGTCTTACGCCCTGCTCAAGGTGTAATCCTTGACATAATTTTTAGTTTATGCTACACTAAATAAGGTGATAATTCAATGAATACTAAGTACGATGAAATACTAAAATTCAAATGTCCGAGATGGAATGAGCTTCCTGAAATTGAGCTTTATATGGATCAGGTGGTAAATCTGCTTGATAAAAAGCTTTGCATTCTTGCTGATGATCCTGAAAAAACAGTTACTTCAACAATGATTAACAACTACGTTAAGCAGAAAATCATAACACCACCTCAAAAGAAAAAATATGACAGAAAGCATGTTGCTTATCTTTTTATAATTCTGCTTCTTAAAAAAGCTTTTTCGGTTTCTGAAATTTCTGCTTTTTTGGAGCACCTTAACAAAAACGAAAATACCGGTGAGGTTTTTGACAACTTCTGTGAGCAGATTGAATATTGTATTGCGATGCTGTTTGGCAATCTTGAAGCAATGCCTCAGTCAAACGGTGATGATAAAATTACCGAAACGGTAGCTTTTGCTTTTGCATGCAAGCTATACGCACAAATACTTTTAAAGAAGGACGATAATGATGAATGATATTATAAAACAGGCAGAAACTGCCGCTGAAGAATTAATCGAAAAGGCAGGGCTTTCACAAGGCGAGTTGGTAGTTGTTGGTTGCTCCTCGAGCGAAATCTGCGGAGATAAAATAGGTTCAAACTCAAGTGTTGAAACAGCAAATGCAGTTTTTGGTTCAATTTACAAGGTTTTAAAAAATCACGGCATTTTTCTCGCGGCACAATGCTGTGAACATCTGAACCGTGCTATAATTGTTGAAAAGGAATATGCAGCTTCACATAATCTTGAAATTGTTAATGTTGTCCCTCAGCCTAAAGCCGGCGGTTCATTTGCAACTGCTGCTTACAGTAATTTTGATGCTCCTGTTGCAGTCGAAGAAATAAAGGCTGATGCAGGAATGGATATCGGTGATACCCTGATAGGAATGCATTTAAAAAAGGTTGCTGTTCCTTTAAGAATTTCAGTTAAAAAAATTGGTTGTGCAAACCTTGTTTGTGCAAGAACGAGACCGAAATTTATCGGTGGAATAAGAGCCAATTACAATGAAGATTTAATGTAAACTATAAAGGGACTGTAAAAAAAGTCAAGAACCGCAAAAAGGCTAAAATAAAAGAAAAATCAATATTGTAAAAACTATAAAATTCTAAATTTTATATATTACTTGTGGAAAAACATCGTCTTGCGATGTTTTTTCTATTTAATAAGCCTTTTTGCTACGAACGAACTTCGCCTAACTCGACGTACCCTCGTACGCCTTCGGGCTTAGTTCGTCCGTTCTTGAACATTTTTTCCTATTCCCTAAAAAAGGACTGTGAAATTGTAAATTTATGACAAAGAGGCTGCATATTCTCATCCCACAAAAATGCCGAATCATATTCTGTAAAGGCAAGCTTTTCAGAGCTGCCTGCAGTTATATTCTTAATAGTGGTTACTGATGATGTGCCATCAGGATTTAATGTCTTGATGTATAAAATACTGTCTTTGTCAGCCGTTACGGTTATTTCACCATTTTCATATGTTATTTTTCCGGAAGGTGAAACAACTTCTTCATTACTTCCCGAAAGAACAAAGGTTGAAAATTTGTCAACCTCAAAGGTAACTGTATCCGGATTATCGTCAAGGTCTGTAAGCTCTGTTACTTCACCCTTGTGAACGTGAATGAAAGAATACTTATCATATCCCTTATATTCTTCAGGAATAGTAACAGTAATTCGCACCTTTCCCGTAGTATCGGTGTTTTTTGCTATACTTTCAATTCTGTATTCTTTACCGTCTGCTTTTTTAGTCAGTGTAATATCGTAATACTGAATTAAATTCCTGTCCCCTGCCATTTCTTCAATTGAATGCTGAATATAATCGTCGCTGTTTTTTATACCTGTTTCACTTTTCTGATAGGCATCGCTTTTTTGGATATCAAGTACGAAATCTACCTTTGTCTCATTTTCGATTTCTTCTCCCGATACAGCAAATCCACCATTTTCAACCTCAACATTTTCGTCATTTACAATATACCCAACATCAGCTGTCCATTCAACAAACTTGTTAAGGGTTTCGGTATACTCTTTTGAAAACTGCTTCTTTTCTTTATGTGATAAGCTATCATAAAATTCTTTTTCTTCTCTTATTCTGCCCTTTATAAGAAGTGCTTTTTCTTTATTGGTACAATCCCCAATATCCGACTTCCACTTCTCTTCACGGTCTGCAAAACGCTGCTCTTTATGTACGGTAATATTTAAAGTGCCGTAAGCTTTGCCGTTTATTATTGTAATAACACAAAAACCGGAGCCATTTGAATCTGTTGTTGCAGTTATAAAATACAATCCGTCATTAAGTTTCTTAAACGTATATTTTCCGTTATTTCCTACTCTCTGACTGTCAATTTCTCTTCCTGATGCATCTGTTAATACGACATTGCAATTCTGCGGTTCTCCGTGAGCGGTTACTTTTCCCGAAATATTCGTCCTGCTTTGCGTGCTTTCGTGAAGTATTATCGTACCAATTTCGTAAGTATCCGGATGCTCAACAAACACATATGCGTTCCCTGTCAGGTTGTAAGGTCTGTCGTAGCCGTGATCTGAATCAAACCTTATTTCGCTCGTTTGTCCGATAATAAAATATTCACCAGGATTTAAATTATCAAATACAAAACTACCGTCAGCATCACTTTTTTTCGTATCAATCAGTATGCCGTCAGAATTATATAAAGAAATATCTGCCCATTTACACGGATATGTTTCATTGTTTCCGGCTTCGATGACAGCTTTACCGGAAATGCCTGCCGAAACATTACCAAGCTCAAATATTAAATCTGTTATATGAAAACTTTTTTTAACCATTATTTTCTTCCCACGTCATTTATCTTTAATTTAATTCACATACAAAACAATATTATTTTACCACAAAAATTTTTTTATGGCAAGAGTGGAGGCTATGCTCTACAGCATAGCCTCCTGATTAAGAACATTTTGGTAATTATTTATAACACCCGTCAGAAAATTCTTCCAGGCGGTGTTATCGATAAATGGGTTGAAATCTTCGGTTATCTGCAGACTCTTACCTACAGTATCGTTGTTTTCAACGTGATTTCCAAGCAGAATATCTACCTTTTCATCAATAAAAGTATTAATTGCAGGGACAAATTTTTCCCTTGTTTCGGTACCAAGACCGTAACGATCAAGAAATTCTTTCTTCATTGAATTCATACCTACCCCACCGTGCATTGCAGCTCTGTATGTGATTTTGCCGTCCGTAACATCAAAGAAAAATGCTTTTGTTCCGGGAGTGTGACCGGGAGCATCCTTGCAAAGAATTTCAGTATTGCCAAGCTTTATTATATCGTTATTTGAAATTAAAACATCAGGTTCAAACGCTTCGTGGTACTCAAGTCCCAGTTCCTTTGCCCAGGTTAAATCATCTGTTCCGTTTGCATAGGTTACGTCCTCCTTGCCTATAAAGGTCGTAGCACCCGTAAGCTCCTTTAAAGCTTTAGCCGCTCCCAAGTGGTCATAGTGACCGTGTGTATTAATTATATACTTTATATCCTTGATTTTAAAGCCAAGCTCACAGATATTGTTTATAACAATATAAAGACTCTGAGGGTAACCTGGGTCAAGAATTATCAATCCGTCACCTGTATCAATTAAATGAGTTGATGCAGGTGTGGTTCCTACAAAGTAAAGGTTTCCGAAAATTTTAAAGGGTTTTACATATCCTTCCCATGGATGAAATAAATTTGCCATAATCTTTTTCTCCTTAGTGATTTAATTCTACTACCGTTACGCCTGCATCACCTTCGCCGTAATTACCGAGACGATAGCTTTTTACATAACGGTGTGATTTCAGTAATGAATGTATTGCCGCTTTAAGTGCACCTGTTCCTTTGCCGTGAACTATACGCACCTGAGAAAGCGAAGAAATTGCAGCATCGTGAATAAAGCGGTCTGTTTTGTCCACAGCTTCTTCTGCATACAAGCCTCTCAAATCAAGCTCAGGTGAAATTGTACCTGTCTTATTAAAGCTTCTTGAAACAGTATAGTTTTTAACAGTTTCCTTTGTTTCGTCCTTTTCAGCTTTTCTTAACTTCGAAATATGAACCGTTAGTTTAAAAATGCCTGATGAAACTGTTACATTGCCTTTTTTATCAGGCGGTGTCAACACAGTTCCTACTGTATCGGTTTCAGTTATATAAACATATTCTCCCTCTAAAAGAGTTTCGGGTATATCTCCCGCCTGCTGAGGTGCCTGCGAAATAACCTTTTTTCTTCTTTTCTTGCCTTTTGAATGAAGTTCTTTTCTTAAATCCTCTAAAGCTTTAACAGCTTCTTTGTCGCTTTGCTCCATACGGATTCTGTTTATATCACTTACTGCTTCATCTGCTTCTTTGGTTGCTTCGTCAATAATTCTCTGTGCTTCTTCGTGGGCTTTCAGAAGAATTTCTTCCCGAAGCTTGTCAATATCCTGCTTCTCCTTCTCAGCTTCCTGCTTTGCCATATATGCCTGTTTTTCATGGATACGTGCTTTATCCTTATCACTTTGAGCACGTCTTCGGTTAGTTTCCATTTCCTCGAGAACGTCCTCAAAACGTATATTGTCGGAAGAAATAAACTTTTCAGCAGTTGAAATTATTTTATCGGAAAGACCTATTTTTTTCGAAATCGCAAAAGCATTGGATTTTCCGGGCATACCTATTATTAATTTATAAGTAGGTCTTAACGTTTCAACATCAAATTCGCAGGATGCATTGGAAACATTTTCTGTTGTAAGCGCATATAATTTAAGTTCGCTGTAGTGAGTAGTTGAAACTGTTCTTATTCCCTTACTCTTAAGCTCGTCAAGGATTGCCGTAGCAAGTGCCGCTCCCTCAACCGGATCAGTTCCTGCCCCAAGCTCGTCAAAGAGAACAAGAGAGTCTGCTTTAACATTTTTCATTATACCAACTATATTGGTCATATGAGATGAAAAGGTACTTAAATTCTGTTCAATACTCTGCTCATCACCTATATCTGCAAAAATTTCACCAAATACACAGGCGCTTGAGCCTGCATTTACGGGAATATGCAGTCCACTCTGAACCATCAACGATAACAAACCTATCGTTTTTAACGTTACGGTTTTACCGCCCGTATTAGGCCCCGTTATAATCAGAGTTGAAAAATCGTTTCCAAGATTTACATCGATGGGAACAACATTTTTGGAGTCAATCAACGGATGTCTTGCTTTCTTGAAATCAAGAGAAAGAGTTTTGTTTAAGACAGGCATAACTGCATCCATTTTAAGTGCAAGCTTACCTTTGGCAAAAGCAAAATCAAGCTTCAACAAATATTTTGCATTTACAAGCAGACTGTCTTTGTTTTCGCCAATCATAGAAGAAAGACTCTTTAAAATTTCAAATACCTCTTTTTGTTCATCGATTTCAAGCTCACGAAGCTTATTATCTGCCTCAACAACAGCCTGAGGTTCAATAAATAACGTTGCGCCTGTTGCAGAGGTATCGTGAACAATACCGTTTATTTCACCTCTGTATTCTGCTTTAACGGGAACTACATACCTGCCGTTACGGGTTGTTACTATTTGCTCCTGAAGGCATTTTGAATATTTTGCTGAGCTTATAAGAGAATTCAAGGTACTTTTTACTCTGTCGTTAAGAACACGGATTTCACGTCTTAACTGAGAAAGCTTAGCAGATGCATTATCCTTTAATTCTTCCTCATTTAAAATACATCTTTCAATTTCATTTTCAATATGAGTAAATGGCAAAAGTGCAAATACATATTCGGAAATAATGGGGTATTCCTCTATTTCCTCACAATATTCTGTATATCTTCTGCACACTCCCAGAAAGGAGGAAATTGCCAGTAATTCTTTTATCTCAAGAACTCCGCCGTCTGCACTTCTTTTAATAAGTGCCTCCTGACCTGAAAGACCGCAGGCGGGCGGTGATGCATATTTAAGCAAAAGACGTACACATTCATCCGTTTCATTTAAAGCCTCCTGTACTCTTTCATACTCACAGAAAGGCTTTATTTTTTGAATAAATGCCCTTACGCTTTCACCCGTAGCAAGCTCGGCAAGCATTTGTGTTATTTTATTGTACTCAAGTACGGTTAAACATTTCTGATTCATTTAATAATACCTCTGAATTCAAGCATATCTGTATAATCTTCACAATAATCTCTTAAATTTTCCTGTGTAATAAGTCCATCTGCAAGACAGTTTATAAAATCAATTATTCTTTCTTTTTCATAATCGACTTCATTTACACAGTAAAAGCCTTCCTTTTCGGAATCAACCCCAACTCCGTACATTTCAACTCCCGGGAACTTGCTTGATACAGTAAGAGTTAAGTAATATTCAAGCTTTTCTGAAAAGAGATTTGCATTTCTTATCAATATGCGTTTCATTCCGTCTAACCTCCACAGACAGGATTATATACGCATATTTGAAAATTAAAAACCGGCATACACCTTCATTTACAGTTATTTCAAAGATTTATGTAATCGGTTTTATAATAAAATAACGATTTTTTCGTTCGTTTTCTTTAAATTTCTTCATTTTTCTTTCGCAAGCTTTGTAATTTTACTATACGATTCCTTTGTTTATAAGGGTTTTAAAACTCCAAGCTTCAGAAAATACGACTTGGAGTTTTTTGATATTTTTTGTAAATTTATTAATAAAATTGAGCAGGTCTGTAAGCCGGGTTCTGTATTTGACAATCATCTATCTAGACCGAATATCTCTAAACGGTTCAAGCCACCTACCCAGGAGCGTCGGGCCAACGTATTCTCCTAATGCGGTGTTGCTCCGGATGGGGTTTACACGAAAGGAGTGATTACCCACTCCCCAGTGAGCTCTTACCTCACTATTCCACCCTTACCGCAAAAATGCGGCGGTTTATTTTCTGTTGCACTTTCCTTAGAGTCGCCTCCACCGGGTAACTATCCGGCATCCTGCCCTATGGAGCCCGGACTTTCCTCACGCACATCCTTTCGGATTTGTGCCCGCGATTGTCTGGCCTGCTCAATTATATTACTTTGTAAATATTTGTTTCAATAAACGGATAAACCGTTAAATCTGTATTTTCTTTAAGGTAACTGTCAATAGCTTCTACCATGAAAATTTCTGTTTCGTAATGTCCTGCTGCAATTAAAACTATACCGTTTTTCTGCGCCGTTTGTGCGTCGTGATACGCCGCTTCACCTGTTAAATAAACATCGCAGCCAACTTCAAGTGCAAGATTCAATTCATCTCCGCCGCTACCGCCTAAAACACCTACAGTTGATATCTTTTTATCAGGATCACCGCAAATTCTTACTCCCTTGGTATCTAACTTTTCCTTAACATATTCTGCAAATTCAAGAGCTGTCATTTCATTTACTTTTCCGTAGCGAAGCATTCCGTTTGCCTTTACCTCTGACAAACCAAGAGCCTTACACAAAGCATCGTTAACACCGCCTTCGGCTGTGTCAAAATTAGTATGTGCCGAATAAACGTTTATATTATTTCTTATACAGTCAAGAAAATCCGTATCGGTAACAGAACTGAGCTTATTAAATATTGCAGGGTGATGAGTTACAATTAAATCTGCGTTCTTGCTTTTTGCAAATTCCAAAACCTCTGTATTAAAATCAAGAGAAACAACAACAGTTTTTATTTCTGCATTTTCGTCCCCTAACATTATACCAACGTTGTCCCATTCACATGCAAGCTCTTTTGGTGCCATTTTTTCAATTAATTCAGCTATATTTTTTAAAATCATATTTATTAAGCCTTTCAGCAAGTTTTTTGTAATAATTATACCTTTCGGTATCCTCATTTTGAGAACCCGACATCCCCTTAAGGATTTTTGAGGTTTTATCCTGCATCTTCAGAACAAAGCTTTCAAAAAGCTCTCCGCCTTTTTTTTCAAGAATCGGGGAAATTTCCAGGTCTGTTTCGTCACCAAGTATCATTTCACCTTTGCAGACTTTTATTATTGTGTAAATTCTTCTGTCCTCACGAACTAAAATTTCATCAGTTATCAAAAACGAATTTTCGTAAAGATATTTTCTTAATTTATCAATTCCGTTCATAGGCTGCAGAATTATTTCTTTTGCGGAATATGCAATATTTTTATGGGCGTTTAAGATATTCGAAATAAGCTCTCCACCCATTCCTGCAATTATTATACTTTCGGCTTCTCCAATGTTTAAAACAGATAAACCGCTGCCAAGTCTGCATTCAACTATATTTCCTGCTTTGTAATAGTTCACATTTTTCTGACAGGCACCCACAGGCCCTTTATTTATATCGCTTGCTATAACCTTATCCGCTTTATTATTAAGAGCTAAATACACGGGAATTTTACCGTGATCGGTTCCCACGTCGGAAACAGTTCTGTAACAAACTGCATCTGCTATAGCTTTAAGCCTTGGTGTAAGTTTCAATTACATTCCTCCGAACAGATTTTTCTTCTATAAGTATATACCAAAACCGTAATTTTGTAAAGAATTTAAAGGAATTTTTTAATAATATTTTACCTTGCAGTTGACTTATTACCCCAAAAGGTGATATAATTGTATTAATATACAAACAAAGGAAGGTTTAACGATGTTAGATATTAAGTTTATTAAAGAAAATCCTGATATAGTTAAAGAAAATATTAAGAAGAAATTCAAAGATGCAAAGTTGCCATTAGTTGATGAAGCTATTGCACTTTACGATGAAAAATGTGCGGCAAACAGCAAGGCAAATGAGCTTCGTGCAAACCGTAACAAGGTAAGCAAGCAAATCGGCGCACTTATGGGTCAGGGCAAAAAAGATGAAGCTGAAGAAATGAAAAAGCTTGTTAACGAGCAGGCTGAAGAGCTTGCAGCTTTATCCGCTAAAGAAACGGAGCTTGAAGCAAAGCTTAAAGATGTTATGATGAAAATTCCTAACATTGTAGACCCATCCGTTCCTGTTGGTAAGAACGATGAGGAAAATGTAGAAGTACAGCAGTACGGTGAAAAGACTTCCGTTGATTTTGAAATTCCTTACCACACAGACATTATGGCTAAATTCAACGGTATTGATAAAGAAGCTGCCGGCAAAGTAGCAGGTGAAGGCTTTTACTATCTTATGGGTGATATTGCACGTCTTCACAGTGCGGTACTTGCTTACGCAAGAGATTTTATGATTAATAAGGGCTTTACCTACTGCATCCCTCCTTACATGATAAGAAGCAACGTTGTAACAGGCGTTATGAGCTTTGAGGAAATGGATGCTATGATGTATAAAATTGAAGGTCAGGACCTTTATTTAATAGGTACATCAGAGCATTCTATGATTGGTAAATTTATTGATACAACAACAGATGAAAATGCTCTCCCTCTTACACTTACAAGCTATTCACCATGCTTCAGAAAAGAAAAGGGTGCTCACGGTATTGAAGAAAGAGGAATTTATCGAATTCATCAGTTTGAAAAACAGGAAATGATTGTTATCTGCAAGCCTGAAGACAGTATGGAATGGTTTAACAAAATGTGGAGTTACAGCGTTGAACTTTTCCGTTCAATGGATATTCCTGTAAGAACACTTGAATGCTGTACCGGAGACCTCGCCGACCTTAAGGTTAAATCTTACGATGTTGAAGCATGGTCACCAAAGCAGCAGAAATATTTTGAAGTATGTTCCTGCTCAAATCTTGGTGACGCTCAGGCAAGAAGACTTGGCATCCGTGTTAAAGGTGAAGACGGCAAGAAGTATCTTGCTCACACATTAAACAACACGGTTGTTGCTCCTCCAAGAATGCTTATTGCTTTCCTTGAAAATAACCTTGAATTTGACGGTGAAAAGTATTCGGTAAGAATTCCTGAAGCTTTAAGACCTTATATGGGTGGAATGGAAAAAATTGAAGAAAAATAAAAATTTTAAGTGTGATAACCCAATTGGTGTTATCACACTTTTTTATACGATATTTTGCAGATGAATTATTGATTTATATAAAATATTGTGCTATACTGTAGGTACTTATAATAAAAAACAAGGGGGATTTATAATGGCACACAGACAAAACGGTCATTATGTGGAAGGAAGCCACGATTACTGCATAACTAAGGCTGACCTTCCGAGAAACTGGTATAATTATCTTTGGAACGATAATTATATCACATATACATCACAGACAGGTGCAGGTGAAAGCTTGTTGCAGGATTCTTTAGGAAGAAGAATTACATTAGTAAGCGACAGAGCTTTTTACATTATTGAGGGTGATAAAAACTGGGGCATTCACGGTCTTCCGGTAAATCAGGAAAACGATAAATTTACTTGCACACATTCCCATGGTGCAACAACAGTTTATACAGAAAAGAATGGAATTTCTTCAACTGTTACAACTATTGTTCCCGATAAGGCAAATTGTGAATTGTGGAGTGTAAAATTAAAAAACACTTCAAACGAAACAAGAACTCTTAAGACTATTACTTTCTGCAACAGCTCACTTGACGGTACATATAAAAGACAAGGTTACAATACAGGCGTTGCAAAGTTTTCCGAGAGTCTTAACGGCATAATTACCCGCGAGCTTATACCTTTTGAAAGCACAGAAAAGAAAGAAGCTTACGGCTTTTTAGCCCTTTCCGAAAAGGCAGACGGATTTAACTGTACATATAATTCAATAGTAGGTCCTTACGGCTCATTCTCACATCCTGTTATTTTGGAAAGAGGCGGATGTGATAATACCGAAGGTCTCGGTGAAAAGCTTTCTTACGCACTTGAAAAAAATGTAACTCTTGCTCCAAATGAAGAAAAAGAACTTGTTTACATTTGCGGTATCGCTTTCTCTCCTGCCGAAGCAGAAGAAATGAGAAACACATATGCAAATGCTGAAAAATTCGCAGAAGAAAAGGCTATCGTTTTAAAGAAATTTAAAAGCCAGATTGATATGGTTTCTATTGAAACTCCCGATGAAATGCTCAACAAGATGTTTGACTGGCTTAAGCATCAGTCTAATCTCGGTTCAAGATGGGCTCGTGTAAGACATAACGGATTCCGTGATTTAACAAGCGACACCGACTGTCTTGCTTGCGTTAACCCACAGCTTGCGCTTGAAAGATTCAAGAGAATTCTTACATATCAGTTCTCAAACGGTTATGCACCAAGAACATTCATTGACGGACAGATTAAGCCTAACAATTTCTCTGATAACACAGTATGGCTTAACTTTACTGCAATGTCAATTATAAAAGAATTGGGCGACTTATCGATTTTAGATATTGAAGTTCCTTATAACGACGGAACAGTTGGAACAATTTACGAACACTTGTATCGTTCGGTTGACTATCTTTATAATTTCAAAGGTCACCACGATTTAGTAAAAATCTGGGGCGGTGACTGGAACGACTGTATGGAAACAGCAGGTCTGGAAGGTAAAGGCGTTAGTATATGGCTTAGCATCGCCTGGTACCGTGCTAACAAGTTCTTTACAGAGCTTGCCGAAATGCTCGGAAAAACAGAGGACGCACAGCTTTGCTTCAAGCGTGGCGAAGAAATGCGCGACATTATTGAAGAATATGGTTGGGATGGCGAATATTATATGTATGCCATAAACGACTGGGGCGAAAAAATCGGTTCAAAGGAAAGCGAGCAGGGTCAGATTTTCTTAAACCCACAGATATGGGCAGTATTTTCAGGCGTTTCAAGAACAGGCAGAGAGGTTCAGGCTATGGAAATTGCTCAGAAAAAGCTTGATTCAGAGCTTGGAACAATGGTTTCTTTAGGTTATACAAAGCACGATCCACACATTGGTCTTGTTACAATCAAGCCTGCAGGTGTTCACGAAAACGGCGGTGTTTACTTACATACAATTGCATGGAAAATTGCCGCAGATGCAATGCTCAAGCGAGCTGACTGGGTTGAAAAGGATATAGAAACAATTCTCCCGTTCCGTAACAAGGTAGTAGCAGGAAGAGCTGAACCTTACATTATGTGTAATTCATACTTTGGTGAACAGACAGGCTACCGTCACGGCACACCGGGACAGAGCTGGAGAACAGCGGCAGGTCAGTGGTTCCAGAAAGCACTTGTAAACTACGTTTACGGTCTTTTACCTGAAATGGAAGGCTTAAAGATTGATCCATGTCTCCCTGCAAGCTGGAAAAACTGCTCAATTAAAAAAGAATTCCGTGGCTGTACTTACAATATCAGTTACGAGAATAACGGTGTAAACGTTAAAGCTATTTATGTTAACGGCGAAAAGATTGAAGGCAATATCTTACCTGTACTTACAGGCGAAGTCGACGTAAAAGTTATAACGGAATAAAAAATTAATTCCCCGGAATTTTCCGGGGAATTAATTTTTTATAGTTCAGTTTTATTTGTTTCTGATATTAATAAGTCTTACAATAATAGGACTTAACACAATATTTACAGCAAGCTCTACAAGAAAATTAGCTCCTACAAGCACGAAAATCATATAATGACCTACTGCTTCACTTCCTGCCCATTCCGTGATCGTTGGCATAAAAAATGCAAGACAACCCAAAAGGAATATTCCTGTGTTTACAAGAGGGCAAACTACTGCCGCTGCAATTACTGCTAAAATCGAGTTGAATTTTCTCAGTAATTCGTAGACTATACCTGACAACAAACCGCACAACGTACCTTTAGCAAGAACTGTTACAACCGTTCCAAACGGATTTACCGCCATAAAAGCAGCTGCATCTCCACTAATTAAAACAACGGCTCCAAATATAAATCCAAGCCATGCACCCGTTTTATATCCGCAGGTTGCTGCTCCGATTACAATCGGCACAAGCACAAGTGAAATTGAAAAAGGGCCAAATTTCACAAATGCACCCATAAACTGCAAAACAATCACCATTGCAGTCAATACCGCTGTCAAAACAAGTGTTTGTGTTGACATCTTCTGTGTTTTCATAAAAAATTCCTCCTTGCTGTCGTTCGGTAAAACCGATACAACGCATATAAATTTTATATTATCCCGTTTACGGGTAATACACATTAAGAATTCTTTTTGTAAAGTATATTAAGTCCCTTAAGAACCATATTTTCGTCAAGAGTAATTTCGTGCTTGCAATGGGGTACTATTGTCTGTGCAAGACCACCTGTTGCATACACTTTAAGTTCTTCTCCCGTTGCTTCGTTAAAACGATCTATCATTCCGTCAATCAAGCTTGCATTACCGAATACTACACCGGAAAGCATACAGTCTACGGTATTTTTACCTACTACCGATTTAGGTGCTTCAAGTCCTATATGAGGAAGCTGTGCAGTTCCGCTGGCAAGGGCATTTAAGCCTATATTAACACCGGGAATAATTGCAGCTCCCGTAAATGCACCGTCTTTATCCATAAGCATCATTTTTGTCGCAGTTCCCATATCAATAATAAGTGACGGACTGCCGTAAAGGTAATGAGCGGCAACGCATCCGCATATTAAATCCGCTCCGACACTTGCCGGATTGTCACAATGAATTTTTATCCCTGTCTTTATTCCGGGGCCTACCATAACGGAATCGACACCGTAAATAAAGCTTATCGCTTTTTTCATAATGGTATTGAGAGCAGGTACAACTGAGGAAATAATAGCACCCTTGACATCGGATTTTACCACGTCGTGAAGATTTAAAACACTGCGGATTTTTCCTGCATATTCATCTTCGGTAGCCTTAATATTTGTTGCAATTCTTGAAACAAACCTTAACTCATCGCCGTCAAAACCACCGATAACAATATTCGTATTTCCGATATCTACTGCAAGTATCACTATTATCGCTCCCAACCAATATTTTACAGCGTAAGTATAACATATTTTTCAAAAAAACGCAATAATCAATTTATATATTTAATATTTTGCCTGTTCATCAGTTCATATGTGGCAAGTATATCTTTGTTTAAATCCTCATTATACATATTAATTGCACATATACGTCTGTTTTCGTAGGTTGTGTAATAATAAATACATTTGTCGGTATTACAGCACGAAGTGTAATAAGTTAAGTTATACTCACCGTTTTCTTTAACATTTACACCTCGTATCTGCCCTATTGAATCCATTATATGAAAAAACTGACTCACACTTTCTGTTTCCACTTCACGGCAAACAGAGTTTTCTTTTATAAAGCAGGCACGTACAAATCTTGATGCCGACGAAAAGTCACCGGGAAGACCCAATAAACCAAGACCGTTGGAATATACGTCGAACTCTATATCTTCAGAAAATCTATTTTCCGGCATTTTTGAAGATAAGCTCATATAATTGTTAAGGTTAAACATCTGAATGTCAAATGGCGGATTGTTTGTTAATACACCCACTTTGTTTTCATATACCTTTAAACCGCTTTTTAAAGGTTCAACAGTAATACTTTTTTCTTTATCGGAAATAATCCAATGTAATGATGTAAGCGGAGTATTTTCATCAAAAGGAATATTTACAATATTAATGTTATCCAGAAGTGCTTTTGCCACATCCACACAATCTGCTCTCCCTAAAATCCACGGAATAAATTCAAATGGCGTTATATTGCTTTTTCCGACTTTTATTTCACTATAAAAAGCATTTTCCGGAAAATTAAGACCGGCAACAGACAAGCCTTTTTCATTTGTCGCATCGAAATACAAAGGATAATTATTTTGTATTCTTGCCATACCAATCATTGCATAATGAGTTTTTATCTCATTCTGTTCTTTAAATACGAAACAATAATTACGGGGTGTTATAACCACCTTCTCGCCAAAATCACGTTCAAAATCCAAAGTCCTTCCAAAATAATGATCATTTGTTTTAAAATTAATTGCAGTACACATAAAAATACGCCTCCGATTTTTTAGTATAAGAATAGTTTGGCAAATTTTAATATGTTTATGCTATACCACCTTAAAACAAAGTTCCACATAAAGCTTCATTCGCCCCACAAAAAAAGAACGCTTACGCGTTGTTATTCTTGGTTTAATTCAAAATGAAGAGAGACTCTGCGCTCACTTATCTGTCGACCGCTCTCAGCGGTGCCCGACATCTTGCGTGTGCTCAAGACACGACACTCCAAACTGCTTCGCATTTTGGCTGTCTCAACGAACCAAGTTTTCTCCATAAGTTCTTCATTCGCCCCACAAAAAAAAGAACGCTTTCGCGTTCTTATTTGTGGGGCGAATGAAGAGAGTCGAACCCTTGGCCTCCAGAGCCACAATCTGGCGCTCTAACCAACTGAGCTACACCCGCCATATTAAAATTATGTCGCAAAGTGTGGCGCGTCTGAAGAGATTCGAACTCCTGACCCACTGCTTAGAAGGCAGTTGCTCTATCCAACTGAGCTACAGACGCACATGGAGCGGGTGATGGGAATCGAACCCACACGACCAGCTTGGAAGGCTGGGGTTCTACCATTGAACTACACCCGCTTATCTTTGCGACTTTATTATTATATCAGTATATTTTGAAATTGTCAAGTGATTTTAAATATTTTTTTAATATTTTCCAAATTACTTATCAGAATTTATTAAAATAATAGCTGATATACGGATTATGTCTTGACTCAAAACCAATTGTTGTAGAATCTCCATGCCCTGTAAGAACTATTAATTTTTCATCAAGCTTTAGTATTTTATTTACAAAGGTTTCTTTCATCTGTTGCGGTGAACCTCCGTCAAGGTCAGTTCTTCCTATACTCTGATTAAACAGCAGATCCCCTGCAATCATATACTTGTCAGAAAAATAACACACAGAGCCTTGAGAATGACCGGGAGTTTCCATTACGGTAAATTTCATATCCGCTAGTTCAATAACATCACCCTCAGACACAAATTTTACCATCTCAGAAGGAATTTCACCTTTCATATAATACACGGATTCAATTTCACCGGTTGTTCTGTCATAATCCTTTTCTGATACGTAAACGGGCAGATTAAGCTTTCCGGATAATTCACTACATGCTCCTATATGGTCAAAATGTGTATGAGTAAGAAAGATAGCCAAAGGAGTAAGGTTCATATTTTCAATAGTTGTAATTATCTTTTCCGCCTCATCACCCGGGTCAACTATAACACAGTTACCGTTTTCATACATTATATGACAGTTTTCCCCAAGCATTCCGGTTACTACTGTTTTGTATTCCATATATAATCTCCTTTTTTCAAAAAGAGGGCAATTGCCCTCTTTTTATGCAGTTTCCTGATTTTCGCCAAATATTATTTCCGGTTTTGCTCCGTTGTTGATAACATCGGCTGTAACAATGCATTTTTTAACATTTTCCATAGATGGTAATTCAAACATTATATCAGTCATAGCCTTTTCAATTATAGCTCTTAAGCCTCTTGCTCCGGTTTTTCTTGCAATTGCTTTTTCTGCAATCGCAATTAATGCATCCTCTTTGAATTCCAGCTCACAGCCATCGATTTCGAACAACTTTTTATATTGCTTTACAAGTGAATTCTTAGGCTCTGTCAGAATTCTTATAAGAGAATCCTTATCAAGCTGATTAAGAGCAACTGTAACAGGAAGTCTGCCAATAAATTCAGGTATAAGACCGAATTTAAGTAAATCCTCTGCCTCTACATTCTGATAGCAAGCATCAATAGACTCTTCCTTAACAGACTTAACCATCGGGCCGAAGCCTAATATATTATTTCCCATTCTCTTCTTTACAATGCCGTCAATACCGTCAAAAGCACCACCGCATATAAAAAGAATATTTGATGTATCAATCTGGATAAACTCCTGATGCGGATGCTTTCTTCCACCCTGAGGCGGAACAGAAGCAACTGTACCTTCAAGAATTTTAAGAAGTGCCTGCTGAACCCCCTCGCCGCTTACATCTCTTGTAATGGAAGGATTCTCAGACTTACGGGAAATTTTATCAATTTCGTCAACATAAATAATTCCGCGTTCCGCAAGCTTAACATCATAATCAGCCGCCTGAATTAATTTCAAAAGAATATTTTCAACGTCTTCACCTACATAACCGGCTTCGGTAAGGCTTGTTGCGTCTGCAATAGCAAAAGGAACATCTAAAATCTTTGCAAGAGTTGATGCAAGAAGAGTTTTACCCGAACCGGTAGGTCCTATAAGCAAAATATTACTTTTCTGAATTTCCACATCGTCAAGCTCAATATCGCTGTAGGTTCTTTTATAGTGATTATAAACAGCAACGGACAATGCTTTTTTTGCATCCTCCTGCCCTACTACATAATCAGACAGATGCTTCATTATTTCAGCAGGCTTTGGTATGCCTTCCGATATATCGGCATTTTCGTCGAATATATTCTCTTCCTCTTTTTCGTAAAGGATATCAGAGCAAAGGTCTATACACTCGTTACAAATATAAACCCCGGGTCCGGCGATAATACGCTCAACCTGACTCTGAAGCTTTCCGCAGAACGAGCATTTTATAATGTTGTTGTCTTCATTAGACATTTATTAAGCCACCTTTCCGATTCTTCGTTTAAAACAGATTTTGCCTGCAAAAATTTGCAAGCAAAATTTGTTTATAAAAATTATCTGTGTTCAATAACTTTATCAATCAAACCATATTCAAGAGCTTCCTGAGCAGTCATAAAATTATCTCTGTCGGTATCTCTGCAAATGACATCAAGAGGCTTACCTGTTCTTTCACTTAAGATTTTATTAAGGTTATCCTTAATTCTCAAGATATGTTCAGCCTGAATCTTAATATCAGATGCCTGACCCTGTGCTCCGCCAAGTGGCTGATGAATCATAATTTCACTGTTTGGAAGTGCGATTCTCTTACCCTTTGTACCTGCCGCCAGCAAAAATGCACCCATTGAAGCTGCCATACCTATACAAATTGTAGAAACATCACATTTGATATACTGCATTGTATCGTAAATCGCCATACCTGCAGTAACCGAACCGCCCGGACTGTTTATATAAAGACTTATATCCTTATCAGGATCCGCTCCTTCAAGAAAGAGTAGCTGTGCCACAACTAAGCTTGCTGTTGCATCCGTAACCTGCTCTCCGAGAAAAATTATTCTGTCATTAAGCAAACGTGAAAAAATATCATAGCTTCTTTCGCCTCTGCCTGTCTGTTCTACTACCATTGGTACTAAACTCATCACAATACCTCCTATGCTGATAAATTTATTATTTTATTAGTCTTCCTTCTTTTCTGCAGCTTTCTTTGTTGTTGTCTTCTTAGCTGTTGTTTTTGCTGCAGTTTCTTTCTTTGCGGTTGTTGTTTTTTTAGCAGTTGTTTTCTTTGCAGGCTCTTTGTCGTCGCTTGCTTTCTTTGTTGTTGTCTTCTTAGCTGCAGGCTTCTTTTCTTCAGCCTTTTCTTCCTTCTTTTCTGCTTCCTTTACAACATTTGCGTTTTTAAGGATAAGTGTAATTGCCTTTTCGATTCTGCAATCCTTCTTGATGTTTTCCTTATCGTTGTCGTTTAAGTTTTCTTTTGCTTTTTCAAGCTCCATACCGTAAGCTTTAGCCATTTCTTCAATCTTGGCATCAAGTTCTTTTTCTGTTACTTTAATCTTTTCAAGATCAGCAACCTTTTCAAGAGCGAGTGTGCACTTTACAGAATGTTCAGCCTGAGCTTTGAACTGTGTTCTTAACACATCTTCAGTCATACCTGTATATTTCATATACATTTCCATATTCATACCCTGCTGATAAAGACGCATTTCCATATCTCTTAAAAGGCTGTCAATTCTTGCTTCAATCATTCCGTTTGGAATGTCAACTGTTGTAACTTCAACGAGCTTTTCAACTGCTTCGTTTTCCATTTCATTCTTAGCTCTCTTAGCATTTGAATCGTTAATCTTTGCTTTAATATCCTTCTTAAGATCAGCAAGTGTATCAAATTCACTTACGTCCTTTGCAAATTCATCATCAAGTGCAGGAAGCTCTTTAAATTTAATCTGGTTTACCTTTACTTTGAAGAGTGCTGCCTTACCCTTTAATTCTTCTGCGTGATATTCTTCAGGGAATGTTACGTTTACATCGATTGAGTCGCCTATGTTTGCACCGATAATCTGTTCTTCAAAGCCGGGAATGAATGAACCTGAACCGATAACGAGTTCATGATTTTCTGCTTTTCCGCCTTCGAATGCTACACCGTCAACAAAGCCTTCAAAATCGATAACAGCTGTATCACCTTTTTTAACAGCTCTGTCTTCAACAGTAATCATTCTTGAATTTCTTTCTCTCATTCTTTCAAGCTCAGCTTTAACATCGTCAGCTGTTGCAGTATACTTCTTTTCTACAACTTCAAGACCCTTGTATTCGCCAACCTCAACATCAGGTGTTACGTCAACCTTAACTGTTAAAACCAAATCCTTACCTTCGCCTACCTGCTTGATATCAACTTCAGGTCTGTCAACAGGTTCAATCTTAAGCTCTGCAATTGCTGCTTCATATTCTTCAGGGAATACGAAGTTAATTGCATCATCATAGAAGATTGCTTCTGTGTAAATCTTTTCAATATATTTTCTTGGTGCTTTACCCTTTCTGAATCCAGGGATGTTAATCTGCTTTACATTCTTTATGTATGATTTCTGCATTCCCTTTTCAAAATTCTCTGCTGATACAGTCATTTCAAATTCAACTGTATAGCCTTCTTTTTTAGTAAAACTTACGCTCATTTTTTATTCCTCCGTTAATTATATTTGAGTTTTAAAATTTTATGTGTTTAGTTACGCTATTTTAACAGGCATAAAATCAAGAAAATCTGCCGAAACGAGTTTATATTCAACTCCGTCTATATTCTCATTTATACACTTTTTATGCCCTTCTGCGTGAAGGTGTCCGTATATACACACCTTTACGTTATATTTTTCAAGCAGTTCCTTAATATCAGGATACAGCCTGAGGCTTTTGTCAAAAGGCGGATAGTGAAGCATAGCAATTATAGGCTTTCCTAATTCAGCTCCCTGAGCCAGCGAAAGATTTAATCTTATACATTCGCGGTTCTGCAGCTTTTCTTCTACGCTTAAATCGTATCCTTTTGCCGAGCAAATCACATAATCTCCTGCATCAAAGCAGGTATTATGAAGAAACTGAACGGTTGAAAACTCATTTTCTTTTATAAATTCATTAAGCTTATTTAAAGTTTCCCACCAGTAATCATGATTGCCCTTTGATATTAATTTTAACCCATTCAGTTCATCAATAAACCTGAAATCCTGTACTGCGCTCTGCAGATAGGTTGCCCACGATACATCGCCCGGTATGAGCACTATATCGCTTTTCTCAACAACCTCATTCCATTGAAACTTCATTTTCTCCTCATAGTCTGCCCAGACATTTCCAAATTTATTCATTGGTTTTTCTGTCTGAAAGGATAAATGAAGGTCGCTTATTGCATATATTGACATACTACAGTCTTAAAAAGTCCTTTACCATTTGCTGCATCTCATCCTTTTCACAGGTTATGTCAAAAAGAACTGTTTTTGTTTTAAGCTCTGCAAGTGACTTTGGTATTTCTTCGCCTGAAATCTCTGAAAGCTTATCGAGAATTTCAAACTCGTCCATACCGTCTCCGTAACACTCGTCATTTTTAATTGCCTGCATTACACTCTTGCTGAACTTAAACGGACTTGCAGTTGAAGCAATAACGGTTTTAGTTTCGTCGCCTGTTTCTTTTACATATTTTTCCTGTACAGAAACTGCAACAGCTGTATGGGTATCAATTACATAATCATACTTTTCTTTAATCTCTCTGATGGTTGCTTTGGTTTCAGAATCGTCTGCAAAGCCGCCCCACATAACAGATTCGATTTTTTCCTTTATTGTATCGCTTACCTCGTATTTTCCTTCTTCCTTCAGAGCCTGCATATAAGAATTAACCTCATCTGCATTGTTACCTGAAAGGATATACAGGAATCTTTCAAGATTGCTTGAAATAAGAATATCCATAGAAGGAGAAATTGTAAGATTGAATTTTCTGTTTCTGTCGTAAATACCGGTCTTTATAAAATCGGTAAGAACGTTGTTGCTGTTCGATGAACAGATAAGCTTGTTAATTGGCAGACCCATCTGCTTTGCATAAAATGCTGCAAGGATATTACCAAAGTTACCTGTTGGAACATTTACATTTATTTTATCGCCAATTCTGATCTCACCTGCTTTAACCATATCGGCATAAGCTGAAAAATAATAAACGATCTGTGGAACGAGTCTGCCCCAGTTTATTGAATTGGCTGATGAAAGCGAGAAATTATGATTATTGGTAAGTGTGTTAAACTTTTCATCAGTAAACATCTGTTTAACACCGTTCTGTGCATCATCAAAATTACCCTTCACTGCCGAAACGTTTACATTATTACCTGACTGAGTAATCATCTGCAGCTTCTGAACCTTACTTACACCCTCCTGAGGGTAGAATACATTGATTCTTGTTCCTGCAACATCTGCAAAGCCTTCAAGAGCAGCTTTTCCTGTATCCCCCGATGTGGCAACAAGAATAACTATTTCTTTATCAATTTTATTCTTCTTAAGTGATGTTACCAAAAGATGCGGCAAAATCTGAAGTGCCATATCCTTGAATGCACAGGTAGGTCCGTGCCAGAGCTCAAGAATATAACTGCTGTTATTAAGCTTATAAATGGGAGCGATAGAATCTGTACCAAACTTTTCCTTGGTATATGCTGAATTTACACAGTTATCTATCTCATCCTCTGTAAAGTCGGTTAAAAATCTGCTGAGAATATACTTTGCACGTTCTCTGTAGTTCATTTCCGACAGTTTACCTATTTCCTCAAAATTTACAAAAGGTATTGTATCGGGAACAAACAAACCACCCTCGGGTGATAATCCTTTAATGATAGCTTTCGTTGATGTGTAGCTTATTTTATTATCTCTTGTACTCGAGTAATTCATGTTTTCCTCCCAATAAGTATTTATCTTATTTATAATACACTAAAATTCCAAAAAAATCAAGTTTTTTTCGATATTATTATTCATTATTTTAAAATACAGTTGAAAATTGCATTGAAATATGTTACAATACAAAATGTAAACCATTACATTATTGTTGTGGAGGGATTTATGAACATATCCGATGTTGCAAAAAAAGCAGGAGTTTCCGTTGCAACTGTATCGAGAGTTTTAAACAACAGCTCCTCGGTTACGCAAAAAACTGTAAAAAAGGTTCAGGATGCAATTGACACTCTTAACTACAAGCCAAATATTGCAGGCAGAAACCTGAGAATCAACAAAACCAACAACATACTTGTTATAGTAAATTCTCTTGTTAATACATTTTTTTCAAAACTTATAAAAGGTATTGAAGATACTGCTTTTGAAAAAGGCTACAATGTTTTAATATGCACCACAGACAACAGTCCGGAAAAAATGATGCACTATCTCGATCTTCTTGGTAAAAAGCTTGCTGATGGTGCCATACTTCTTGGAATAGAGGCTGACGGTGCGAATAAGGCGAGAATAAGAAAGATTTCAGAATCCGTTCCTCTGGTTCAATGTTCTGAAAGGATTGACGATTCTATTCCCTACATTGCAATCAACAGCTTTAAAGCAATGTATGATGTTACGGATGCTTTAATAAAATCAGGCAGAAAAAGGATTCTGTACATAAGTGCTGATAACTCTTTGTTTTCAACTGAGCAACGTTTTGACGGCTACAAAACCGCACTTTCCGATAACGGCATAAAATTTGATTCAAAGCTTGTTATATACGGAAACTACGGTTACAGAACAGCCCTACAAATAACTGACAATTTTCTTAAGAAAAAGATTAAGATTGATGCTGTTGCAGCTGTCGGCGACAGAATGGCTTACGGAGCACTCAACGCACTTAAAAATAATGGTTTTAAAATTCCCGAAGATATTTCTGTTTTCGGATTTGATAACATAGACTTATGTCATATGTCATCACCTACCCTTTCGTCGGTTAACCAGAATCAGCAAATTATTGGCTCAAAAGCTATGGAAACATTATTTGCTATGATAAATGATGAACCTTACGAAATGGAAACAATTACGGATTACGAATTAATTTTTCGTGAATCCACAAACATATAAAAGGAGGAATTTGTTATGAAATTAGGTGTATTTACACCCGCAGTACAAAATATGAGTCTTGAGGAGGCTGTAAAATATTTAAAGTCAATAGGGGTTGAAACTCTCGAAATCGGTGCAGGCGGATTCCCGGGAAAAGCACATCTTAACCCTGAGATTCTTCTTGCTGACGACAGCAAAATTGAAGAAGTTAAACGCATTATGAAAGACAACGAAATGGAAATTTGTGCTTTATCCTGTCACGGTAACGCTGTTCACCCTGATAAAGCAATCGCAAAAACTTTCCACGATGATTGGGTAAACACCGTTCTTCTTGCGGAAAAGTTAGGTGTTAACAAAATTATTACCTTCTCAGGCTGTCCCGGTGGTTCAAAGGATGACAAAACTCCTAACTGGGTAACCTGTCCATGGCCTGATGACTTTCTCGGAATTCTTGAATATCAGTGGAATGAAGTTTTAATTCCATACTGGAAAGAACAGGCTGATTTCGCTACAAAACACGGAATTGAAAAAATTGCGTTCGAAATGCATCCCGGTTTTTGTGTATATAATCCTTACACACTTCTTAAGCTTCGTGATGCAGTAGGTGAAATTATTGGTGCAAACTTCGACCCAAGTCACCTTTACTGGCAGGGCATGGACCCTTGTGAGGCACTTAAGGAATTAAAGGGCGCTGTTTATCATTTTCACGCAAAGGATACAAGAATTGATGGCGGCAACTGTGCAAAGAACGGTGTTCTTGACACTCGTCACTACAGCGAAGTTTTAGACAGAAGCTGGGTATTCCGTACAATCGGGTACGGTCATGCTTATAAGGATTGGAAAGATATGATAAGTATGCTCAAGACAATCGGCTATGACGATGCCGTATCTATTGAACACGAGGATTCACTTATGTCTCCTAAGGAAGGTCTTGAAAAGGCTGTTTCTTTCTTAAGAGAAATTATCATTTCAGAAGATGCAGGAGAAATGTGGTGGGCATAGGTCCTGGCGGACGGCTATATGCCTTCGGCCTTCGTATATGAAACATAATTAATCCCGACGGACGTAACAACTCCGTCGGGATTAATTATATTAAAAACAGAGTGCCGAATCGGCACTCTGTCTTATTATTTATCAATACTTAGTCCAGTCTCTGTTAGGAAGAAGTTCTGTCCAGTCTTCGTAAACTTCGCCATCAGCCTTTTCACACTTATGGCTGTTAGTTGCTTCAAGTACGTCGTATACGAACCAGTCTGTATCATTTACATCCGGGAAGTATACTGTACCCTGGATAAGTCCGTCTGAATCAACACGACGGCAAAGGATTCTGTTGAAGATTGCCATTGCTTCAGCTCTTGTAATATTATTATCAGGTTTGAAGGTGTTGTCTTCGTAACCGTTAATCCATGCTGCCTGGCTTGTTGCATCGATATATTCTTCTGCCCAATGACCTTCTACATCTTTGAATTCAGCTTCTGCTTCGCTCTCAGTTTCGAGGAATCTTGCAGCAATTGTTACAAACTCTGCTCTTGTGATAGCATCTTCAGGATTGAACTTACCGTCATAACCCTGAATGTATCCACCGTTAGCCATTGTTGAGATAGCCTTATTTGACCATCTTCCTTCTTCTACATCTTCAAAATCGTTTGTTGTTGAAAGAATTTCATTTCTGTATTCATCTGTAAGCAATCTGTAGAAAATTGTTGCAATTTCTTCTCTTGAAATATTGTCGTTAGGTCTTACTGTGCCATCGGGATAACCGATAATATAAGCATAGTGTTCGTCAGATGTTTCAAATTTATCCGGAACCTGAACGCTTACGAACTTTGCATATAATTTTAATGTTTCACCATTCTTAATTGTAACTTCGCCTTCAACCTTTTCTGTACCATCGTACCAGCCTTCAAAAGCAAAGCCTTCCTTTTCAGGTGTTTCAATGTCCGCAACATCAACCTTGTTGTTAACAATTAATTCAGATACATCCTTCTCTTCGCCATCAACAACAATAATCAATTCAGGCTCTTCAACTACAGGCTTTGCTCCGCCACTTGTACTAGGTCTGTATGGTGGTGTGCTGTCGCCAAATGTGTAAATAACGAATTCATCGTTTGCGTCTCTTATATCATAACGCATACCTGTTGCACTCTTTGTATATACGCCAAAGTAATATGTACCGGGGTCAAGCTGTGTAAACTGCATTGCAAATATACCATTTTTATTCTTTGAAGGTGCTTTGAATGCAAGAGCTACTGTATCATCCCATGTGCCTGTAAACTCAGTTGAATTTACTATGTTATCATACTGTCCGTTTTTTGATACTAAAACACCAAATTCATTTGATATAATCTGGTCAACTTTACCGTTTACAGTAAATGAACCTGTTGCAGTAGACTCGCCTTTACCAATCCACGATCTGAGTCTTGCGTCATCAGAGGTTACAACTGTAATTGTTATTCCGTCTGCATTGATAAGATCTGTATTTGCCTTAACAACACCATTTTCAACGTAGTAATCAATAGAAGTACCGTTAATTTTTATATCGGTAATTGCACCTGTATAACCTGCCATAGGAATAATTCTCTCTACAGCGTAAGGTGTTTCTCCGTCAGCGTACTTTGGAAATTCTGCAGTTGTAGTTGTAACGCCCTGGATATCAAGTGTAACTGTATAATTTTCAGTTGAACTTAAATCCTGAAGTTCAATTGAATTTTCAGTCTGAACGCCATCCTGATATGTTACAATAGCATCTTCAACTGCTGCCAGAGACATAAGCTGTGCAGTCATTTCTTCTGTAACTGAAACTGTTTCACTTACACCCTGATTGCCATCTTCATCAACAGCATTAATAACAATAGTGTGAGTTACTTCATAGCTTTCAGGAGCAACTACTCTGATTGAGCCTTCAACACTGCCGAAAAGTCCGTATTCTGCAACATCTGTTACCTTAAAGCCTTCGCAGATAAGAGAAAAGTCATCCAATGAGTTGATGTTTGCATCAAGCTGACCTTTGGTAAGACCATCCTTAACTTCAAAGATAATGGTAACTTCATTTTCTTCAACAATTGTATCAACTTTATCAAAGAATAAAGAAACATTATTGCTGAAGCCATCACCTGTCTCAATAGCTGCCGGAATTGTCATACCGTCAGAAACTGCTATAGTAACAGTGATTTCACCCTGTACAAGCATACTGTCGAACTGTGAATTTAAATCAGCTGCTTCATCCGGATAATTTACAGAAAATAAATTCTCCACCGCACCGGTAAGTGTATCAAATGCATCCCTGACAATTGACATATCAAGAGTAGCCTTACCGTCAATAGACAGCTCTTCACCTGTGTACAGAACAGACAAACCATCAGTATAATCGGAATCAGTTGAATTCTTCAACTTAATATCAGCAGGAACCTCCAGCTGAAATACTCTGTTGGAAAATCCGTTTGCGTCAAGAACCCCAACAATATTGATCTGCTGTTCATCTGTGAAAGCAAATACATTCACAAACATCATTAACGTAATTACCACAGACATTATTAAAATTGATAATGTCTTTTTCATAGTAACACCCCTTACATAAAATTGCTATTTATTTGTGCAGATATAAAACTGCACATTATAATATACTTTATTATATCATCACAAATTTGTTTTGTCAAGAACTGAAAACGTTAATTTTGCTTCCTGACTATAGAATATTCATCCCCCGGGTGGTAATAAGGACAGACATTTTTGTTTGAGAAATTTACACGCCAGTATTCGTCTTCATCCATAGAAATTCCGCAACAATATTCTTCATATTCTTCATCATAGTAGTAATTCATACAGTTTTCACAATCATACATATCAGAACAGCTCCTTATAAGAATACAGTGAACCGCAAATAAACAAAGGGCGTCCCCGGGTGTTTTTAACTGCGGTCTTCATATCTTCAAACACCATAGCTTCAATTCCAAGCTTTTTTGCTGTTTCTGCCATATGTTTACCATCCATTGCTCTTGGATTATCCTGTACAGTTACGAAGATAAAATTACTATGTCCGTCATTTAAAATTTCAAGCATTCCGTCAAAGTCTTTATCCGCCATCACACCCATAATGAAATACTTTTCCGAATTTGGGATATATCTGTCAAGGCTTTTTCTGAGTGCCTTTGCACCGTCGGGATTATGAGCACCGTCAAAATAAATTCCTTTTGAAAGCTTTTCAAAGCGTCCGGGGTTTTTTGTGTCTTCAAGTCCGCTGATTATATATTCCTCTTCTATGCCCAGAAGCTCTGCGGCTTTAACGGCAAGAGATGCATTTTCAATCTGATTTATTCCACACAATGAAAGAGTTACTTTTTTACCTTTATATTCTATGACCTCATTAAAATTTTTATGTGAAACAGATTCGAGCATTGACGCACAGCATATCTGCGCTCCGTTGTTACTGCATTTTTTCTCAATAACGGTAAAATCACCGTTTCCGTTTAAAGTAACAACCTTTGCCCCTCTTTTTATAATTCCGCTTTTAACTTTTGTTATTTCGGACACAGAATTTCCAAGATACTGCATATGGTCAAGGGCAATATGCGTAATAATGCAGATTTTACTGTTCTGTACTATATTGGTAGCATCTCCCTCGCCGCCCATACCTGTCTCAAGAATAACTATTTCGCAATTCTTTTCCTTGAAATACACAAATGCAACAGCACACATTATTTCAAAAGGAGACGGCATTTCTTCCATTTCTTCCGCAACCTCAGAAACAATATCAATAAGTTTTTTTAAATCATCATCAGAAATTTCTTTACCGCACACCCTTATGGTTTCATTTTTTTTAACAAGCTCGGGTGAAGAAAACCTTCCAACATTTGCTCCGCTTTTTACAAGCATTGACTCCAGAAAAGCACATACAGAACCTTTTCCGTTAGTACCTGCAACATGGATAAATTCCAAATCATCCTGAGGGTTGCCGAGTTTTTCAAGTAATATTCTGATTTTATTTAATTCAAGCTTTATATCTGTCTGAAAGCTTAATGCATATTTTTCTCTGTTCATATTGTTCCCTTACTTTCTGACTACCCTGATTATTCCCGGAACAAAACGTTCAAACAGGTTTAGCACTACAAAATTCAAAACGAAGGCTACCATACACCCGGGCAGACGCTGTATAAAGGCTACATAAAAGTCTGCAGAAACAAATCCTACACTTTGTAAAATTAATGTTTTTATCACCATATTAATTGCAAACTGAATTACCGAATAAATTAAAATCTTCACATTTAAATTGAGGTATGGTATACGAATTTGTTTTTTTCGTGAGAAAAAGACTCCGAAAAGAAATCCGAATATAAATTCTACCACCGTAAGCTGCCACAGATACATACCGGTCGGATTAGCAAGAAAAGAAATAAAATCTGCCATTGCGGCAACAAAACCGCCAATCCATGGACCAAATGCTGCTGCCGCAAGGTATACCGAAACAAAGCTTACCGAAATTTTACTTATGTTACCCACTCTTAAAAATCCGGATACATATCCTAAAATTACTGTAAGAGCTATAAACATCGCAATCAGACACAGCTCTTTTGTTGTTATTTTTTTTGAATTAAACATAAAAAACCTCCTTAAATATGTATTCTCGCTACATATTTAAGGAGAGAAGCCTCAAGTATGTACAGCGGGATGCAGATACCTTACCGCAACAATTGTTTTCGTCCGCAAAGCAACTCCCCGTCCCTGCGGCACTTAACGCAAAGTATCTTACTCTGATTTATTACCCTAAAATTATATCATATATCCGTAATTTTTGCAATATCAAACTACTGTCCATTCTTTAAATTTTTCTTCAAAATAATCTCTGTTTGAATCATCAAGCCTGTACAGATTTTTATTTGCAGTAACCATTTTTTCTTCATCCTTGGAAAATCTTATTCTTGATATGAAGAAACCGTGTTTTCTGCATTTATTTAAAATAACATATTTATGTCTGCCCTGCTTCCATTTTTTAACTGTTTTACTTCTGCCGTTGCAAAATGGGCAATTGCTTTTAATTACACTTCTGTCCTTCATTGCCTGGGCAGGATTTTCATATCCTTCATACTGAAATCTCATAAGAAAATCCTCGCTTTGCATACTGATTTCCTTTACAGTATCGTAATTTTCAATTCCCTGCTTTACCTTAAGCTTTTTACATACCAAAGCAGTAAAGTAAGCATCGTTTAACGCATCGTGCCTGTCTAACTTACTTTCGATATTAAACGTTTCCATAGCATGGTCAAGAGAAAACTGACGTCCGTAGCAATGGGTATCGTAATTATATATACATTGGAGATTGTAGCATTCAGGAGCATCATCCCCCATACCAAAGAACTTCATATTCTTTGACAGCATATCGTAATCATCATCGCCCCAGGTAATAAAAGTTGAATCTTCACCGCACCAGTTCAAAAATGATTTATACGCAACATCTCTGTCAACACCTGAATTTGAAATAACTTCATCTGTTATACCTGTGATTCTGGTTACACGTTTATTCATTTTTTTATATACTGTTGGTTTTACCGTTACCTTAAAGGTATCGGTTATGTTAAAACCGTCATCCATCTTGACAGCACCTATCTGAACAATCTCACCGTAAAGGGTAACATCGTTATTTGTTCTAAGCTGCTGCTTTGAATATGGCTGATTCCACTCCATATCAAAGGAAATATAACTCAGAAGTATTCCTCCTTTCAGGATAATTATCTATCAGAAATGACCTTCAATCCACACGTGCTTTTTATAAAACACCTTTTCTAAATTATCTTTATTAATCACTTTTATATCAGGGAAAATAAGAAGATTTTCAAAGCTCATTCTTCCCATAATTCCCGTTGTGAAAGATGTTATTTTCATCTCTATATCAGGAGCTCCGCCACGGGAAACTTTAGTTTCCTTACCAAACTCAACGGTAAAACAGTCGTTATTCCACGGAGCATAAATATCGTCATAAATCTTTATACAGATTTTACCTTCACCATTATATTTTGCCATTTTAAGAACTTCCTCAACATCAATAACTCTTGTTGTACCCTGATTAAGAACCGTTCTTACAACATTTCTTTTTCCCCAGCCACCGCAGGAATCCAGAACAGGTGCTATATCAATTGATTCAGGCAAAGTAATTAAAAGGTGATCACAATACGACCTCTGAGTTGCAAAATATGAAAGTATACCCTTAAGTCCGTTAAAATCTGTAAACCACAAACTGTTAACAACCATATTCTGCGGTCTGTCCGCCTGAGGAGATACAGAATAACTCATATAGGCATCGGCACTACCGCTTTCGTTATAATGAACAAAAGCATTTACTCCCGAAACATAAGGCTTTTTACTTTCAAAGAAAGCTTCCCATTCTTTGTCATTTCTGGTTATAAGAAGGTTTTTGTCTGCAGCAAATTTATTGAAAACAGATTTTACATCTTCTTTCATCTTATCTGTTCCATCGTAAGGCACTGCTATGCCTTCCTTATAAATACAAAGCTTTTCTATAGGAATTTTCCAGGTTTCAGACTGACACGTTACATCATAACCATACTGACGGTAATAATTTTCTTCAAAAGGATACAGATGAGAAATATACTGCCCCTTCGCACGCATAATCTTAAAGCTTTCTGCGTATATCTGCTTCATTGCACCCTTCAACGGTGAGTTAAAATCTGAAATAACACCGCCTATGCCACTCATTTTACAAGGGGTTCCGTCAAAATTGGCATTAAAGCCGTACACTTCTATTGCAGCATAAAGCTTTTCCTCGTAAAAAGCACCAAGACGGAAAAAGTCCGGCTCACGATTTAAATCCTCTTTTTTGAGAATTTCTTTATATGCATCCTCGTCCGAAAGCTGTTCATTCTTTGAACGGAACATAACAGTCGACAGCTTTTTGTATGGGATAACTTCTTCGCCGTAAAATTCTCTGATTAAATAGTTTTCCATATAGTTTATCTCCCGAAGAATCAAATTTTCCCCTTGAAATTTTATTTTATCACATATGCATCAAAAAAGCAAGTAGCAAAACTACTTGCTTCAGCGTGTCGATAAACCTATCGACACGCTGACAGACAAGGAAAAAGAAAGTTATATTTTGGCGAACGGGGTGCAGACAGTACGATGGTACGGCAATAACCCGTTCGTCAAAAAGCAAGCAAAATGCCTATAAACTCGATGTTTATAGGCATTTTTAAGTAGTATTATTAAATTTGAATAATTAAAACTATAAATTAATATAATTCAAAAAA
>JAGAJK010000018.1 GCA_017626145.1 Clostridia bacterium
GCAGACGAAACTGACGAAACAGGCCGTACTATAGCTTTTCTTGATACATTGGGAATTATAAATAAGGATGACTTTGCAAAAAGAGATGCTTTGATTTCAATGACAGAATTTTCTGTTATTATGTCAAGAGTAAGACTTGGCGTAAATAATGCACTTGAAAATGTTTATCCTATTGAACCAAATGTGGATAAGACAAACGCAACATATTATGATGCATATTCATATTTAATTGATGCTTTAGGCTACAAGTACAAATGCAATCAGTATAATAACCCACAGCAGGCGGTTATAATTGTTGCGGCAGAAATAGGTTTAATTAAAGAAAATCCCGAAACTCTGGATACATTTATAACAAGAGAAGACCTTGCTTTACTTATAAAGAAGGCTCTTGAAATTGATGTATGCACAATCGAATACAATGACTACGGTTATTCTTACGAGGTTGTTGAGGGTAAAAACCTTTTAAACACAATGCATAACCTTCATAACGTAAGCGGTTTCGTTAACGCAATTGAGGGCCTGAGCGTTTACGGCGGAGTAAACACAAGAAAAGGCTTTATTCAGATTGACAGAAAGAATATGCGTTTTTCAGGCTTTAACGATGCCGACTACTTCGGCAGAGTGGTTAATGCATACGCAACCTACGATGAAGCTAAAAATGAATACACAATCGTAAGTATTGAATATGAAGAAGAGGCAACTCCTTTTGTAATTGATTTTAAGGATATCAACAGTATAGTTGACGGTGATATCTATTATAACGATGCCGACGGCAACGAGCAGATATATTCTGTTTCAACAGTTGACAAGATTGTCCAGAACGGTGAAATGCTTTCATCCTTTGATAAAATGTGCGACTACAAAAATTCCGAAGGTAAGATTGTTTTAACACCGTCTTCAAAATACGGTGATGTTGATACTGCAATTATCTGGAAGTACAATTATTTTATGACTTCATATAACGATACACGCGAGATGCGTATCGGTCTTAAGTTCAAGCAAACCTATAACGGAAACGGTTATATTCAGCTCAGCGACAAAGCAAACATAAAGGTTAAAATCGCAGGTGCTGTAAGTGACTGGCAGATGATTAAGGCAGGTTCTGCTATAAGAGTTATGCAGTGCATATCAACGGGCTACACGGAATTGGTTGTTAATTCTGCGGCAATTTCAGGTGAAGTTATGGGTATGAGTGATGATTACATCACAGTATCCGAAACCGAAATGAGAATTTCAAAGGATTTACTTGCTCATATTGAGGAATGTAAAACCAATCCTGCTATCAGCGGAAGCGATAACGTAAAATATCCTGAAATAGGTTTAAATGGTGCATTTTATGTAATTGACGGTGTTTTAGCAGGTTATGTAACAGAAAGTGCATATATGTACGGATACCTAAGAACTGCAACTCTCGGCAGAAGCAGTATCGACCCTGAGCTTTCGTTAAGAATTTTCGGCCAGGACGGTAAATGGTACGATGCAACAATTGGTGCTAAATTAGAGCTTGACGGTGTAAGCGGTGTTGAAAAGGATCGTGTTATCAAAATTATTAAAGATAACCCTTCCATTCTTGGTTCTGTTGTAAGAATGAAGCTCAGCTCCGATAACAAGCTTTTAGCACTTGATACCATCATGGAAAGCGACGTGGAAATGACAACCGACGATGATATTAAGTTCACAAGAAATTATACAGGCCTTGCGCAGTGGACAAGTGAATGGCTTAACAATAAGGATACAAGCGAAAATTATAAGTATTCAATGACAGCAGATACAGTTCTCTTCTATGTTCCTGATGAATATAAGGACGACGAAGAAGAAATTGCAATTATGAAGAATTCACAGCTTAATAACTCATGGGGCGAACCTGACTGGACAATGCAGATTTATAACTGCAACGACTTCAATCAGATAGAGCTTGGTTTAGTTACCGACCATCCCGATGCATCAAGCGGTGGCGGCGGTGCAACCTTCTACGTTGAATCAATTTCCCAGGCGATTATCGATAAAGAAGAAATGATTTACGGCTATAGAATAACAGGTAAACAGCTTCAGCCTTCAATGGCTGTAGGTTCTTCTACCATTAAGGAGGCTAAATACTATATTGAAGCAGATGTTCTTAACAAGAACGTAGTAGAGGCTTCTTCTCCTGCGTATGACCCGAACCTTCACATGGAAATCGGTGACCTTGTTGACATTCAAATCAAGAGCGGTAAAGTTGAAAAGTGGAGTATGGAATTAAAGAGTGGCGTAGTTGATCCGGCAAACCTTGGCTTTGAAACTGACGGTGCTACCTACAACGGCGGCGATTCTTCAAGACACTATTTCTACGGTATTGTAGAAAAGGTTGATACCGAAAAGGATTATGCATTGATTAACATTGGCGGACATCAGATAACACCTAAAATTCGTTGTAAGCTTTACGTTGACCCTGTTACCGACAAGATGACTAACCTTAGAATGGATGATATCCACGAAGGTGATGTTGTGTTTGGTTACTGGCAGTATGGTATATGTAACTACGTTATTAAAAATTAATTTTGGGGATGTAAAAAATAACCATAATGAACCACTAATAAAAGGGGATGTAAAAAATCATTGATTTTTTACATCCCCTTATTTTAAGGAATAGGAAAAAATGTTTCAGAACGGACGAACTGAGCTGTAAATGCCTGCTAAATGGCATTTACAGGTACCCGAAGGCGTATACGGATACGCCGAGTTTGGCGAAGTTCGTTCGAGAAAAAAGGCTTATTAAATAGAAAAATATCGTCCAAAAACGATATTTTTCCTTAAGTATATATTTTTCAATTCCAA
>JAGAJK010000019.1 GCA_017626145.1 Clostridia bacterium
CAGGAGCCTACTGTACGCAGAAAAACCTGTTGAAGAATATATACGATCACTTCTGTGATTTTAATCCTTTTTCTTTTTTCTTTCTTCATTTCGCAGGCTCCTACCTAAAATTTATTTATTTTTTACATCAATACCAATATCCGGTGTGCCTATATACATATCATCGTTACCGTCAAGGGTGTGATATTTCACAATTGTATAATCAGGATACTTAAAAACCGCACTGCCGCCGTCTTCGTATCGCAAATCTTGTATAACACCATCTGCAACATCCCTGTTTGCTTTTGCAAGGATTGCTGACATTGTAATCTTGCCGCGTTTCAGTGCATGTGCAAGAGAGTGTTGCTCTCCATCAACAGTGATAATCACATCCTCAAGACCGTGATAATAGAGGTTATATTGCTTATACCAATGAGAAGTGGTATCGCCGTCGTGTGGCTTTGCTTTGTCGTATATTTTCTTGCTTATTTGCTCATTTGACGGAACTACCTTCATTCCCCATTCACGGAAGCCCTCTGTTGAAATATCATCAGACTTTATTGAGGTCATCTTTCCGTCATCAGTATTGATTTCACCCTTATAATAGATAACAACCAAGCGACCTGTGCCGTAAAGATAATCCAAATGGTCTGTGCCATATTCGATTTTTATTTTCTCTGCAACAGTTCTTTCATATTCATCATTCGCAGGTTCAACAATCATATAGGTTGTTGTTTCTTCTAATACCTTGCCTACAAAGCTATGTTCGTCAGAAAAGGATACATCTGCAATTTCAAAAAATTCATCATACTTGTCGGTTTCCGTAAGCAACTGTAAAGGATTAAAGTTATTGATATTAGAAACAAGATGAACGTCTTCAAGAACGTTTTTAGGAATATCTGATGCAATGTTGACACCGATAATCTCCTGAAGATTTGATTCTGAAATCTTTTTCAGAATTTCTTCATCTTTCACAGCTATCTTCTTCATCGTATGCTTTTCATCATCAAATTGAACTTCTAAATAGGAAACTGAATCTTTCACAATAATTCCTTCTGCTGTACATCCCGTAGCTGTAAAAGATTTTATGCTTTGGTGGGTGTATCTATATTGCATATAACAAGCTATTCCCACAAGAATAACTAGTAATATAGCGAATAATATAATCGTCTTTTTCTTCATGACACTCACCGCCTTAGTTTGATGATTTCTTTATGAGGAAAGTTCGGATTTCTTCGTATTCCCCATCATTCAGAATTTTTTCACCAATCATAACAAGACCTTCATCCGGATGTGTATAATGCAAGAACGCACAGTGTCCATATTCATCCGTTTTGAAGTTTCTTATGTCATAAACTGTGAGGTTGGCAGTAATTCCGGCTCCTGAATATTTACCGATAGCCCTTGAGAAGAATTCTCCTAGCAATTTTTCATCAGCTTCAGATAAGTCATCTATTACGATTTCCGTACCAAAACCGCTATTTACCACAACCTCATAATCTTCGCCGATAAATTCGTTTACTGCATCTGTAAATTCACTATTTTGAACAGCTACCTCGGTTGACACCAAAGTATTGTAGTATTCTTCAAAGGTTTTATAATCCACTGTTGAAGCCTCTATGTAACCCTCAGTAATCTTACTGTTATTAATTCTTTCACATAGATTTTCTCTGTTATAATATGCTCCGTAAAATACATCATCTTTATTGTTTTTATCGGAATAAGCATCATAGAAATTATAGCTTATCTCATCAACATTTTTAACTAAAGAAAAGATAAGACCAGACATTCTGTTTAAACTGTTTTCATCAATATTTCTGTAATTCTTTCGATTATCAACCATAAAATTCACAGTTAAACCATAAGGCTCTGCATCAGTCTTTAATTCAATGCCGTCAATTGGATAGTCTGCAAGATTAGTTTTGTCTACCAGAGTTCTGACTTTGCTCGCATTACCTATGAGAACATCCTTAAAATTATATAATTCCTCTATCTGCTTGTCCTTATGTTCTTCTTCCGGCGGAGCATATTTAGCACCCCAAGTTGAAAACACAACAGGTTCATTGTTTTTCATTCTGTTGTGATCCACAACATATAAAGTTCCGAATACTACGCCAATTATAAATATAAAACACAGCATTGGTCCTACAACTTTTTTCTTCATACAACCAGCCTCCTTAGTTTGCAAAGGAATAACGTCCCATAAACAGTGTTTCTCCGCTTGTATTATCACGGATTGCAAAGTAGAACGGTTTGTTAAATTTGAGTTCTATCGGTTCTGGAGGAAGTGCAGAACCTCCCATCCCGATTGCAGTTACAGCTGCAGCTTCGGTTCCTTTTTCGTCCACGTCGATAAATGTCTTATGGATTGTCTTTGTAAACCACATATTGCCTTTATCAAACATCTTTGTGAAGTCTGCATTCTTTTCATCAAAGGCAGTGGTTATACCCATATTCATAAATATATCGTTAAGATCGGTTGAGTACTCTATCTTGAACTTAGGCATTGCCATTTTGATATATGTGCTCTTAAAGGCATTATCATTGATTGCTGCCGTTAGCTCCTGTTCTACATTTATATCGCCTTCAGGCATAATCAGATACATACTTACATCAAGGTCATCATACTTATCTGTGCCAAGATATTCTCCATCTTCAGATATTTTATCAACTCTGTTTTTATACGGTAGCTCAATCATCTTTACCGACTTCGTTTCTGCATATGGGAACCACTTTGTTTTGTTCATAAAATCAACAGTAATCTTTGTTCCGTCAGCATTATTGAACTGGTCAGGTTTAGTGGCATTTACGCTGAATTCATCGAGCCAAGCACCCTTAAAGTATATTGCATTTATAAGCATAGCCCAGAAGTCATCAGCATTCTGGATGATTGCAGGAATCTTTCCGTTTGTCTTATCGCTTACCCAACCGTTAATTTCCTTAACAGCATTAGAGTTAGTTATCGATTTAACCTCTGCATCATAGAAATCAGTTGCGGTGTTCTTAAAGCTATTACTGAAATTCTGTGAGGTTTTATCCTTATTCATCCAGATTGAATTTGCGATGTTAAGCTTCAGAATATCAGTCTGCGAATATCTTGCAATCAAATCCTTTGAAAGTGCATTAAATTCATCAAGATTTGTAACCCCCAAAGCGTTTAAAATTTGATCCTGTGTTTCTCCTGATGCACCGTTTGCAGCAAGTGCTAATGCCATCTTAATAGACATTGGTGAGAACATATAGTTTTTATCTGTCGGCATCTGTGCATTTACCTTATCTGCAAAGAGCATATCATCAGAAATCTCGACAGGCTTTTTAAGTCTGCCGTATCCTGCGTTTTCAACACATTGCTGGCCTGCCTCTGTGAGCATAAATTCTGCCATCTTGCGAGCAGGAGCGTCTGCCGGTGTATCTTTTCTTAAAACAACATAAGTGTTGTTAGAAAGCGGATATGAGCCGTCTGCGATGGTTTCATCAGTCGGCATTACACCATCTATAGCAAGGAGCTTTAATTCTTCCTCTACAGGATAGAACCAACGCATATTGTGGTAATAGTAATAAATGCTGTAGCCTAATCCATATCCTACAGGATTATCGGTTTTGGCCGCCATAACATCGGTAAGTATATCCGACATTGTTTCTGAGGTTTCTCTCTGCACTTCAGTATGAATTTCGTTTCCGTTTAAGAAGTGCTTTTCCATCTGTGCATGACTGCCTGAGTCATTATTTCTGCAATAAGGATACATAAGTGCATCAGGACCGCCAACCTCAGACCAGTTATCATAAGCATCGTTTACATAGATATTACTGATCTGTTCTTTCATAAGTCCTGTTGCCGGGTTATCCTTGTTTGTAAAGAATATCATTGCGTCATATGCAATTGGGATAAGCTCAAGCTCTACTCCCTTCTCCTCTGCCATTTTCAGAATATCACTTGCAGGATATACTGAAGCAAAAAGCATATCAACTTCTCCGTTTATAAGGCGCTGATAGGATGCGTGGCTCTTCGAGTGTTTCTGCGGATATCGAGGATGTGTTTCACCATTACAGAATAATGCACTATATACCGCCTGTGTGAACGGATATGTAGAAGTTGAGCCATCAATCACAGGCATTTCCTTATCAAAACCGAACATTTCTGCAAGCTCTGATGCATAAAGCTGGCAGTCATCTTGCGCGTTGTTAAGGATATATGCCACATCTGCTCTTGTAGCTGCTTTTTGAGGATTAAGAATTCTTACAGGATTGTCAGGATCGGTGTTATCATAATCCGACACAATATTCTGCCCAATGAATTCATACGCATCTTTTGCCCAATCCGAAATCTTGTCTTCATCGGCATAGTTTGTAACGGAAGACTTTGAACATCTTAAATTTGCATATTCTAATGCTCTCTCTACCATAACTGTAATTTCTTCTCTTGTTACATCTCTTTCAGGTGAAAATGTTTTTTCAGAATCACCCTTAACAAGACCATAATTATATGCAGAAAGAACTTCACGATAATACCACTTGTCACTTGTTACATCATCAAATACTCTTACCGTTCCCTGCATTGCGACTTTATTAAGTCCTAAAAATCTCAAAACCATTGCAACCGCTTCTGCACGGGTTACATTATCGTAGATATTCGCTTCGCCTTTTTCGTTACCCTTTATAACTCCAACTCTTGATAACATTCTGAAATCATGAAAATTCGAATCTGAATCGTCATTGTCGGTAAATTGAATTTCTTCCGGAACAAAGGCTTCTATTTCCCTGTCTGCATTTTCTATCGGAACCGTCGCATACACACTGCCGTTATATGACATTGAAAGTGGAATAACCTCTCCTGAGTCTTTGTATCTCGCTCTTGTAAGCCAAGAGTTTCTGTCCTTAATTGTATCGGGAAAAGGTATTTTTACTGTTGTAAATGTTGCTGCCTCAACTTCTTTTGCAAATACACAGCCTGTAAACTGCAACAACATACATAACACTAAAATAACTGATATAACTTTTTTCATACCCGCACCTCCTTAAGTAAGGTTTATTAAAAGATTTATTTTACTTTTGCCATTTTAATTCCATCTTCACCAACAGTAGAAGTAATCTCATACATTCTCATAAACACATTGTCTTTATCGCCATTCTTTACAAATGACATATTTGCACTTATAACACCGTCACCAAATTCCGAGAATGATACAATCGCAGAATAATCGCCTTCATACTGAACAAACAAAGCAAAGTTGTTTTTGAAGTCTTTAGGCATTATATAACCTCTGCTGTTTGTGAGTATTGTAAGTGCTGCAAGGTTTTCAGCTCCGTAGGATGAGTTTATAAGGCTTGCAAGAGTTGAGAAATTAAATTTCTTCAAAATATGTTCAACCCAAACATCGCCCATTTCGCTAAAATCAACACCTTCAGTTTTAGCTAAAGCTTCAAGATTTGCTATTATCTGTTCACGGTCAGCAGAAAGGTAGTATATGTCTTTCGGCTTGTTGAACTCAACGGTGCCGAGAGCTAAAACCTTTTCTGTCATTTCATCATTGGTTGTATATAAGCTGATAAAATCCTTATCACCGGCGAGCTTTCCGGATTCGGTAATGAGCTTAATTGCTTCATCTACATAGAAATCATTAACGTCAATGGTATCTGTTACAACAATCTCTGTGGGAGCATCTGCACCGCCGATAATAGCCGAATTTGATGATTGAGCCGCATATACTCTAACAATTGTTGCAATAGCTTGTTCAGTTGTATATGTTTCCTTTGGAGCAAATTTATTATTTCCAACTCCGTTCATTACCCCCATATTGCACATTACTTGAATGGAATCGGAAGCCCAACCAGAGATACTTGATTCATCATCAAAGTTAAAATACATTTCCGTAACGGGTACAGGAATTGTTTTATTTACCATTCTGTTAAGAATAACGGCAGCTTCTTCACGGGTAAGCAAATCATTAGGAGCAAATTCTGTTTCAGTTTTCCCATTAATAATTCCCATTGCATTTAATCTGATAATTTTTGAATTTGTGGTATCAGTAAACTTATTTTCTCCTGTAACTGTGTCAAACTCTTTAATTACATTATAGCAATAATTATATATAAGTTCGCAAAATTCTTCACGGGTGATTGACATTCTGTATCGATAGACTTTTCCTTTTTCTGTAATGTTTAATGCTTCCGCCTTTTTTACATCACTCACCGCCCAATCACTTGGCGGTGAAAGAGGCGTACCATCTGACATTGCATTCTCACCTAATGTATCATTACCGGCATTTGGCAATTCTGCCGGAACAGGCATTACTGTATATTCATAATCAAACTCATCTGTGTCGGCAGCTTTATTAAGATTATATTTCTCTCCAAGTTTTTCAACAGTTTTATCCTCTATCAGTTCACTTAAAGCATTATTAACGAGATTATATATTGCCACTTGTCCGGCAGCCTCAAGAACATTCGCCTTTCCAACAGAATTATTTGGAAATACAATTGCATATTCC
>JAGAJK010000020.1 GCA_017626145.1 Clostridia bacterium
CGGGATGGACGCACCTCTGGTGCACCAGTTGTCACGCCAGTGGCATAGCTGGGCAGCTATGTGCGGATTGGATAAACGCTGAAAGCATCTAAGCGTGAAGCCAACCTTAAGATAAGATATCCCATAGCATAAGCTAGTAAGGTCCCCGGAAGACTACCGGGTTGATAGGCTGCATGTGTAAGCATAGTGATATGTTCAGCTAGGCAGTACTAATAGACCGAGGGCTTAACCTAAAATTATGGTTTTTACCTCCTTCTCAAACAAAACTTCTTTAACTTTATTCAGTTTTCAGGGTACGAAGGGTTAACCCACATAAGGAATTATAGCCTTAAAATAGTTTTTTTAGCACATTATAGTGTCAAAAAACTTTGAAATGCCTGTGCATTTCTTCAGCTTTTTTCCTTATACTGCATCTAAAAAAACAGATTTTAAGGTGCTTTGCAGTTTTATAAGAGGGTTTTAAAGTAATTTGAATTGAAAAAGTGAAGAAAATATTATAATATTTTCTAGATTTTTCAAAATAAAGTACTTTAAAATACCGCAATAAAACCTATAATGCTTTATGTGGATTAACCCTCATACTCGCACCATTAGCTCAGTTGGTAGAGCACCTGACTCTTAATCAGGGTGTCCCGGGTTCGAGTCCCTGATGGTGCACCATTTTTATGCACCACAGTGCATATCGTGGCCCGTTGGTCAAGTGGCCTAAGACTCCGGCCTCTCACGCCGGCAACACGAGTTCGAATCTCGTACGGGTCACCAATTAATTGAAAAATGAATATATTAGAATAAATCAGGGAAACCTGTTTTATATAGCGACGGCGAAAAGCCGTAGCGGTAAAGTTGGTGCCAATGGCGGTGAGGGTCCACCTGTTCCCATTCCGAACACAGAAGTTAAGCTCACCAGTGCCGAAAATACTTGGCTGGAAGCGGCCCGGGAAAATAGGGCGGTGCCAACACAAGAGAAGTGAAAAGTGTGCAAACGCACATTTTTCACCATTCTCACTTTAAACTGAATATTCCTCCTTAGCTCAGTCGGTAGAGCGCGCGGCTGTTAACCGCGTTGTCGTTGGTTCAAGTCCAACAGGGGGAGCCACAAAATTCGTGCTTAGTGGCACGAAGCCTGAAAACCCTTGATTTTTCAAGGGTTTTCAGTGCTTTTTGGGACAATTTTTAGGAAGAGGAAAAAAGGCACGGATTAAAGTCTTTTTTTGAACCTAAAAAGCTTGGACTGGCAACTTAAATATTAAATGCTCTGAAAACCGAGATTTTCTTTACAAAAATTTGATTTGTAATGGGGATCCGGCTTTTTCTTTACCGGAAAGCCCCGAAAGGAGCTAAAAATGGAAAAAAAGATTAACAGGGGCGTTATCAGAACAGGAGAAACCGATATTAAGGTGCATTTAATAGATAGTTTCCCAAATCATCCGTATCACGTCTTCGATGATGAGGACATGACAGAACTGGCCGCCAGCATTGAAGCTAACGGCTTGCTTAATCCCATAATTGTGCGCAGCAAAGCTGATGGTCGGTATGAATTGATTTCCGGCCATCGCAGAAAAAGGGCTTATGAAATTTTAAAAATAAATAAAATACGTGCTATTATCGTTGATGTTACTGATGATGAAGCCATCATCATGATGGTAGATAGCAACTGCCAACGTTCTAAGATCCTGCCAAGTGAGAAGGCGTTCTCCTATAAGATGAAGTTAGATGCTATAAAAAGGCAGGGAAAGCGCAACGATTTAACCTCGACACAAGTTGTGTCGAAGTTGAGGAGTAATGAAGAACTTGGAAAAGAAGTAAACGAGAGCCGCGAAACAATTCGCAGATTTATCCGTTTAACAAATCTTATTCCTGAACTCCTTGATTTTGTTGATAAAGGCAGGATGAAAATGCAGCCTGCCGTAGAGCTCTCTTATTTGGATGAAGAGAGCCAAAGAGACTTGGTTGATATTATAGACGGAACAGAAGTGTTCCCGTCGTTTTCACAAACCGTAAGAATGAGAAAAGCATTCAAAGACGGTGAACTTACATATGAACTAGTAGAAAAGATCATGGCTGAAGATAAAGCAAATCAAAAGCCGAAGTATCGCTTTTCAGTAGAAAGGCTCGGTAAATATATGCCTACTGACTTAAATGATAAACAGGCAGAGGAATATGTTCTGAAAGCTCTTTCTTATTATAAAAAGCATCTTGACCGCAAAGCACAAAAAGAAATTGATAAAAAGCAATAATTTAGTAAGCCTTTTGTTTAGGCTCGGCAGGGGACCGAGCCTGAGCAGAAGGCTTTTACTTGTTATAGCTTAATGAAATTCCTTAAGCGGTTTGAACCGTTCATACCTCGAATTTTATTTAATGCCAATGATTCTATCTGCCGGATACGTTCCATTGTAATATTCATTTTTTTACTAATTACCTCAAGGCTGTGTTTTTCCTGTCCGCAAAGTCCAAAGTGCATGATAAGAACCTGACGCTCACGTGGAGAGAGTTTGTTAAGTATCTCATCAATTGCTGTTTTGCGTTCCTGGATGTTTATATTAGTGATAGGGTCAATAATAGTATCATCCTGAACTGTATCTAAAAGAGTACCATCCATTTCTTCGCTTACAGGAGAATCAAGCGAGGACATAGAGTATTCAAGGGTCTTTAAATGTTTAACCCGTGCTATTGAAAATCCGGTTAAGGTCGCTATCTCGTCATCAGACGGATATTTACTATATGTATTGTAGTATTCTTCCGTGACGGATTTAATTTTTTTAAGGGCACTGCTGATATAACTGGGTATTTTAATAAGCCGTGATTGTTCTTCAATATATGTAAATATTGCTTGCTTAATCCAAAAAACAGAGTAGGTAGTAAATCGAGTACCTCGATTAGGGTTATACTTATCTACAGCTGTCATTAGACCTAAATTTGCTTGTTGCACAAGATCAAGCAAAGGAAGGCCGGTACATATATATTTAGTTGCAACGGAAAAAGCAAAGCGTAAATTACAGTTGACTAGTTTTTCGCGAGCAGCGGCGTCACCTTCTTGAATGCGTCTAACAAGGCTCAATGTTTCCTTATGGGTGAGAACGGGGAAACTGTGAATTTCATACAGATATTGGTGAACAGGGTCGAGATTTTCAAAAGACTCCGTGTTATCTGCAAGGGTTTGAAATTCATCGGATTTATCGCCATCGCTTAAGTCTAAATAGTTATCTGTCAGGTTGTCAGGGAATACCACTTGTATACCTGCGTTTTCAAATTCAAGAAATATATCTTCTTTTTCTTCTTCATTCAGCCGATAACGAGCAAACCTCTTCAGAATGGTATCTGATCGAATATAACCTTTTTTACTGGACTGTTCCAGTAAAGCCAAAAGAAGCTGAGCTTTCTCCTTGGCGAAGGTGTTTTTTGCCGCCGGCACATCATGACCTCCTTTCTGTGTCAAGTGTGTATATGATAACACAATAATTTTGAAATGTCAAGAGAAACGCATATAAAAGTGTAATGATTTACAAATAAACGACAATAAAAAACAAAAAATAAACCTTGTAAAAAAGATAAAAGTGTAATAATTATCAAAAAAGTTCTTGACATGCAAAAAAACAGGTGGTATACTTATTCTACAAATGTTTTCGGAACAAACATTGGAGGTGCAGTCATGCTAAGCGGAGCAAAACCCGTTGGCGTGGAAGTTGCACTCTATTATATGGAGAATTATCTTCTCAATGATAAGGTTGGTCGCCTTGAGAAACGGTTGTTTAATTGGTGGCTTGATGAAGGCTTTTTTCTGGTATCTAACTTTAAAAAGACGGATACAGGAATCAGCGGAGAGTTTATTCTGCTATTGGGCGGATCCATTTATGATGTAACGAGAACCCTTGACGAACCACAAGAGGAAACGGCAGCCATAAAGGATTCAGTGCAGAAAAAGCTCGATGATGGTTGGGATTTGATTCTTAAGGTCAAGCCTAACTATTATTTAGTTAAGGATACTGAAAATAACCGTGGACGTATTGAGAAACTCTTCAAAAATAATATCCGCAACTTTGATTTCGTTGAGTACAAAACGAAGCAGGAAGGGGATATTACAATTCTCAAATCGATTATAATTAACGTACACAGAAAAAGGTGAATGGATGAAATCACTTTCTGCATTGATTGAACAGTATAAGAACACACCTTCCCAGGTGCTCAAAGATGAAATATTTAATAGGATTATTTCTTTAGAGGATACCACGCTTTTAGACCGAGCCGAATCGGATAAGGTTCTCTCTGAATGGGTTATCTTTGATTCTAATATTCGCGTAAAGTATATTGGTGGCCGTAAGTATAAGGTTGCTGATGTGTTTACTATTCCCGGTGGGAATTATGTTTGTTACGCCTATATTGTTGATTTAGAGCAGTATTCCGAAGAAGAAATTAACGGATATAAGTCGAACTGTATTAATTTTGCAGACCAAGCACCTGATGAAGATACCTTTTTTGCGTTTGCTATTGCGAAGGCGCATGATGCTAGTGCCACCAATACTTCCTTTTTTGCCTCGTCCTCTGCGGAGTTGCAGAAGTGGTACGATCAGCTTTAAGGAGGAATACTATGGCTGCGAAAATTTATGTATGTGATAATTGCGGATTTTTGTTTACACGTACAGGAGAGTGTGATCAATGTCCCGATTGCGGTAAAAAGATGGTGCGAGATGCATCGCCTGAAGAGAAAGAAGAATTTGCTAAAAGGCAGAAGGAATATAACTGCTGAGTAGGCGTAGGTGAATCTAAATGAGCAACCAAAAAGAAATCAAACAATTATATGATATTGCGAATGCAATGAAAAAGGCCGGTTATGACCCGTATGAGCAAATGTATGGGTATTGGAAGACCGGTCAGATTCTCTATGTAACTCGTACAGA
>JAGAJK010000021.1 GCA_017626145.1 Clostridia bacterium
ATTTCAAATGCGTAATAGGATACGGGTTTGTCCATCACCGCAAAGGCGAATTTTTGATATTCCTCTTGTGTCCAAAAGAGCATTTCACGACTTCTCGCCTTGCCCATATTACCGACCTTAGCGGCGGGGTTTTCTCTCAAACCATAGAACTTAACGGCGTGATTGAAAATGGCGCTGAGCTGATTGTGGAGCGTTTTAAGGTATACGGGTGAGTACTTCTTGCCGTTCTTATCGCAACCTTTAATCATTTCATTCTGCCAAGCAATAACGTTTCTCGGCTGAATATCGCTGATTTTGCGCTTACCGAAGTACGGCAGGATCTTCGTGCGGATAATATGCTCTTTAGTCTGCCAAGTGTTTTCCTTAATGCGGTTCTTCATATCCACCGTATAAGTTTCAATAAAGCTCGCAAAGGTCATACTCAGGTCTGCCTGAGTTTTGTTCAAAAACTCACGTTCCCACGCAAGTGCTTCTCGCTTAGTCGGGAAACCTCGTTTTGTGCTTTGCTTGCGGTCTCCCTTCCAATCGGTTACTCGGTAGTAGACCATCCAAGTATTAGTTTTTTCATCTTTATAAACAGCCATTTTCATCACTTCCTTTCCTTAACTTTGGCTGCATCATAGCAAGTCTTGTCTAAAAAGAATTGTTTGTTGACTTTCCCCGCCATTGTGAAAAATCCTTGTTCTTGCAGTTCGGCATTCATTTTCCGAATCACCTTATAGGCGAATGATTTGGAAATCTTGAGCGCCTTTGCAACGTCGTCTGCGGTCATATAATAATCTTCAAACATTGCAGTACCTCCTTTCTTTGTTTTTAGTGCCGTGTTTGGATTTGCCGTTCTCCCCAAGTGCCGTTCCTGCCCCTGCCTTTTTCAGCGGCGTTTTCTCGCTCGTTCCTTTTGGAAGTCTTGGCGGAGTATCCCACTTGGACGGTCATTCAGTTGTAGTAACTTAACTGTATTTGTTTAAGTTGCCCTTATTATACTAAACATATTCCGTTAAGTCAAGTGGTTTTCGAGAAAATGTTAAACTTTTTTGTTTATATTATCTTGACAGAACTTAAACATTTGTGTTATACTCAATGCAAAGCACATACGTAAGGAGTGACATTACTATGGCAATTGGTGAAAGAATTAGATTTTTTCGTAACCTAAAAGGTATGACACAAAAGTTTCTTGGTGTAAAAGTTGGTTTTCCGGAGAAAACTGCCGACATCCGCTTGGCTCAATATGAGTCCGGCACAAGAACACCCAAATCAGATTTAACCGAAGCGCTTGCCGATGCTTTGGGCGTTTCTACTATGGCGTTGAATGTTCCTGATATTGATACAGATCTCGGCTTTATGCATACACTCTTTGCGTTAGAGGACATTTACGGCTTGAAGATTGACAAGCTCGATGATGAAGTTTGTATCCGTCTTGATAAAAACAGAGGAACATCTTACATTTCTCTGCTTGAGCGTTTTACCGCTTGGCAGAAAGAAGCAGAGAAGTATCGCAACGGAGAAATCAGCAAAGAGGAATATGACCGTTGGCGTTATACATATCCCGAAGTAGAAGTGCAGCGCACAAGGGATGCTCTTGATGCACTGCGAGAAACAAAAGCGGGTGATAACAATGACTGAGAAAGAAAAATACGCCTTAGAATGGAATAATAGTGCTCAGTATTTTTACGATCATAACAGCTATAAGCATTTAGTTGCGCATATAAGTAAATTCAAAACGGTTTTAGAAATTGGTTGTGGCACAGGTCAAAGTACGCTCGCATTACTTGAGGCAGGTCATAGTGTAATTGCAATTGACCAAAATGCGTTCTGTATAGAAAAAGCAAAGCAGCTAATAAAAGCATCCGGTTATTCAGTAATAGAAAACATTGGTGATTTGGCTCCTAAAACAGTCTTTTTCATTGAGAGCGATATTACGAACCCAAGTTTTGAACGAGATGTACTTCCCAATATCTTTCCTGATGTTGTGATCTGTTGGAATATTGGTTCATACTGGGACAAAGCAAAAATAAATGATGCTGTTCCCAAAATGATAGAATACGGTCTATCTCGGGAACAAATCGCAGAGAACACCGAATCCTCTTACGGTGAGTTGATATTTTGGCGCACTTGCGTTATAGCAAAGGTTAAGCAATGTGCTGTTCATCTTGTAGATAGAGGTATGCAAAAAATCACAAAGTTTAATGACCCATATTATTCATTCCTAAAGAGAGAACTTGGTTTTAGCAAAATCAAATATGCGAATATGAAAGCTACCACCCTTTCAAAGGGCGGAAGACAACTCATCTCAAATGGACAGGTAAATACACAGAACGAAATGCCAATCATTTTCATCTCCATATTGATGACATAACAAAAAAGAGCTAACAGATTTTGTAACAAAAATCTGTTAGCTCTTTATTTATGAATAATCTGAAATTGTTGTCAAAACGTTGTCACGAGGCCTTTTGAAACCTCGAAAACCCAGTGTTTATGCGGGTTTTCAGCGTTTTTGGTATTATTCCCACTCAATGGTGCCGATTGGCTTTGGGGTGAGATCGTAGAGGACACGGTTGATGCCGTTTACTTCGTGGGTTATACGGTTTGTTATATGGTGGAGAAGTGCGTAAGGGATTTCTTCGATGGTTGCACTCATTGCGTCGGTTGTATTTACGGCGCGGATGATTGCAGGCCAGCCTTCGTAACGTTTTTCGTCCTTTACGCCTACGCTCTTAACGTCGGGGATTGCGATGAAGTACTGCCATACCTTTGTTGCAAGTCCGTTTTTATCGAATTCTTCACGCAAGATTGCATCTGCTTCACGGAGTGCTTCAAGACGGTCGCGGGTAATTGCACCGAGGCAACGTACGCCAAGTCCGGGACCGGGGAACGGCTGACGGTCAACCATTTCTGCAGGGAGACCTAAAGCTTTACCAACAACTCTTACTTCGTCCTTATAAAGAAGCTTAATAGGTTCAACAAGTTCCATTTTCATATCTTCGGGAAGTCCACCTACATTATGATGTGACTTAACAGGCTTTCCGCTTTCAGCAGCCTTTATTGATTCTAAGATATCGGGATAAATAGTTCCCTGTGCAAGGAAATCTATACCTTCAAGCTTTGCTGCTTCTTCATCAAATACAACAATGAATTCACCGCCGATAATTTTACGTTTCTTTTCAGGGTCTGCAACGCCTTCAAGTTTAGATAAAAATCTGTCGGTTGCATCAACATAAATCAAATTTGCATCAAGCTGATTCTTAAAAACTTCGATAACAGCTTCGCTTTCGCCTTTGCGCATAAGTCCGTGATTTACGTGAACACATACAAGCTGTTTACCTATAGCTTTAATTAAAAGAGCCGCAACAACCGAAGAGTCAACACCGCCTGAAAGAGCCAGAAGAACCTGTCTTTCTCCTACCTGCGCACGAACTTCTTCTACTTGTTCGGCAATAAACTTGTCTGCTTGTTCTTTTGTCTGAATACGTTCCATAGTATCGGGTCTTTTGTTTGAATCCATGCTATAGTCTCCTTTGTAATAATTTTATTCTAATATTATACACGATTTTCACAAAAAAATCAATAGAAATCTCATATTTTTTACGATACATTGAAACCGCCTTTAAAGGCGGTTTCAATTATTTGGCAATTTCTGCTATATCATTTTCGGTAAGCTCTAAAATTTCTGCAATTTTATCGCAATTACTATAATTAGTATGCTCACTTATAACGTGGGCATCGCTACCGAATGTAAATTTACAGCCACACTCTTTAGCGAGACGGAACAAACGAATTTCCTCGTCCATCGACGAAACATCTTCAGGATTTTCCTTGGATAATTCAAAAACATTTATTTCCATTGCAATGTTTTTATTTGCCGCCGCATCGAATGCTTTTTTGTATCGGTCATCGGAAATCATTCTGTTTAAGATTCTTCTGTCATAGGGAGCTGCAACCGCCCAGAAAGGATGAGCGATTGCGGTTACATATTTTGAAAACTCGCAATTTATAATATCGTAAAAAGCATCAAACATAAAATCTATATGCTTCTCATAAGGCTCATAACAGCTTTTTGGCATCATCATATGAGTATGGGAATTTGGAACAATCAAGAAGTCAAAGCTTTCTACGTGGTCTTTTGATACGGCGACGCTTTTCTTAAATGGGTCATACTCGCATTCCGCACCGAAATAAAGCTTTACTTCATCATTTTTGTACTTTTCAAGGTCAGGCTTTATCTGTGAAATATAATCGTAATTCTGGGTTAAGTAATAATTATTGGGATTCATTTTTACGTTGTTGTAATATTCAGGGTCACCGGGCTCACTTCCCCAGAAATGGTTTGCGAAGCCTAATTTGTTAAGTCCGTGCTTTTTGGCACTTTCAAGATAATTCTCCACCGTACCCGTTTTATCGGGAGCACAAAGTGATAGATATGTGTGTATATGAAAATCGTGATTTACCTTCATAGATAAACCTCCTTTCAATATTCAGTGTTAGTATATCACATATGTTTTTTTCGGTCAATGCATTATATTAAATGTTTTTTACACTTTTTTGTATGTGCTTGAGATATATTTGTACAATTGCACAGACAAGTATGATTGCAATGCTTATCCACTGTGCAGTTGAAAATGCCATATATATACCTCTTACTTCATTCATATAAAAAGTGCTTGTCTGATTTTTAAAAAATCAGACAAGCGCTTTTTTTATTTAAAGCTTACGAAGCCGTAGCTTTTCAAAATCTGAAAATATTTTGCCAGCCTTTCGTACAAAGGCTCGGCTTTTTCGCCGAAATGCTCTTTTACAAGCACCCCTAAATCAATAATTGATTTTTCTCCGTCAAGAAGCTTCCATACAAAGCTTCCGTTTTCATCAAGATGAACGTAGGTTACAGGAGGCTTTTTAAAAAGCTTCTGAGCAATTTTATTGAAAACACCTTTGTTCTCCACTTCGATGGCAACCATATCATTCTCATCGGTTGTCCATTTATATACAGGATTTCTGTAAGGCTTATTTTCAAGATAATTTTCAGATATTATATTTTTCTTTCTCATAATGATTTACGCTTCTTCCATAGTGAGAACTTAAGAAGGCTTAAAATTACAAGTGCGAAAACAACAAGTGAAACAACACTTTCAGCAAATGCAGGTAAATTCAACATTCCTGAAAGGTCAATACGCTCATCTACTCCTGCAATTGTAAGAATAGCAAGTATGATACCAACAAGACCTTCACCGGCAATCATACCTGAACAGAATAAGATACCGTCGTTTACAATTTCCTTCTTTTCATCCTCGTTCTTCTTAAGCTTATCCATAACAAGACGTACAAGACCACCTACCATAATGCAGGCATTAAGATGAACAGGAAGATATACACCAATTGCAAAAGGTAATACCGGAATACCTAAGCATTCAACAATTACTGCAATAGCTACACCAACAAATACAAGCCCCCATGGAAGGTTTGCGTTCATAACACCTTCTACTATCATTTTCATAAGTGTTGCCTGTGGTGCTGCGATTTCTTCTGAGCCAAAGCCCCATGCTGCATCAAGAAGATAAAGTGTTCCACCGATAGCAAAAGCTGCAGCTGCAACACCGATTATTTCTGCAATCTGCTGTTTCTTTGGCGTTGCACCTAACAAATAACCTGTTTTAAGATCCTGAGAAGTATCGCCTGAAATTGCGGCAACAATACAAATAATTGAACCTATAGCAATAGCACTTGCCATGCCTGTTGCACCAACAGTACCTGTTGACTTAAGGATAATTGTAGCAACAAGAAGTGTTGCAATAGCCATACCTGAAACAGGATTATTGCTGCTTCCTACAAGACCAACCATTCTTGAAGAAACAGTTGCAAAGAAGAAGCCGAATACTACAATGATTGCTGCACCTAAAAGTGTTACAGGAACAGCAGGAACAAGCCATATAACAAGAGTTAATATTAATATCATACCAAGTACAACACCCATATTAAGGTCACGTTCTGTACGGAGTGTACCTGATTTACCTGAGTTCATCATACTCTTTATTGCACCTGTAAAGGTTGTGACAATCAACGGAAGTGATTTAACTAAGCTTATAATACCGCCTGCCGCTAAAGCACCTGCACCTATATAACGAACGTAGCTGCCCCAGATTGCACTTGCACCACCATCGGCATACATTTGCGCAATAGAAGTAGTTCCGGGAGCCATAATTGCTTCGCCACCGAAAAGCACAATTAAAGGAATCAACACTACCCAGCTTAAAAGTCCGCCGCTGAACATATATGAGGAAATCTTAGGTCCGCATATATAGCCAACGCTCATTACAGCAGGATAAATCTGTGTTCCTATTTCACCTGCAAAGCCTTTTACTACCAATGAAACCTCGCTTTTTGCCACTTTAAGACCGTCGATGATAAACTTAAATAAAGCAGCAAAGCCCATACCTGCGAAAACTGTTACGGCACTTGAACCGCCGTTTTCACCGGCAAGAAGAACCTCTGCACAGGCAGAGCCCTCAGGATAAGGGAGAATACCATGTTCCTTAACAATTAACGCATTACGAAGAGGAACCATAAAGAACACACCTAAAAGACCGCCTATTAAAGCAATCAATGTTATTTCAACAATATCAGGCTTGTCCATAATGCCTTCCTTTGCCCAAAGGAAAAGTGCAGGAAGTGTAAAAATTGCACCTGCAGCAAGTGATTCACCTGCTGAACCTGTTGTCTGTACAATGTTACTTTCGAGAATTGAATTTTTTCTCATAATAATACGGATTACACCCATAGAAATAACGGCAGCAGGAATTGAAGCCGATACGGTCATACCTACACGAAGTCCCAGATATGCGTTTGCCGCACCGAAAACAACCGCCAGAATAATACCCATAAGTATTGATGTTACTGTTATTTCGGGAGTAACTCTTTCAGCCGGAATATACGGCTTAAAATTGTTGCTGTTTGACATCTTTCTTAACTCCATTCTTTTTATTTGTGTGTAAAATAACTGCACAAAATAAAATTTTTGCACCTATAAACACAATCCTATGTGTTTTATCATTTTATGACGTTTTTGTCAATGTCTATTAACAATATTACAAAATAAAAGTACAGCGTAGCTGTACTTTTATTATTATTTAATTTGCTGATACATATTCGCCCGGATTCTCAAAATATGTAACTAATTCAAGCGCCATATCTGCAATACTTTCCTGAATATCCTCTTTCATACGGTCACGGGTTTCGTTGTTTGGAATATCGTTTACAAATACGCAAAAGATAAACTGAAACTCTTCACCCTTTTCGTTTTTACCGGTAATTATTGCGACATCGTTTTCAACACTTGAAAGTTCACCGGTTTTATTGTACACGGTTACATTTTTATTTTTAAGCTTGGCGGGTATTTTATTCACACGCTTCTGATTCTTAAGGTAATTCAGTAAATCGTCACTGCATTCTTTATCTACAAAGCTTCCGTTATATACCTTTTCAAGAAGCAAACCAACCTCCTTTGCAGAGGTTAAATTATCCTCACCGCTTGGTCCTCCCGGTGGAAGTGTGTTGTACATTTTTCTGCGGAGCTCAGTGTTTCTGTAGCCATTTTTGTAAATAACCTGATTAATTCTTCCGAAAGTATACTTATCAATAAGATTATTGCTCGATTCGTTGTGACTTTCGGTAATCATTTTATTAAGCCATTCTTTTGTCTCTTCATCCATAGCCATACCATCCTGCTCATAAGCAGTAAGAGCGATGAAAAGCTTTATTACGCTTGCTGAATTCATCTGACGGTCGTTAAAAACAACATCCGCTCCCGTTTTCAAATCCTTTATATAAAATGAAAGCTCAAGAACATTGCCGTAATCTGTTTTAAATTCCTCTGCAAGCTTACCGGCAACAAATTCAAGCTGTGACACTTCTTTTTTGCCGGGATTTACTTCCTGCTTAACGTTTTCAGGTTCATTTACGGTAACTGAAGCAGGCTTTGTAAAATAGCGGTCGATAATTCTTCCCACAACAAAAACAAGGACTGCGACTAAAATTACCAGTAATAGTACACGTAGTATTTTTTTCATTACATCACCTTAAAACTGACTTTCAATAACGTATCCGGCAATTGCTTTAATTGCATCGTATCTGTACTCGTCTTTTTCGTTAATATCATCTGTAAGAGCCATAATTGCAATTACAATTTCTGTATTTCCGTCGCTTATATACGCAACCTCATTGGATGAATAGTTATTTGCAACATTATGATTTGCTACAGTATATCTGCTTCCGTAAATCTTCTGAAGTCCGTAATAGTCACTCTGGTCTCTGTATTTACAAATGCTTTTCATATAACCCGAATCGCCTAATTCATTGTCAAAAATCATCTTTTCAAATATATTGCAAATATCATATGCAGTTGTGGCGTTGGGCTTTGCTGAGTTATCTATCTTACTTGCATCTATTACAATTTTTCTGTTTACGTTGGTATTGGTAAAGCCCTCTTCCCTGAGCCAGTTATTAATATAATCAAAGCCCTCGTAAGCATCGTAATAACCCATATAATCAACAAGATAGTTTGCACAGTTATTGTCACCGTATGTACATACTGCCTCAATGTATTCTCTTATGCTTCTGTATTCACCGTCATAATACTTGCTGTTCGGCATTTCTCTGCCGTTGGGAATATAGTCAAAATAGATGGTTTCATTATCGATGTCGTAGTCGTTCTCGTCTATAAAATTGCCTAAAGAAGCTATTATAGACATATATGTAAGTGCAGATGACGGCATACTTACGTGCTCGTTATAGCCATATTCTGCACCGTTGGTAAGATTTTTAACATATACAGAATACTGAGTACTGCTCGTATACGGTGAAACAAGATTTGAAACTGTTTCTTCGTCAAATATATTTACATATTCAACTTCAGGTGTTTCACCGTCATCGTCATCACCTGAATTTCCGCCTCCGTCACCACCGCTGTAGCCACTATCGATATTACTGATTATATTTTTAGCAAGGGAAAATGCACCGATATTTATTGTACTTAATATTAAATTTACTACAATAAATACAGCAACACACGCAAATGCAATACCGACCTTTGCACCTGTTGAATAGTCTTTTTCAGGGTTAACTGCTTTTGGAGCAGGTGGTGCTGCTTCAACAGGATTACCGCAATTATTGCAGAACTTCGCTGTATCAGAAACCATCGCTCCGCATTTATTACATTTCATTTAATCACTCCTTGATATTTAGCGTTATAAATTAACTGCAGAACTTATCATTAAAGGTCTGATTACTTGAAAACAAATAAATTATAGCTTCTACCAGAGCAACATAAGCAGGTACGCCTGTCCAGCATAAGCAAAGATAAATAATACCCCATACAATTTTTCCGGTATAGAATTTATGAATTCCGAAACCGCCTAAAAATACTGCAAGTAATATTGCGATAAATTTATTTCTTACCGGCTTAACATAAGTATTATTTGAATAATTCTGTGTGTTGTAATTTGTATAGCCGGTGTTTGTATTATTAGTATTAACCGTATTGGTATTTACAGTGTTAGTTTGCTGAACGTTATTTATAGGGCGTGGCTTTACCGTATTTGCAGGTTGCTGCACCGGTCTGTTTGTATTATTTGTGTTAACCGCCTGTCTTTGAGCAGTATTTGTATTATTTCCTGCATGTCCGGAGGAAGCAGGTTTTTGCACATTTACCGGTCTGTTCTGAGGCTTATTGGTGTTGCCTTGTGGTGCTGATGTTTTAGCAGCAGGAGCATTCGTCTGCTTCTGAGTAGCAGGCTTAACTGTTTCAGGCTTAACCTCCTCTACCTTCGGCTTCGGTGGTTCAACCTTTCTTGTAGTTATGGATATGCTTCCGCCCATTGCCAGAATTTCAGGTGGGTTGTATTCTACAACCGCCACATCGTTTCCGCCCAAAGCAAACTTTGCCGATGCAAAGCCACAGTTGGCTCCAAGATATTTAAAGAACATTTTTATGCTATGCTCACCCGGTTCCAGAGCAACAGAAACAGCCTCATTATTATTAAGCTTTAAATCCTTCACCGAATCGATTGTAACCTCAACCTCTGAACCCTTTAAAAAACCCAGAAGTGTCTGATTAACCGTAATTGTGACATTGTTATTCATTTATTATGCCGCCTTTCGCAGAGAAAATATCTCCCGTTATTTTTTTGCCAATGCATCAATAGACTGTTTAAGCTGACCGATTTTAATCTTTATTGCATCGAGTTCGCCGTCAGTCGCTGCCATAGGCGAATTTGTAACAAGCTTACCGAGCTTACTGAACACGTTTGAATCTATATACTTATGTCTTTTAAGTACAAAGTTTACAAGCTGTGTGTTGGCATCGGTCATATCATATATTTTCTTATTGAACAATACACTTGATGCTATACTCTCACGCAATGTTGCATTATAGCTTTCCATTGCAGAAACCATACTCTTTCCCTGTTCGATAAGTCTTTCATTTGATGCCAGAGTCTGATTTGTTCTTTCAAGATTGTTTTCCATAAGGAATGAAATTCTGTTGAAAACATCACTTATATGGTTATCAACAATCATTTTAACTTCATTTAACTGCTTTGCAGTTATGGCACGAAGAAGAGCTTTGATTTCGCTTAGCTGTGCATCTGCACTTATGTTTCCGGTTTTAACTGTATCAAGAAGCTTCACAAGCTCAGAATCAAGCTTTTCCATACTGCTGTAAAAGCTGTTGTAATCCTTGAAAAATTCAATATACTGCTGAATATCTTCGTCGTGGAGATGCTTATCTTTAATCATATCCTTATACTGAATTTCAATTTTTTCAACCTTTGACTCAAGAACGTGAATTTCGTCTCCGAAGGTACTGTTCTGGGGAGCAGTTTTTAAATCACAGTAATCTTTAGTTAAATCAAAAATACTTTTAATGCTGCCCTGAACCGACTGCATAGTTTTGGAAAGAGTACCGCTTATTTCCGCGTATTCATGATTTTTATTTATCTTGCTGTCGAGCTTTGAATTAACAGATACCAAAAGCTCTTCCTTTTGCTGTTCATAGCTTTTTTGCATAAGAGCATATTTGTTAATTACGCTTCTTAAAACATCTTCCGCCATACCTGTTTCCGATGAAAGGGAAGCCTTATCGAAAAGAACGCAAATCAGATACCATACAGCAGAAACACTGCACAGAATAATGCATAAATTTTCTGTAATCATTCCCAAAAACACAAAAACTGCGTATACAACAAGTAAAATACAAAGCGAATATGTGCAGAAATGTCTGAAGCCCCATACATATTTTGTCATATCACTTATAACAGAGCCGGGATTAACATTTATACCTTTGCTCTTCGAATCAAGGATATAAGTAATCTGACGTGACAGAAATTTACTGCCACAATTATAGCCTTCATCCTTGCTTGTCTTTAAAGCATTGACATCGACCTTTTTACACTCAGTAAAATAAGTTGTACGGGAGAAGAATAAAGCAACGTCAACAGCAACAATTAATGCCAGTAATATCCAGCTTAATATAGTCATCATCACTCATCTCCCTTTGTTTTTTTAGTCAATGCTGCATCAACCTTCTTTGTAAGGTCATCCAAATCCGCTGTAACAGACTGGAAATAGTCAGAAAGATTGTATTTGCTTTCGTTGAGGAACTGCTTCATTGACGAATTTGCTTCATGTGCATCGTTATTCTCAAGAACGTCCACAAGCTTATAATTTGCCGCACAGAGTGCCATAACAGCCTTTTCGATATTTTCATTTGTTTTTACCATATTATCGAGTGCGCCGACAGCTGTGTTGTGCATATTTTCTGCAAGAGATATAATTTCCTTAAAGCCGTTGTCTGCAATCTGACACATTTTGTTTGATGTTTCAACGTGCTCGCTGAATATAGCCTTCATCTTTTCATAGATTTCAGCAGACATCATATTAAGATTCGAGAAGGTAAACTTGGAATCACTTACAAATTCGCCAAGCTGTGCTTCCATTACGCTTTTAATTGATTCAGCAAGCTTTATGTAGGTATCTGAAAACTTATCAACTGATTCAATTGTCTTTTTGCTCATCAGGGCAACAGATGCTTCCACCTTACCCAAGTCGTTTATATTTGAAAGACAGTTTCTGTAAAGCTGCATATTTTCATTGTAATTACTCTTTGCATCAGCAACTACAGCATTGAATTTATCAACAGACTTATTTAAATTTCCAAGTGCGTCAAATGGAGATTTCTTGCTTTCTTCTACAGAAAAATCGTAAATTTTCTGTAAAGCGGCAATAATATCGTCAAGATTCTGATTGGTTTTTAATGCGAATTTCTGACTTTTGTCGCTGTTTTCACTACAGCTTTTTAAGTATGCTATTTCAGAATCAAGCTTTGAAGCAACACTTTTCATAGTTTCCATAGTTCTGTTAAAACGCTTTAATTCAGCGTCACACAAAACGGGAATATAAAGCTCGCCTATTGTTCCCAATGCATCTGCAAGAACATTATCAGACTTTACCTTGTGCATCAAAACCAATGCAAGTGCGATAACTGCTGCCAAAAATAAATCCGAACGTCCCTGGAACAGCATCACAACTGAGAAAATAAGGAACGCTATGGACAAACAAAAAACAGGCATAACGTATCTGTTATACTTTGTCTTGAAATTTTCGCCTGCAAGCTGGCCCTCTCTGCCGTCGCCACTGCTTTTGAATATAGCAGAAATAACCTCAATAATGAGGTTATTTCTGCTGATTCCGTTGTCAGTGCAATAGTTGAGTAATTCTGTTTCTTTTCCCAAAACGGCGGAGAGTTTTTTTACTGAATTGTAATCGCTTAGCTTTGTAAGTGCTTTTTTTACAGATGACACCATTATCACCCACCCGAGTAAAACACCTGCAAAAAGAACTAAGTAAAAAATATTTATAATTGTAAAAACACTACCCATTATATTCAACTTTCACCTTTCATTTACAGATATCAAAGAACTGTTACTGCACCCTTACTGATTAAATCGGTGCGGCCTGAAGCTCTGTTTTCCTTTAATACAAGAGGTGCATTCAACACAACCATCTTACCGTTATCAGAATTTCTTGTAATATCAAACCAGGGGCTGTACATCATATCGTAAGCTCTTTCTCTGATTTTAGCATCAGGATATACTTCTATGGTTTCGTTAGCACCTGCTCTGCAATAGAACATTGTATTTGAACCCATAATTTCGTTTAATTCGATTATTCCGCCAACAGTCTTAACATCAACAGCAGTAAGTCCGAGTGTTGACATTGTTCCGTCAGAAAGAGCACGGTTAAGCTTTTCTTCAAAGCTGAGTTCAACAGCAGGCTGATAAACAGGCTCAGGCTCGGGAACGTATGACTGTGAATTAACATTAGCATAGCTTACTTCTCTGCTTACAGTATCAAGCTGTCCTTTAATTATGTTAACGTCCTTTTCAATGAAAGAAACCTTGCTGTATACGGCGTCACGGTTCTGTGCCGCATCCTTAAGCTGTTTTTCAATTTTTTCAAATCTTTTGCTGTTACCTGATTTTGCAAGAATAACTATAAGCAATACTAAAACTGCAATACCCCATACTAAAACTACTATTGTTTTAATATCAAAAGCATTTTCTTTGTCAGCTTCTTCTGCTTCTTCTTCAACTGCAGGTTCCTGTGCAGGTTCAACAGGTGGTGCCGGCTGCTGTACAGGTGCCGGCTCTTCTGTCTGAGCTTCAGGAGCTGCAGCATCAGGGTTTTCAGTTTGAACTGCAGCCTGGTCGCCGCCTTCAGTGCCGGTATCAGGCTCTGCGTATACGCCAACTGCTACGCTGAAGCATAATGTTAATACCAATAATAATGACAATACAACCTTTTTCATTTTTTAATTCCTCCCGTTTTCTTTAGATAAGATAGCCTTAACACCAAGTGCAAACGCAGGTGACATAATGCCTTCTCTTATTTCATTTGCAAGGTCAAGCTTGATTCTTTCGTAAATTGTTACCCAGTCATCAGCAGTATAATCGAGCTTCATTGCCTGGTCATCATATACAAGATGTACCTTGTTGCACAACTCGATAAATGCTTTGATGCTTTCCATATCACCATCAATTTTGATTTCAGCAATATCACCGGGAGATGTAAGTGAGGAAGGTGTTCCTTTAACCTCGTAGTATTTTTTCATTGCTTCATCATCGTAAATATTGTCGGTTGCAACAAATTCCTTTGTTGTTCCGTTCTGATATCGGATTATTGCCTTTTCACCCATAAGAGTTACTGTGTTACGCAGATAATCAAATTCGTTACCGGATATGTTAAGAAGTCCTCTTGCAGCTTCAGTCTTAAGATTTGAACTGTTATACTGAATATCAATTACGATATCTCTTCCTATAACCTGTGCAAGATATTCTCTCATACATTTTTTAAGCTCGTTCTTATAATAATCCGGGAACCAGTTATAAAGCTTTGAACCATTACCGCCAAGACAAACAGTAAGACTGTGTGAATCAGCTATTTCATCCTTAACATAAGCAATTGCATTCATTGCATAGTAAAGAAGTGAGATAAAACCAACCGAAATGCTCTTCTGGAAGGTTGCCTTCTGAGCACTTTCAAAGTTATCAACAATACCCTGAACACGGTTTTCAAATTCAAAGAGAATACCTTCAATTGCCATACGCAATTTATCTGTTATAACGCCCTGATTATCCTGTAATTCCTTTTCAATTTCACTCTTTAAAGCAACTACACTGCTACGGATATTGGAATCCTCAGTTATAAGCTTTGTGATGCTTGGAAGGAATATTGCACGTGATGCAAGATTAATTGATGTCTGGAGAAGGTTCTTTGTATCAACGCCACGCTTCCAGATTGAAATATCTGTTGAACCGCCACCGATATCTACGCAAACGAACAAGCCTGCATCTGCCTGAGTGCCGAAGTACTCTGCTGCTGCGATACTTTCTGTGTAGAAGGTATGACCTTCTTCAACATTACACTTAATACCCGATTCCTGTTCGAGCATCTTAATTATATTCTTTGTCATATTCTTGTAGCCGTCAAGAAGTGATCTTGAAAGTGCTGTAGGATATGACAGCTTCCAGGTAATTTCGCCTACATTTTTAATTGCTGCAGCATACACAATCTGTGAAAGAACCTGATATACATAGTTTCTTGCGGCAGCCTTAACATCAGAATCCGAACTCCACTTAAGGTCGGTATAAACCTTTGTAAGCTCGTTGCCGGTGTTTTCGTATGAGTAAAGTGAGTGACCCTTAACAAAAGCTTCTGCTGCAGAAGAATCAAAGTTGCTGCTCTGCTGTTCGTAAATTGTAGGATATGCATTTCTCTGAAGATACATATCAGGAACGAACTGTGCTTTATCCTGTCTGAAAATAATAGGATTAAGAGCAACGTACAAGCCTTCATCAACTGTGTCACAGATTACCTTCTCATCCTTCTGTGTAGCTGTATTTCTTTCTACCTTATATTCGGTACCAAACTGTACAAACGATGTTCTTCCGTGTGCTTCGGTATAGAATGCAGTTGTTGATGTTGTACCAAAGTCAAAGCCTACAGTCCACTTTGTGTGAGTCTGAATATCACACTTCTTAGGACTTGTAAGAAGAATTGCACCTAAGGATTTTGCAGGATTAGCCTTGTCAAAAATCTTTACATGAGTAGGAATGTCAGGATAAATGTACTGACTTCTTGTAAAGTACTCATCTGAAATGCAGTTAAGGTTATATGCATTTACATTAAATGGCTTGTCCGCACAGATTGAATAAGGAACGGTATCCTTTGTAGAAGCACAGTATGTATAATACTTTTTCCAGAGATTTTCAGGATTACCTTCCTTGCATACCTTAACATATGGCCATATTGAAAGGTATGGAACCATTGTTTCGGGAATAACAGTCATATCATCCTGATTATATCTCTTTGAAACTTCAATTTCACCTGCTAAAAGCTTTAATGAAAGCTTAACGATATATTCTGTGGTCGAAACCTTTTCAACTTTGATTCTGTCACGGATTTCGGAAGCAGTCATATACTTGAAAAGAACATCGTTAACAGGCCATATAATATCTCTGTTATTAAGTGTTGCATAGTTGCTTGCATCTGCATTTTCATTTGTTATTGTTTCACTGCTTTCAATTAAAGCGAGCTTATCAAGGAGAAGATCTGATGCAATGAAAATCTCTGTATCCTCGGGAATAGGATGACCTGCATACATTCTGTCACCACTGCAGAAGCCACCCTTCTGTCTGAGGCTTCTTGCACCTATAACGGTGATGCTGTCTGCTATATCTGTATTTGCGGAGATACCTAAAATTGTATCATCAATAAGTATAAGCTTTTTATCGCCCTTTGTTTCAAGCTGAAGCTTACAAGGCTCCTCAACAGGAGTGTAGCTGAGCTTTATGTTTGACATAAGCTCATAAATTCCGGGCATTTCAAGCATAGGAACAGAAACACCGATGCACTTATCCTCAATTGCAGGAAGTCCGATTTCGCTTCTGAACTGTTCGAGAAGTGAAATTAAGTTACCCAGTACGATTGACTGCGGAAGATTTGTCATTAAGTATTCAATAAGCTTGCTGAGCCATGTAAACATAGCATATTTTCTGCGTTCATCACTTGCAATGTAAGGAACAGGATTAATAAAGCTTCCGTTAACAAAGAAAGGCTTTGTTGCAAGAAGAACCTGTGTTTCAGGAGCAAAATGGTATGGAGGGCAAACAAGAGTTGAGTTTGAAAGCATACCGATATTGAATTCTCTGAGTCTTTCGTTAATATTAATCGGAGTTACCTTGTACCAGCAGGTACCGTCTCTGAAAATATAGTTTCCGGGAGTGAGCAGTTTAAGATTCTTAAACAGCTTTTCTTCCGATGCGTTCATATGATTGTTTAAATCAATAGTTTCATCAAGCACTACATTCATACCGATGATTTCACCTAAAGCGATTAATGTGAGAAGACATCTCCAGTCGTTAAGTGCCTGATCGTAAAGTGTGCCGTATTCTTCCCTTCCACCAAAAAGAACAGATTCGAAGGACACGAATTTTGCCCAGGGTGAAGGAATTGAAATATCGTCCATTGTTAATTTCGTACCTTCAGCAACAGGAGGTAAGTCCTGAGAAATAGCTGAAAGTGCGTTTAAAGCATTTGCTTTAACCCATGAATTTTCCAGACCCGGTGCAACACCTAATTTGTCGTTATATCCGGGGGTTTTATTTTTAGTTCTGTATAAAGCCATTTCTAATCCTCCTATCAGCTGTTTTTACAAAGATTGAGTAATGTACGGTAAAATCTTGCAAATGGTGATGCACCCTCAACAGGAGCTTCATTATTGAAGTCTGTGATGATTTCGTCACCTTTTTTACCTACTCTGTCACCAAATACTATTTCAGAAAGCAAGTCAAGCTCTTTTGTCTTTTCACCGAAGAGAGTCTTTGTAACGGGAGCACCGTTATAAAGAATATCGTAATCAAGTGAGAATCTGAAAAGTCTTATTGCGTTATTTACGTTAGGTGTAAGATAACCGTTTGCATCTGTCTGACGGTGTACTGCTCTCATCCAGTTAATAAAGAGCATTGAATATTCGTAAAGAAAATCCATTTCTTCAGGAGTAATACCCTTATATTTGTCAAGCCATGCACCGTTTGCTCTACCTTCCTTTAAGTGATGGTAATAATACTTTGTATACATAACAGCAAATTTAAGAAGACCTGCAAGGTTTTCATATGAATTGCTCTGACCTGCTTTGTTTAACATATCCTGTGTTACAAGCATAAGTCCGTTTTCTTCATCACGGGTCATAAGCTTGATTTCAAATGCTGCAGGAGCACTCTTTAAAAAGTCAATCAAAGCGGTTGCCGCACAAAGCTCAATTGCATTAGGGCAGTTAACCTGAGAATTACCGCCTACGCTGTAGCCTACATTCATAAACTGGTCAACATCTTCACCGATTATGTAAAGGCTTCTGAAAATTTTATCAAAGTTCTGCTTGTCATAGAAAGACATTGCAGCCTTTGTTTTAGTAGTAAACGCAGTATAATCAATTACACCGTCGTTCTTTTCGGTTGTAAACTTGAAGTAAGGCATAACAAGAATTGCCGAAATATCAACATTAGGACGGAATTCCTTTAAAATTCTTGATATAGTAGGTACACCTGAAGCACCTGTACCACCAAAGGCTGAACCTACAACAAAATCTTGTCACCGTCTGTAATATCCTGCAAAAATGCGTGCCATTCAGGAGTAAGCGTTCCCGGTGCTGTCATAAGCTGATCCGCCATGAACAATGAACCTATTGATGTATGACCGTAAAAGCCTTCGGTAAGGGTTTTGGTCTGTTCAAAGTCTGTATAAAGGAAATCAAGAACCTTTTTACCTGTCTTGTCACCCATAAATGATTTTCCGAGGATAGTTTTCATATCGCTCATATCTGCCAGAGGTGACCAGCAAAGTTCTTCTATGTTTTCGTTCTTTGTAAGAATTTTTGTTTCAAATATATTATTTGCATCAAGCTTACGGTATTTTTCAACCAAGCCCTTAAGAAGTGCAAAGTCTTCGTTTCCGCCGTCGGAATCAACGCACATCATCTTAAGTGAATTTACAGGTAAGCTTCCTGATGCTGCAAGGTGAACTATAGCTTTACCGACTCTATGTCCGGTTCCACCAATAAGTACTACATAACATGCCATTTTATTAACCTCCAAAACTTAATTAATATACGAAAAAAGGATGATAGACTCTAATAAAACGTATTAAAATCAACATCCTTTTTTATGACTTATCTTCTGATGAATCTTGCTACAGGATTAAAATGCTTGTAATCACTACATGTGAAAATTGATGAAATGAAGTATGTTACGAAGTTTAATAACGTAAACATAAGTGTTGTTGTTACAAATGTATCTGTATCTGTAAGATAATCAACTCTGAACAGATAAACAAACACACAGGATACAAGCATATTAAGTACAAGGAAAATGAACCATACTGCTGTTGAGTTCATATTCAAGAATACCATAGCAATAACAAATAAAACATTTAATATAATGCATACGAGAACTGCTTTTAAGAAAACATCGCTGAATGCTACAGCAAAATCTTCTGCCGCAAGAGTTTCATCAAGCGGAATTGCATTTACAGACAAATTCGGTTCCACAACAAATGAATTGATGAGGAAGAAAATAATCGGAATTGCAATGCTTAAAATAATCTGTACAACTGAACCTGCTAATTTTTTCATAATTTAAACTCTCCTTTTATTTAAGCTGTAAATACAATGTAAATGTATTACTTACTTTATTTGACTTTTCCTGATAATTATATATTGTTGCAAACATATTCACCAGATTTTCCGTTTTACCGTTATCCCATGATTTAATCCATGCAGGAAGAGTTTCGGTAGATGTGAAATGCTCTATTGTAACATCAAGCTTAACTACATCGCTGCTTGCAGGAAGCTTTGCAGCATTGGGAAGGGTTACGTTGAATATAAGTGAATTTGTCTTGTTATCAACACGCCACTTACCCTGTTCCTTTGTTACACCTTCAGCTACATCGGTTTCAATTACCTCGCTGTAGTCACCCTCATACTTTTTAAACTTACCCTTGTTGCTTCTGTCGGGAACGTACAATTCAGAGGTTACCTTGCAATCCATTGTGCTGAGCTGAACACCGTCAATTATTTCAAAAGGAATGTACATTTTAACCTTACCGCCATATTTCTTCTTGGCATCCTTTTTGGATAACAGAGAAACTGCACCAAGGTCAACTGTATTCTCTCCGACTATCTGAACAATTTTCTCCTTGGGGTTAAAGTTAACTGTACCTTCAATGTTATCAAGACCTTCTCTGTCAGTCTTTTCAATTCTTCTGAAGTTACCCTCAGCCTTTACCCAGTCGATATTTTTATAATCAATGTTCATAATACCGCTCTTTTCAGCAAGTATCTGATAATTGATTGGTCTTTCTATGTCAAGAGCAAATTCTTCATCGCCATCTGTTCCGGAAATTTTAACAACATCAGGTCTTTCCTTAAATGCCGTTACATAATCGGAAACGTGATAGCTGTTACCGAAAACAAGTATGTAATATGGTGCCGGAGTTGCGTCCACACCGATAATACCTACGGCTCTGCTTTCTCCAAGTCCCTTCTTTATAATAAAGTTTGAAACAGTATTATAATCGTTAAGGTAAGAATTAAGCTCGGTTATTACGATTGCAAGAGTTCCTTCTTTCACATCTTCAATAAGATTGAACAAATCTGCCTGAGGCACGGTATATAAAGCCGTATCCTTAAAGCCGTCCGTGAAGAAAGCTCCGTCTGCATCCGAAACAACATCTCCTACTGTTTTAACAGTTTTCTTTGTGCCGTTCCAGGCATCGTCAACTGCACTGTATGCAGAATAAATTACCTTTGCGTAATTTTCATCATTAAGATATGCCGCCATACCTGATGAAATATTGTAATACACATTAACACTCGGTGCATCAAGTTTCTCAGGTTCTACAATAATGTTTTTATTTGCATCATCAACCATAGTAGTTCCGCAAGATGTAAGCATTCCGATGACTAAAACAAAAACAAGCAGAACTGAAAAAACTCTACCTGCGTTAAAGCTTTTTTGTTTTGCTGTCATTCCTTTATCCTCTCCAGACATATTATTTTTTTCATAATTTTTTCGCAAATTATTCACGTATTATTTCATATTATAACAAAATTATATACGCTTGTCAATAATATTACATTAAATTTGTTTCTTCGGGAACCACCCTTTTTTTAGTAGTGTTTAAATTAACCGCAAACACCAAAACAATGGAAAATCATTTGTCATTATTTGTATTTTTTTACATTTTTTTGTATTTTTATTCACAAAAAAATACAGTGTAATTTCTTACACCGCATTTTTGTTTTAAATAATTATTTAATTAAATCGTTATATACTTCTCTGATATTTTTGTAAATAAATTCCGGCTTTTGCTCGCTGTTGTCCACGTCCTCCATAGTACCTTCGCCACTTAAAACAAAGATTGTACTTACTCCTGCATTTATACCGCTTGCGATATCTGTATAAAGACGGTCACCCATTACAACAGTTTCTTCCTTTGAAAAGCCTGTTTTTTTCATAGCAAGATAAATCATCTCAGGCTGAGGCTTACCTATGAATACAGGATTTCTTTTGGTTGCATTGCAAAGTATCTGTGCAATGGAACCGCAATCGGGTACAAAGCCGTACCAGGTAGGACATACCCAGTCACAGTTTGCCGCAATGTAATCAACACCTCTGCCTAAAAGTATGCAGGCATCCTCAAGCTTCTGAAAGGTAAGCTCTGTATCAAAGCCAAGACAAAGACAGTCAATGTCGTCCTCTAATTTATCGGTTATATTAAAGCCGCCGTCCTTAAGTTGCTGACGAAAAGACTGAGTTCCAAAAGCATATATTTTTTTATAGTTTCTCTTGCTTAAGTATTCAACGGTTGCATTTACCGAGGTTACAAAGTCATCGGCAGTCGCATCAATACCCATACTCTTTAATTTTTCTATGTATTTATCAACACTTTTGGATGAATTGTTTGTTAGGAAAATATATCTGCCGCCGATTTTTTTAACGTGCTCCAAAAAATCAATTGTACCGTCAAACAAATCGGTATCAAGGTATATTGTTCCGTCCATATCAAGTAAAAATAATTTTTTGTCTTTAATTGTGCTCATAATTACCCCCAGAATTCTTCTTTACCTATTGAAACTGCCGTTGCACCGCTTTGGATAGCTTCGAGAATTTCTCTCTCGCAATCTATAATACCGCCTGCAACAATAGGCATATTAAGCTCCGATTTTAATTTTTTAATTACCTTCGGAACAACTCCCGGCATAACCTCTATCATATCTGCTTTGGAGTTTTTGGATGTTTCAATAATTGTGTCAACAGAATGGGAATCAACTATAAAGAAACGTTGAACGGCGAAAAGCTTATGATTTTTTGCGAGCTTGATTATATTACTTCTTGTGCTGATAATTCCGTCTACACCGCATTCTTTTGCGTAAAGAATTCCAAACTCGTCCTTACCTATTCCTTCAGCTAAATCAAGATGTATAAAAATCTTCTTGTTTGCATCGTGAACTGTTTTTGCCTGTTCCTTTATAAGGGAAATATTGGGGCAAAGCATAAATATTATGGGCACAGAAGATTTAGCTGCTTTAATAAGCTCATCATTTGTTCTTACCGCTGCTATTACGTTTCCTTTACTCAATGTTTTCACCACCGACATTTTTTACTGCTACAATATTACTGCCGAACACATCCTCTATTATAACATCTCCAACGGAAATTGGCAACTGAATTCTTACTTTATTTATAAGTTTCATTGCCTCGAAAACTTTATCCTTTGGAATTGCACGGTCTGTTTTAACGGGAACAGGTTCGCCGTTTACTGTTTTAACTGTTGTGGTTACAACACGCATGGGATTTACGCATTCGCTTTCTGCGTACGCCTTGCCCTTCGGGCAGGTGTTACCTGTTACGCTTACAACCTTTCCATTTTCAATTTCTGCTGTAAGTGAGCAGCCTATGGGGCATACAATACATGTAAGTTCTCTTTTCATAATTATACCTCCAACGCGAATGTGATTTCACTGCAATTTTCAAAAAGCTCTTTTTTAAGCTTAATGCTTTCCATTTCACCGGGTGCAAGCTTTGGTTTTTTCTTTGAAAGAAGAACCTCTCCGTTACCCGATACTGTTATTTTTGCATTTCTGAAAACATCGGCAACTCTGAAATATACCGTTACATCCTTTTTGCTTGTTATAACCTGCGGAACGGTGTATCTTACTTTACCGTCGGTTTTTATTGTTACATTTGTTTTTTCATCAACCCGGCCGTTTATATAATCAGCTGCCGCTTTTCCTGCGATTTCCGCTTCGTCGGAAACGAAGTCAACAAGGTCGTGAACGTGAAGAACGTTTCCGCAGGCAAAAATACCTTCTGCCGAGGTCTGTCTGTTCTGATCAACAACCGCTCCGCCCGTAATTCTGTCTAAAGTTACATCCGCACTCTTTGAAAGCTCATTTTCGGGAATTAAGCCTACTGAAAGAAGAAGTGTATCGCAGGGGATAAATTCTTCTGTTCCCGGGATTGGCTTTCTGTTTTCATCAACCTTTGAGATTGTTACAGCTTCAACTCTGCCCTTACCGTGGATTTTTGTTACGGTATGGCTGAGTTTAAGAGGAATGTTAAAATCGTTAAGGCACTGTTCGATATTTCTTGCAAGACCGCCGGAGTATGGCATAAGCTCGCAAACTGCGTGAACCTTTGCACCCTCTAACGTCATACGGCGAGCCATAATCAAGCCGATATCGCCTGAGCCTAAAATTACAACATTTTTACCGGGCATATAGCCTTTCATATTAACAAGCTTCTGTGCTGTTCCTGCACTGTAAATACCTGCAGGTCTGGAGCCGGGAATATTTAACGCACCTTTAGAACGCTCACGGCAACCCATAGCAAGAATAACAGCCTTTGCCTGAATGCAGAAAACGCCGTCGGTGGCGTTGGTGGCAGTTATAACCTTGTCACTTGTTATATCAAGAACCATTGTATTAAGCTTGTAGGGAATATTTAATTCCTTAACCTTTTCTTCATACTTCCAGGCATACTCGGGACCTGTAAGCTCCTGACCGAATTTGTGAAGACCGAAGCCGTTATGAATACACTGTTGCAGAATTCCGCCTAAGGAATTGTCACGTTCTAATATAAGTATGTCACGTATTCCTGCTTCATATGCGGCAACTGCGGCACTCATACCTGCCGGACCGCCACCGATAATAACTAAATCTGTCATATTAATCTCCTTCCGCCGCCATACGCCGGCACAAGTGTTAATCAAATTTCTCTTATCCGTATGGCAAGGAATGATAAGAGATTAATGTGCCCATGTGCGTTTCTTTGCGAAAGCAAAGAAAATTTCGCACGGGCTATTTAAATCCGCCGGAGGCAATAATGGGAAAGTTCCTTTCCCATTATTGCGCATCCTTTGTTTTGCCTGTAATCATTATTGAACCCGAACCGCTCTTGGTTACTTCTTCAATGGAAATATTGTTTTCCTTTGCGAGAAGCTCCATAATATACGGTGAACAGAAACCACCCTGACAGCGACCCATCTGTGCTCTTGTTCTTCTCTTTACACCGTCCAGGTCAGAGGGACGTGGGTTTGTTCTTATTGCTCTTAATATTTCACCCTCGGTTACGGTTTCACAACGACAGATTATTCTGCCGAAGGTTTTGTCTTTCTTTATTATTTCATTTTTCTCTTCAACGCTTAAATCCTTGAAGCCGTGCATCGGTTCACGGATTGGATTGAAGTCTTTATTTTCTTCAAGGGTGTAGCCTTGTTCTTTAAGCATATCCGTAACCTTTTTAGCTATTGCAGGAGATGCTGAAAGACCGGGAGATTCGATGCCTGCAAGATTGATAAAGCCTTTAGATGGTGATGTAATTATAAAATCACCTGTATCCCCTGCCGCACGAAGTCCGCAGAATGAGGTTATTGTTTTGTTGAAGGGAACGTTGTTTACGTTTTCAAAGGTTTCTTTAATTATGTGTGCAAACCCTTCCGCAGTTGTGTCCTTGTCTTCCTTATCTTCTATATTTACGGAAGTAGGTCCTGTGAGTAAATTACCGTCAACGGTTGGTGAAACGAGTATACCTTTACCCATTTTTGAAGGTGTACGGAAAATTGTGTGGCTTGTTAAGTTGCCGCATTCTCTGTCGAGAAGAATGTATTCCCCACGTCTTGGTGTTACCTTAAAGGAATTGTCGCCAATCATTGAAGCGATAGTATCGGAATAAAGTCCTGCTGCGTTGATAACGATTTCAGCTTCAACAAAATCTTCACCCGAATAAACCTTGTATCCGTTATCCGTTTTTTCAATAGCGGAAACTTCAAAATTGCACTTTAACTCCGCTCCGTTATCCATTGCGTTACCAATTGCAGCCAAAGTAAGCTCGTATGGGCAGATTATTGCACCCGTTGGTGCATATAATGCACAGATTGCTCCATCACCAATGTTTGGTTCGATCTCCTTTAAACGAGCTCTGTCGATAACCTCAAGGTTTTTAACACCGTTTTTTGTTCCTCTCTCATAAAGCTCTTCAACAGTCTTTTTATCCTCTTCATTAAAACCGATTACTAAAGAACCGTTACGCTTATACTTAACGCCAAGCTCCTTTGCAACCTGCTCCATCATAACGGAACCTTTAACATTAAGCTCTGCCTTAAGTGAACCCTCTTTTGCATCAAAGCCTGCGTGAACTATGGCAGAGTTTGCCTTTGTTGCTCCCATAGCAACATCGTTTTCCCTTTCAAGAACACAAACCTTCATGCCATTTTTAGTAAGCTCACGTGCCGCCATTGCTCCCACAACACCTGCACCGATTACCACAGCATCAAACATAGAACTACCTCCATTTTTCATAAAAACAATAAAAAAAGACGCACCAAAATAAGCCTACACTTATTTTGATACGTCTCCAAATCTCTGTATCAGGTAAATTGTACCATAATTAATTATTTTTGTCAATGTTTTTCACCCCCGTCTAACATTTTATTGCTTTTATCCTCAAAATGCGTTATAATAATTTTGTACTTATCAAAGAGATTTTTATCGGACAGTAAATATCGCATAATATAATTAATAAAACAAAAACTTTTCGGAGGAAAATTATGATTGATACAAAGAAAGAGCAGGAACGTGAAGAACTTCACCGTACTATATGGGGCATTGCTAACGATTTAAGAGGTAGCGTTGACGGCTGGGACTTTAAGCAGTATGTGCTTGGTATGCTCTTCTATCGCTACATTTCTGAAAACTTCAGAAACTATATAAATGAGGGTGAGATTGAAGCAGGTAATGCTGACTTTGATTATTCAAAGCTTTCTGACGAAGAGGCTGAGAGTGCAAGAGAAGATTTGGTTGCAACAAAAGGCTTCTTCATACTCCCAAGCGAACTTTTTGAAAACGTAAGAGAGAAAGCTAAGAATGACGAAAACCTGAACGAAACACTTGAAAAGGTCTTTAATAACATTGAACTTTCTGCTCAGGGCAGTGACAGTGAAGATGATTTCAAGGGTTTATTTGACGACATTGACGTTAACAGCAACAAGCTTGGTGCAACAGTAGCAAAGAGAAACGATAAACTGGTTAAGCTTATGGATGGCGTAGCTTCAATGAAGCTTGGCAACTATAAGGATAATACCATTGACGCGTTCGGTGATGCTTATGAGTTCCTGATGGGTATGTATGCCTCAAATGCAGGTAAATCAGGCGGTGAATACTATACGCCTCAGGAGGTTTCTGAACTGCTTACAAAAATAGCACTTGGTAACAAGACAGAAGTAAATAAGGTGTATGACCCTGCTTGTGGTTCAGGTTCACTCCTTTTGAAAGCGGCTAAAATACTTGGTAAGGAAAGTGTTCGTCAGGGCTTTTACGGACAGGAAATAAACCTTACTACATATAACCTTTGCAGAATCAATATGTTTCTGCACGACATTGACTTTGATAAGTTTAACATAGCAAACGAGGATACACTACTTAGCCCACAGCATTGGGACGAAGAGCCTTTTGAAGTAATCGTTTCAAATCCCCCATACTCTACAAAATGGGAAGGCGACTCCAACCCTCTTATGATAAACGACCCAAGATTTTCACCTGCTGGCGTGCTTGCACCAAAGAGCAAGGCTGACCTTGCGTTTATTATGCATTCTTTGGCGTGGCTCTCAACTAACGGAACAGCTTCAATAGTATGTTTCCCCGGAGTAATGTATCGTGGCGGAGCTGAGCAGAAAATAAGAAAATACTTGGTGGATAACAACTACATCGACTGCATTATTCAGCTTCCTGATAATCTTTTCTACGGAACAAGTATTGCCACCTGCATTATGGTTCTGAAGAAATCAAAGCAAGACAGCTCTGTTTTGTTTATCGATGCTACAAAAGAATGTGTTAAGGTTACAAACTCAAACAAGCTGACAGCAGAAAACATTGAAGCAATCTATAACTGCTATATGGAGCGTTCTGAAAAAGAGCATTTTTCAAAGATTGTTATCTACGATGAGATAAAGGATCAGGACTATAACCTTTCTGTTTCTACTTACGTTGAACAGGAGGACACAAGAGAAGTTATTGACATTAAAGAGCTGAATCGTGAAATAGGTAAGATTGTTGCTCGTGAGCAGATGCTTCGTGATGAGATTGAAAAAATCATTGCAGAAATCGAGGTGCAGTAATGAGCAGACTTGAAGAACTTATCGAAAAGCTTTGCCCTGAAGGCGTTGAGTATAAAACAATAGCAGACGTATGTGATATTTCACGTGGTCAAGTAATTTCAAAAGATTACATTAGAGATAATGTTGGAGACTACCCTGTATATTCATCACAGACAGAAAACAACGGAGAACTCGGTAAAATATCCACATATATGTTTGATGGCGAGTACTTAACTTGGACGACAGACGGAGCTAATGCGGGAACTGTTTTTTATAGAAATGGAAAGTTTAGTGTTACAAATGTTTGCGGATTACTTAAAGTTAAAACAGACGATCTTATTACAGCATTCTTGTACTATGCTCTTTCGATTGAAGCTCACAAGCACGTAAACAGTGGAATGGGAAATCCTAAGCTTATGAGCAATGTTATGAGCAGAATAAAAATCCCTGTACCGCCACTTGAGGTACAGAGTGAAATTGTCAGAATACTTAACAATTTCACGGAGCTTACAGCGGAGTTAACAGACAAACTCACAGCGGAGCTTACAGCGAGAAAGAAACAGTATGAGCATTATAGAGATGAACTGTTGACTTTTGGCAATGATATTCCTGTGTTTGCACTTAATGAAATTGCTTGTTACTCTAAAGAAAGAATTGATGCAATTGAAGTCGACGAAGGCACATACGTTGGGGTTGATAATCTGTTGCAAAATCGGATGGGAAAGACACTATCAACGCACGTGCCAACAGAAGGTAGACTTGTAAAATATCTTAAAGATGACATTCTAATCGGAAACATTCGACCTTACCTTAAGAAGATATGGTACGCGAGTAATTGCGGTGGCACCAATGGGGATGTATTAGTTATCAGAACAACAAGTAATGATGTATTGCCTATCTACTTATATAGTGTGTTGTGTTCAGATAAATTCTTTGACTATAATATGCAACATTCTAAAGGAGCAAAAATGCCACGAGGAGACAAAGAAGCTATAATGAGTTTTAATGTAGCAGTTCCGTCACTCGAAGAACAACAGCGTATTGTTGACATTCTTGATAGGTTTGATAAGCTTTGTAATGACATTTCAGAAGGTTTACCTGCTGAGATTGAAGCAAGACAAAAGCAATATGAATACTATCGTGATAAGTTATTAACATTTAAGGAGAAAGCTATATGAGTGAATTTAATATAGTGCTGGCTTCAAACGAAAGTACAGTTGTTTCTGAATACACGCCTGAGGGCAAGCGTTCAGAGAGCTATCAGAGTGAAGCTGAGCTTGAAAAAGAGTTTATAAAACTGCTCGGTGAGCAGGGGTATGAATATATTACAATACACGAGGAAAAAGACCTTGTTACAAATCTCCGTAAACAGTTAGAAAAGTTAAACGACTATACTTTTACGGAGAGTGAATGGAAGCGTTTCTTTGAAAATAACATTGCCAACGCTAACGAAGGCATTGTTGAAAAGACGAGAAAGATACAGACTGACCACGTGCAGGTATTAAAGCGTGATGACGGAACAAGCAAGAACATTTACCTGATTGATAAGAAAAATATACACAATAACTTTATGCAGGTAATCAATCAGTACACAGAGGATGGCGGTAAGCACGACACACGCTATGACGTTACTGTTCTTGTAAACGGCTTGCCTTTAATACATATTGAGCTTAAAAGACGTGGTGTTGCCATTCGTGAAGCGTTTAATCAGATTAAGCGTTATCAAAGGGACAGCTTTTGGGCAGGCAGTGGGCTTTATGAATACGTGCAAATATTTGTTATATCCAACGGAACGCATACAAAGTACTATTCCAACACTACACGTAACAGCCACATCAAGGAAATGAGTGAATCAGCCAAGAAGTCAAGCAAAAAAACAAGCAACAGCTTTGAGTTCACATCATACTGGGCTGACGGCAACAATAAGATTATAGCTGACCTTGTGGACTTTACAAAGACATTCTTTGCAAAGCATTCGATACTGAATATTTTAACAAAATACTGTGTGTTTACATCGGAAGATTTGCTTTTGGTAATGAGACCGTATCAGATTGTGGCAACAGAAAGAATCTTAAACCGCATTGAGGTATCTTCCAACTACAAAAAGGAAGGCTCTCTTGATGCAGGCGGTTACATATGGCATACCACAGGTAGCGGTAAAACTTTAACATCCTTTAAGACGGCACAATTGGCATCACAGCTTCCTTACGTTGATAAGGTGCTGTTTGTGGTTGACAGAAAAGACCTTGACTATCAGACCATGAAAGAATACGACAGGTTTGAAAAAGGTTCTGCAAACTCAAATACAAATACAAGTGTTCTTACAAAACAGCTTGAAGATTCTAATGCAAGAATCATTATAACTACCATTCAAAAGCTTGATGTGTTTATCAGAAAGAACAAGACTCACGACATATACACAAAGCACGTTGTTCTTATCTTTGACGAATGCCACCGAAGTCAGTTTGGTGATATGCACTTGGCTATTATTAAGCATTTTAAGAAATATCATATCTTTGGGTTTACAGGTACCCCTATATTTGCAGTAAATGCAAGCACAGGCGGTAATCCTAATCTTAAAACAACACCGCAGGCGTTTGGTGATAAATTGCACACCTATACAATAGTTAATGCAATCAATGATGGTAATGTTCTGCCGTTCAGGATTGATTATGTAAACACGGTTAAAACCAAAGAAAACATCAAGGACTATGATGTGCGTGCGATTGATATTGAGAAGGCAATGTCAGCTCCTGAGAGAATCAGGGAGATTGTAAAATACACTCTTGAAAACTTTGAGAAAAAGACAATGCGTAACAGCTTCTATTCTTTAAAAGGACAAAGGGTTGCAGGATTTAACTCTATATTTGCGGTTAGTTCCATTCCTGTAGCAATGAAGTATTACAATGAGTTTAAACGTCAGCTTGAAGAAATGCATAAGAAACTGAACATTGCAACGATATTCAGCTTCTCTGCAAACGAGGACGATCCGGAGGACGGTCTTTTGGAAGAAGGGTTTGATACCGATAGCTTAGACCAAAGCTCACGAGATTTCTTGGAGTCTGCAATAGCTGATTATAACAAGACATTCAGCACCAACTTTGATACTTCAAGCGACAAGTTCCAAAACTATTATAAGGACTTGTCAATGAAGATGAAGAACCGAGAGATTGACTTACTTATCGTTGTAAATATGTTCCTGACAGGCTTTGATGCTACAACTCTTAATACTTTGTGGGTTGACAAGAACTTGAAGCAACACGGACTTATTCAGGCGTTTTCAAGAACGAACCGAATCTTAAACTCTGTTAAGACTTACGGCAACATCGTTTGTTTCAGAGATTTGGAGCAAGAAGTGGTTGATGCTATATCTTTATTCGGAGACAAAGATGCTGAAGGTATTGTGCTTCTTAAAAACTTTGATGCATATTACTACGGCTACGATGAGGACGGAGTGCATCACCCTGGATACGTTGAGCTGATTGACGAGCTGGAAACAAGGTTCCCTCTCGGCAGTGAAATTATTGGTGAAGCTGAAGAAAAAGCGTTTATTAAGCTTTTTGGTGCGATATTAAGGCTCAGAAACATTCTATCATCATTTGATGACTTTGATGCAACAGACAAGATTTCCGAACGTGATATGCAGGACTATCAGAGTATTTACATTGACATTTACCAAACAATAAGACCACCTGCAGGCGAGAAAGAAAACATTAATGACGACATTGAATTTGAGATTGAGCTTATCAAACAGGTTGAAGTTAACATTGATTACATTCTGATGCTTGTTTCTAAATATCACGAGAGCAACTGTCAGGATAAAGAGATACTTGCTGACATTTCAAAGGCTGTTGGTGCAAGCATTCAATTGCGTTCAAAAAAAGAACTTATTGACGGGTTTATTGCAAGCGTTAATGCTGATACAAACGTTGATGATGATTGGAAAATATTCGTTAAGGAACAACGTGAAAAAGACATCAGCACCCTTATTACCGAAGAACGTTTAAAGGACGAAGAGGCAAGAAAGTTTATTGACAACGCCTTCCGTGATGGACTACTCAGAACAACAGGAACAGATATAGATAGAATTATGCCTCCTGTATCTCGTTTTGGCGGTGGCAACAGAGCTGAGAAGAAAAACGGAATCATTGCCAAGCTTACAGCCTTTTTTGAAAAATATTTAGGACTTGTATAAAAGTAAAAACAACGTACGGTGTGCGTTGTCAGACCGCTGACAAAGTCAAAGTCAGCGGTCTGAATCCTGAAAACCGCTTAAATAGCGGCTTTCAGGTTTTTTTATGTTTCAGTCCAGCTCTTTCTGTATTAAAATTTCAAGATGTAATTGAAACAGTTTTTGTGTGCAAATTGACAAACCAATTAGGATATTGATATACATAGAATTTATTCAAAATCGAAAGAGCTTCAAGTTTGAACAAGGATTAAATGCTTTGGTCTGTGCACCCCTTCATTTACCCTAAGGCTTTGATATAATTCCTCAATTGTAAAATGAAACGCAATACCTGTTTATGTTGGTTATAATTTTAAGTGTATAAATTATAGATGCAGGCAAATGTTGCGTTTAGTTTTGTAAAAAACTCACCGTCAAATTGCTGAAATTTTTTAAATTTATTGAAATTTATGACTAATTATGCTATAATATGATATATTTGGAGAGTTATTCGGGTAGGTACTATGGCGGAAAACGTAAGTTTATTAAAAGTTAAGACGATGGGCTTTCAGGATCAGATAAAATTTGTTCGTATGCATCTGCAGCTCAGCCAGGAGGAGCTTGCAAGACAAATGGGTATTTCCTTTGCAACTGTAAGCAGATGGGAACGAGAAAACAGAAAGCCGCAGCTTGCTCTGCTCGGCAAGTTCTATTCCTTTTGTCAAAGGAACGGAATAGAAATAGACTTATCTGATAATACGAATATATGATGGAGGAATAAAAAATGAGTATAGCTTATGGAATCCTCTGCGTCATATCGCTGTTTTTGATTGGTGTGTGCCTCGCAGTTGATAGAAAAAAAGATATATGTTTGTTGCTTTTGTTTATATCGGTGTTTGTGTGTAACTTAGGACAGTTTTTGATTTCGGTTGCACCAAGCCTTTCTTTTGCACTTAACGGTAATAGGATTGCATATTTAGGTCAGGTTTTTCTGCCACTTCTTATGCTGAAAATGATACTGAATTTATGTAGTCTTAATTATAAAAAGTGGCTTCTGCCTACGCTTTCATTTATCAGCATAGCCGTACTTTTCGTAACACTTACACCCGGATTTTTCCCTTGCTATTATAAAAATGTTTCAATAGAGGTTGCAGATGGAGTAACAAGGCTTATTCGTGATTACGGCCCTTTGCACTTACTCTACTACATATATCTGCTTTCGTACTTTGCTTTAATGCTGATTGTAATTATATACTCTGCGGTTAAAAAGAAAATTACATCTACACTCCACACAACCTTCTTATTGTGTGCGGTGCTGTGCAGTATTATAATATGGTTTGCAGAACGGTTCTTTCCTCGTGGATTTGAATTTTTAACGGTGTCCTATGTGATTTCTGAGCTTTTCATTTTGCTTTTGTACGGAATTTTACAGGAGTACGGTATCAGGGGTGAAAACGGAAGCATCATAATCGCAAACACTTCAAAGAAAGCAGAAGAATATCTGTCGGGAGCGATTCAATCTGACGATGATAGCACAGCACTTTTTAGTGAAAAAGATATTGACTGCATATTAGCATGCGAGAAAATCGTCAGTCGGATTACCGAAAGAGAAAAAGAGGTCTTGATAAAACTGCTTGCCAACAAACAACGAAAAGAAATTGCAGACGAGTTGTTTGTAACCGAGAGCACTATCAAAAAACATACAAGCTCCATTTATGCAAAGTTCAATGTAGCAAACCGATTTGAACTATATGCTAAATTAAAAAAATATATCTGAAACTGACAAATTTGCCGTCCATTGAAAAATGGGCGGGTTTTTTACTGTATATGAAACTTTGTTCCTATACAGTAAAAACTTTGATTATATTGCCGTGCAAATTTTTTTGAAAAGCGATATTGCTCCGCACTTCCGCCGCAGGCGGTGCGGCAAAGCCGCTTTTCTTGGCGTAAAATCAGGCATGGTAGCCCTGGGTCTACCCCCTAAAATTCCATAAAGTAGCCCTAAGTCCACCCCCTCAAATCAGCAAAAGTAGCCTTAGGGCTAATATACAAAATTAATGTTTTTAAGTAAAATTATATTATAAAAAAGTCACTATTGTGACTGTCGTTCGCACAGCTCACTTCCATAAGTAGACTTTTTTGTAATTTAGTAAATTGCTAAAAGATAACCAAAGGAGGTAGTACGATGCTTAGTCCAATAACAAAAAAATACACAGACGAATCGTCAATGAAACAGTTTAAGTTTGTTTTCTATTGCGACTGTTGCGGTAAGGCAATCCAAACACAGGCTTATGACTTCAACAGTGCTTTTGCACAAAAAACTTTTCTGTCCAATGATGAAAAAGAAGCTCGTGCAATCATTTATGCAAATGAACATGCGGCAGCATATGAGCGCGCAAACAACGAAGTAAGGCTAAACTTAAACCGTTGCGAAATATGTGGGGATATGATTTGCGAGGATTGCTCCGTATATTCAGACGAGCTTGGTGGCGGAGTTTGCTGCACAAAATGTGCTGAGGCAAACAACGAGATAAAAATCGCAAAATAAGTACTCTACCATTATGAAGGGAGGTAAATTCCATGGATGTGGTACAAAATTATAAATGTCCTTGTTGTACGGCGCCTTTAGTGTTTAATGCCGTAACGCAGAACTTAACATGTGAATCATGCGATAATACTTTCCCACTTGAAACGATGCAGCAAATGACAGAAGGCTCTGCCGATTCCGGTGGCACATCAAAATACGATTGGGAAAGCTATACGCCAAGAAATTATGAAGATACAAACGAGGTTACTCTTTCAAATTATTCATGCCCCTCCTGTGGAGCAGAAATTCAGGGCGATGATACACTTGGCTCCACAGTTTGTCCTTATTGCGGTAACTCCACTATTGTCAAAGGACAATTTGAAGGAACACTAAAGCCTGATTACATAATTCCGTTTAAGCTAAATAAAAAAGCTGCAATAGAGGCTTTTGAGGGTGATTTCAAAAATGCACCGTTTTTGCCCGATGAATTTAAGAATAAAAGAAAAATTGAAGAGATGGCAGGCGTATATGTTCCGTTCTGGATGTTTGATTGCGACTGTGATGCGGCGGTAAGCTACAATGCAGAAAGGGTAACTGCATGGAGCGATTCGAACTACAATTACACCAAAACAGATTATTATAAACTGTTCAGAAGCGGTTCTATTGGATTTGCAAATATTCCTGTTGACGGTTCAAAGAAAGCGGATGATACCTATATGGAAGCCGTCGAGCCGTTTAACTATGAAGATGCCGTTGAATTTAGCGGAGCTTATCTTTCGGGATACTTAGCTGATAAATATGATGTATCGGCTGAAGAAAGTATTGAACGAGCAAATGAGCGAGTTGAAAATTCAACTGTTGAGGCTTTTAATGATACGACAAACCGTTACACAGCAGTAATTCCCGAAAACTCAAGGGTAAGCTTTTCAAACGGTAAGATAAGGTACTCTCTCCTTCCTGTATGGATGCTCAACATTAAGTATATGGATAAAATGTATAAATTTGCTATTAACGGACAAACAGGAAAAGTCGTTGGTGAATATCCTGTTGATAACAGCAAAAAGTGGAAGTATTTTTGGAAGATTGCAGGCATTGCATATGTAGCAGCCGCCGCTATTGGCTGGATGCTTTTG
>JAGAJK010000022.1 GCA_017626145.1 Clostridia bacterium
GCAAGGATTAAGACGAATTGTGACAATGTATCTTGATTATGCAGAACATCAGGCATCAAGACATATACCTATGACTATGGAAGATTGGGCTGATAGACTTAATCGTTTCCTTGAGTTTAACGAGCATGACATTTTGACAGATAGTGGTAAGGTCACTCACGAAATTGCTAAAGCATTTGCTGAAACTGAATTTGAAAAATACAGAATAATCCAAGACCGTTTATACGAAAGTGATTTCGACAGGTTTGTTTCTCTTGAAGAAAAAGCAACAAATGAAAATAATTAGGTGATTATTTATGGATACAGTATTTTGTCCGGTTGCAAATCGGGATATTGACGGTGGAGATTGTGTTGTAATTTGTGATGTTGCAGACAGAATGATAAAACCCACTGTTTTACCTGAAGATATACAGTGGGACGAAGAACAACGAGCTAAATGTCTTGCTTGTAAATATCGTGAATATGATTTATAACTTAAAAATGCTACCGAGGATTTTCGTCCTCGATAGCATTTCTTTTATTTATTACATTTTGTAGTAATCAACACTCGCATTTTTCTGTGTTCATTTTCTGAGATAAGTCCTTTTGAGAGAAGGACATCGTTGAAGTATTTCAACCAAATCTCTTTTGCATTAACATTATTTTTTACCATAAAATTCTCCCTTCTTATGCTCTTGCGAACCTTACAATGCTAAGTGGAATGTAGTACAGGGCAACGGTCAATTTCCAAAGTAAAATGAAACCTCCGATAAGAGAACCGATTGCAATGTTGAATATCATCATCGCAATTCCAACTCCCATACTGCGAACCAATATTGGTAACATAAACATATATCTTATCCCAAATGGTATTCCGCAAATCATCAGTAAGTACAGGTAGTTGGTAGTTGTTCCACTTACGCATAAATCTATGAAGATTTGATACATAAAGAATACGAACATTATTGGGATTACGGTTTTGAATATAAATGTCTTTACAACATCGAATTTTGTCATTTTAGTTCTCTCCTTGAAACTGCTTCGTGCAGATGCTTTCTTGCATATGTAAATAGTACTGAGTCAACGGCAGGTATATCACGATAGCAAGAGTCCACCGAGAAGGTTTCTTCTGCATTGAACTGAGGATTTTTACTCTTATAAATGATGATATATGCTTTCTTCAGACCTTCGTCATAGTCAAGTCCATTCTCAACTTCAGTAATGACTTCTGCTATCAGATTCTTGATGTATGCTTCAGTCTGAATATGAAATTCAGGTCTTAAATACATATCTCTGTAGTGCCATATTGAATTTCTTGCTATTGCGGCCAAATCTGCATATCCATTTCCGTTTGTTTCTCTGTTCAAAACTGCTGTAAAAATCTTCTTGTTTGCTTTCGTCCACGCATCTTGATAACCCAATCCATTTTTAACTTCAGTTAGGATTTCTCCGATAAGATTTTCGGTGATTATCATACCTTCGTGTGTTGCATTATGCGGAAGACTTTCAATGGGAATTTCCACCGCAAATGCTGTCAGTGAAATTGATAATGTCATAACGGTTGTGAGTAGAATAGTGATAATTTTTTTCATAGGTAGAGCCTCCTTATAATATTATTCTCTATATATATTTTATCATATCTTTTCTCCGGCGCCCAGCCCCTTTAGAATTATAAAAGCGCCGATTTTTCTCTATCCTTCCTGTGCGAAGCGCCTAAAATTGTGTCGATATTCGATTTTACAATATGGATTTCATTCACTTTTTGCTTTAATTTTTTATACTCAGAATACAGGATTTTCTTTCTGTCGGACAGGTCAGAATGTTTGGTTCTTAAATCCTTAATGTGAGGGAAGTTTGCTTCCTTGAGTTCTTTGATTGCTTTTTCAAATAATATGATTTCGGCAGAGTGTTCTTCTCGATATTTTGTTTTATTTTTGGACTGTTTATAGGCATCATATACAGGTTTCAAACTCATATAGATTTCAACATTTTTTATAAGAACCAATGTTTCTTTTATTTCAGTTTCGACAGCCTTAATCTCTTCACTTTGCTTTCCGAACTCACGCAGAATATTATTCTCAAATTCTTCAAGCTGAGAATATGTTTCAATGCCGTTATCTGATATGAAGTTGAGTGTCTTACTCATTTGCTTAATATTGTTGATTTTCGCCCAATGTTCGTAACCTTTGCTCTGTTGTGCTTTTATGCAATTTTGTATGTCAATGAGAAGACTAACTCTTTTGCCACCGCCAAGCATGGTCGATTTGTCTTTTCCTTTAATTCGTTCTATTATCGCATCTATCGTGTAGTCTTCACCAAGAGTCTTAGACCTTGTATATCTTTCACGGCCATCAGCACAGAAGGATATGTTTTTGTTCTGTCTTTTCACCTTATATCCAGCAAGTTCCATTCTCCTGATAAAGTCATCAAAGTCTTTTGATTTTGGAATGACTACATCAATGGTATTCTGAAGCTGCATCTTCCAACTTATACCTTTATTTATTACGGCTCTTTCCTTATAGGATTTACCTTTATTATTCGATGGTGTGATTACAGATAAACCAAATTCTTTACATAAATTATCGCTTATTTTTCTTGTTTTATAATACCATTTTTCATTGATATGACTTCGCTTATAATCCACAAAACTTACATCGTTTACGATGATATGATTATGGATGTGCCCTCTGTCAGTGTGGGTTGCAAGTACGTACTCATATTTGCCAAATACTTCTTCTGCCAACCTTTTTCCAATTTCGTGTGCTACTTCAGGAGTTGTTTCACCGGGGTCAAAGGACTGTATGAAGTGTCTTGCTAAATGACTTTCCGCAGTAGGCCTTGATGCGTTCTCATTATTCTGAGTCCACATAAATTCAATGTCTGCTGTGGCAGGAGAGCAACCATAAGAATATATGTATATTTCTTCATCTGTTTTATGAGGATTGCAGATATAGTCGATTGCTTTTTTTAGCGAAGTGTCAATAGGATGGTTCTTTGTAATTGCCATATATCATCAAGCCTTTCCTTGAGTTCGGCAACATCTTCCTTGTATATATTTCCGGTGGAGTTTAACTTTCTTGCTATTTGGTTAATATTTCGTCCGATAGCCTGTAGTTGCTTATTCATATTTTTTATTTCCGTATCGTCCCGATAAATAACATATCCGTCTATTGCCATTTTTCTCAAATATGCTCCAATTTTGGTTGCGTGGAGTTGTTTCATCTTATCTTCGATTAAATTCCTTTCTTCCTGTGTTACAGGGCATCTAAGCACCATTTTTCGCTTCCTGTTAGCCATCAGACATCATCTCTCTTTCTGTTTCAAAATAAGGGTTTGGGATTATCCCAAAATTCGTGAGTGTAGCCACACTCGCTTTGCTTGCTGGTTACTCAAAAATTAGTTTTTTCTTATAATTAGTCACACTTGGAATGTTTAAATTATGCGTATTTTATTTGTTTATATTGGGAAAATTTGTTGTCTTATTGAATATACAGATATACTGTAGTATAATATTATTTAAGTCATATCATAAGTGGTGTAAAATTTTAATAATACGAGGTAACGAATATGAGTAATTCAAAAAAACAAACTCCCGATATTTCAAAAATGGATAAAAACGAGAAGCTAATCAGATATAGTATGCAACTTGGTATGTTAAGAACATTGTTAAATGCAAATGAGCTTACAGAAAAGGAATATAACACTGTTCGTATGAGTCTGATGCGTGATTATAATATGTATCCACATACACTTTGGGATTAAAAATTTCAACCCCCTCGATTTCGATGGGTTTAAAAATTAAAACAGAACCTTCCAATACCGGAGGGTTCTGTTTTTGACATAATATATAAATTTACTGAAAGCAGATTGATGGTACAGCCGAAATATGATATAATGGTAATACTCGCCACGCTTACGATGGCACACACCGAAGGAGAAAAAATATGACGAGAATTAACATAAGGCAGCAAAAAGACTTGTATTAAAGAAAAGCCAAAAATCGAATAATTTTATAAAAATTTGCACATTCACTACGGGCTTATTATGTCCGTCAGGTGAATGTGCTTTTTATTTTGCAAGAGAACCGCCCCGATGTTTTGAAAAAAATTTTTTCAAAATGTGCATAAAAATGGTTTTTCAAGTGTGTCTTCATTGAAAAGAAAACTTAACTTGAATTTTATGGCGCAAAGGGGGTGAATTTATGAACCTTGCTGATAGAGAAAGGATTGAAGCCCAACTTATTGCTTTTTGTTTAAGAGTTATCGAAAATGAAGCAAAAAATATTCACAGGGAACTCAATTATAAACAGAACAATTTTAAGTCGTTTTCAGACTTATCAGAATCGGAAATGAACCAACTATCCACAACCGATACATATTTTTTGGAAGACCAAACCTTTTGGGTGGTTACAAGCGAAAATGAAATGATTAAGGTAGTAGTGGTTAATTCGGATTTATACGATGCAATGAAGCGACTCCCAGAGGACAAGCTCAACATAATTCTTCATTCATACTTCTTAGGAAAAACCGACCAGCAAATTGCCGATGAAGTTAAAGCTGTTCAATCAACGGTGTGTAGGCGAAGACAAAAGATATTGCAATTACTGAAAGAATTGATTGCCGAGGAAGGTGGTTAAATGAGTAATAAAAGTAAATATAATAAAATCCCATATGAAACAATCGTTTCTGCTGTAAATGGCGACCCCATTGCATTAAATCAAATAGTAACGCACTTTCGTGGTTTTACCCGAAGTAAGTGTATAAGAATTATAAAGGACGATGAAGGAAATGAACGTCAGTATGTTGACGAAGATATGCAAGAACGCATCGAAGCAAAACTTATATCAAGTATTATCAATAAGTTTAAACCAGAGTGAAAAAATTGGGGTACGAACCCAATTCGTACCCCAATGATTACCATTCTACAAAAATATATTTATTTTTTATAAGTATATTTCTGTAGGCTGATAATTGCCTCACATATTTGTTCCTTGAAAAAGAAAGCGGCACTGACCGCAGAATAGTTGTTTCATATACATTAAGTCTGTGCCGAGCTTAGCGGTGAATTTTGTTGTACTATTTGCAGAATTTGACTTCATACTCCTTTTATAAATATATAGCGAATTTTACATAAAAGTTTGTTCCGATTATGTGGTATTGGCAACACCACAGGCAACGACACACAGATGCAATAATGATACTCCCGTCTTGAACGCGTCACTGCATTGGGCGGTTGTGTGAGAACCACACAGAGGGTGAGAGTCCCGTGGAGCCTGCCAAGGTCGTATGAAAAACGTATAAAATTTTAAAAAGTAATCAATATGATTTTTCGGAATATAATTATGAAGAATTGGGAAAATTTATTCTATATGGAAGGAGGCCAACCATATGAAGAAAAGTGACGAAAAATTGTTACTGAAAAAGCAAACACTCACGGCTTGGGCGAACATCTTACTTGCCAAAGGAATGATTGACCTCGCCAAGTGTAATCGTATGAAATCCTTAATTGAAAAACTTACTGCATAAAGTGAGAAAACAGCCGCACAATGCGGCTTATACATATATGCTGAAAATTTTTGGTAATTCACCAAAGAGCCTTGACACAAATCAAACGGCGCGGTAACATTATTATAGATACTATAAAAAGAGAGGTAAAAATATGGATATATATTCAGTTGCAAATCAAATGAAGTTAGAACGAAAAACCATATTTGATTTACCACTGAGAGTTACTTTCTATGGTCGTGTTTCGACTACAAGAGAAGAACAAGAAAACTCTATAGAAAATCAGATAAGTTACTTCACCGATTTGATAAAAAATAACCCTAATTGGACTTATGTTGAAGGTTACGTTGACCGCATCCGTGGTGAACAGGCTGCAAACCGTGAAGAGTTTATGAGAATGATTGAAGATGGTAAAAATGGTGAGTTTGATTTAATACTCACAAAGGAAGTTTCACGTTTCGCAAGAAACACCATCGACAGTTTAACTTATACAAGAGATTTGCTTAGATGTGGTGTCGGTGTTTTCTTCCAAAATGATAACATATGTACCATCGACACCGATAGCGAACTCAGACTCACTATTATGTCAAGTATAGCAGCAGACGAAGTTAGAAAACTTTCCGAAAGAGTTCGTTGGGGACACAAACGTTCTATCGAAAAAGGTGCTGTTATGGGTAACAGTAGAATTTTCGGTTATGACAAAGATGATTGTAAACTTGTTATCAATGAACCCGAAGCCGAAATGGTTCGGTTTATCTTTGAAACATATTCAACAGGTGACTACAGTACACGGAAAATTGAAGATATGCTTTTCAACAAAGGTTATCGTGGTAGAAACGGAACTCGTATTCACCACAATACAATTTCCGGTATAATCCAAAATCCAAAGTACAAAGGTTATTATTGTGGTAATAAAGTTAAAATCGTTGACTATCGTACCAAAGAACAGAGATTTCTTCCTGAAGAGGAATGGATAATGTACAAGGATGAAACAGGTGAAGTTGTCCCTGCTATTGTTGATGAAGATTTATGGGAAAGATGCAATCAGATATTTGCTGAAAGAAGTGCGGCAATAAAAAGTCGTGAAAGGTCTTTTAAAGACAGAAGTATTTTCACAGGAAAAATATGGTGTGCTTCTCATATGCGACCATATTGGAGAACAAGTTATTCTAATAGTAGGTCTAAAGGTCAAAGTATTTACCAATGGATTTGTAGTGAGAAAAAACGGTTCGGTGCAAAAAGTTGTACTTCGATAGCAATTATGGAAGACGAACTCTACACGATGATTTCAGAATACTTCAAGGACATTGCAGAAAATGTTGAAGAATATGTAAATGATTTCATTAAAATTTACAAACAGAGTGATAAGACTTCGACTTCTGAAAGAAAAATAAACGATGTCAAGACAAGGATTGACAAAGAAAAAAACAAACGTGATAAACTCTTTGATTTATATGTAGATGGTTCTATGGAAAAGAAAGAGTTCACGGAACGAAACGATGTTATAAATTCTGTCATAAAAGAACTTGAAGAAGAATTAACTGCTCTTGAAAAAACATCTGAGGATGATAGTAAGTATTTGGAAAATATCAAGAAAATTCAGAACTACTTCCAAACCTTATACGAACCCGATGTTGAAATGGATAAGGTTGCGGTTGATGAAATGGTTAAAGTCATTATCGACAGAATTGATGTTTACCCTGTGACCGAAACCTCTATGAGATTAGAGGTAAAATTGAAGATGGGTGGTGTTGGGGATATTACTTATATCCGCAATGGAGAACGTTATGGTCGGCGTTCTGGCATCATCTGTAAGAAAATGATTGAATCATACGAAAAGTCAATGAAGTAATTAAATGACCATATCTGCAAAAAAAACGGTTGCACATAGTGTGACCGTTTTTTGCACTTTTAAATATTGATGAGTATAAATATTGACAAACATAAATGTTTGTGGTATTATACAATAAAGGATGTGATTTGATGGAATTAACAGAAATCTTTAAAGTTCTTTCTGATGATAACAGATTAAAGATTGTAAGACTGATTTCAAACAATAAAATGTGTGCAAGTGAGATTTTAGAGCATATGAAAATATCACAGCCCACACTTTCACATCATATGAGAATACTTACAAAAGCTGGAATGGTAAAAACTGATAAGACCGGAACACAGGTTTATTACGAGCTTAATAAATCAAAGGTGCGGAATTTGTGTGCTTTTGTAAGGGAAATTAGCTGTCATAATAATAAATGTCACGAGGGGGAATAAATATGTCTTGCAGCACAGTATATTTTGACCACGGAGCAACAACCTTTGTGCGACCCGAGGTTTTAGCGAAAATGCTTCCATATTTCGGACAAAGCTACGGTAATGCATCAAGCGTGTACTCTCTTGCTAAAATAAGCAGATACGCACTTACAAATGCACGAAAAACCATAGCAGAATGTATCAATGCTTCAGAAGAAAATGAAATATTTTTTACATCCGGAGGAACAGAAAGTGATAACTGGGCAATTTTCGGAGTAACTGAAGCTTATAAGAATAAGGGAAATCACATAATAACAACAAAAATTGAACATCACGCGGTTTTAAACACTTGTGAATATCTTGAAAAAAACGGATGTGATGTTACTTATCTTAGTGTTGATAAATATGGCAAGATAGATTTAAACGAGCTTGAAAATGCCATAACTGATAAAACGTTTCTGATTTCAATTATGTTTGCCAATAATGAAATCGGAACAATTCAGCCTGTTAAAGAAATTGGAGAAATTGCTCATAAGCACGGAATTTTATTTCATACAGATGCAGTTCAGGCAGTGGGACACATTCCTGTTGATGTACAGAGTATGAATATAGATCTGCTCTCAATGTCAGCGCATAAATTTAACGGCCCTAAAGGTGTTGGAGCACTATATGTAAAAAAAGGTGTTAAAATTAGTAATTGTTTTTACGGCGGTGCACAGGAAAAAAATAAAAGACCGGGTACAGAAAATGTTCCATCTATTGTTGGTATGGCTGAAGCTTTAAAAACAGCTTGTGATGAAATGATTTATGTAAATACTAATCTTACAAGAATGAGAGACCGTATAATCAAAGAAATTATACAGAATATTCCGGATGTAATATTAAACGGGCACCCGACCGACAGGCTTCCCGGCAATGTAAACCTTTCTTTTAAGTACATTGAAGGGGAATCATTGTTGCTCGCACTTGACCTTAAAAATATTTGCGCATCGTCAGGTTCTGCTTGTACGTCAGCGTCCCTCGACCCGTCTCATGTGCTTCTTGCTATCGGATTACCGCATGAGATTGCACACGGCTCACTTAGAATTACATTAGGGTATGAGAATACAGACGATGATATAGACTATCTTTTCTCAGTTCTTCCGGAAATAGTTGAAAGACTCAGAAATATGTCACCTCTATATAATAAAGAAAGGAAAGAATAATATGGAATATACAGATAAAGTTTTAGATCATTTTCAGAACCCAAGAAATGTTGGCGAGATTCCGGATGCCGACGGAGTGGGAGAGGTAGGTAACGCTAAATGCGGAGATATTATGAAAATGTTCATAAAAGTAAGTGAAGATGGAATAATAACTGATGTTAAGTTTAAAACCTTCGGATGCGGAGCGGCAATTGCTACAAGCAGTGTTGCGACAGAAATGATAAAAGGAAAATCTATTGATTTTGCGCTTACTCTTAAAAATCAGGATGTTGTTGATTCTTTGGGAGGACTTCCACCACAGAAAATACATTGCAGTGTCCTTGCAGAAGAAGCTATAAAAAAGGCAATAGGTGATTATTATACAAAAATAGGTCTTTTCCCAAAGGAGGAAAATAACTGTCAGTGTTGTTCGTCCTGCACTTCATGCAATAGCGATAAATAAACTTAAAGCACCTTGGTGGTATACCTTAAGGTGCTTTTTCATATATAATACAGCTATTGACTTTTTGGCAAGAAAGTAATATAATAACTTTGTATGTAAAATTTACATTGGGAGATTTTTATGTCAGTAAAACTATTAAAAATTATAAATAAAATCTTTCCGTTGCCGAAGCATCCTTTCAATATGCAAAATGACGGTGAAATGACATATGCAATGTGGCAATACACCAAGGGAGAAGAGACAATTAAGTTTTATCTTGCGTATACTGATATTACGGATATGTTCAGGGATAAGGATGTGCTTGATATAGGTTGCGGTGCAGGCGGTAAGTCACTTTATTATTTATCCTGTGGAGCAAAAACTGTAACAGGTATTGATGTGGTTGAAAGATATAAAGAAGAATCTGAAAGTCTTGCAAGGGAGCTAAACCTTGAAGGGTTCAGATTTGTCTGCGGAGATGCGGCAAAAACAAGCTTTGATGACAATTCTTTTGACACAATAATAATGAACGATGCAATGGAGCACGTGAATGATCCTGCAGCTGTTTTAGAAGAAGTTTACAGAATTTTAAAGCCCGGCGGAAGACTCTATGTAAATTTTCCACCATATAATCATCCTTATGGTGCTCATTTAAGTGACGTCATAGGAATGCCGTGGGTTCACGTGTTCTTCGGTGATAAGACTTTAATTAAAGCATATAAGGATTTGGTTAAGGATAAGCCTGACGGCGATCAGAGAATTAAGTTTCGCATAAGTACAAATGAAAAAGGCGAAGAGTATTTTTCATATATAAATAAAATGAGTATATCAAGATTTAACCGTCTTATAAATGAAAGCAAGCTTTCTGTGAAGTATTATAGCGAGGTTCCGTTAAGAGGCTTCTTAAAAGCATTTTGCAGGAATAAATATTTAAAGGAATATGCTGTAAAGATGGTTGTTGGTGTTCTTGAAAAAGATGCCTGAAGGAGATAGTATGTGGACAGAAATTTTAGTAACAAACGATTTGCAAAGAACTGAACTGTTAAAGGATTTGCTTAACAAAAATTCGATTCTTTGCAGAATTAAAAGAAAAAACGACAACGGAGTTACCACTTGTGCCGTGCTTGTTCCGTCAGCCGAAGTTGATTTTTCTCTTGAACTTATGATTGATAATAATTTAAACTAACTGAAAAAGGACTGAATAATATGAACGAAAAGAATATTGATAAGAATTATGATCCTCATTCCTTTGAAGACCGGATTTATAATACATGGGAATCAAAGGGATACTTTAAGGCGGATGCAAAATCTGAAAAGACACCATACACAATAGTTATTCCACCACCGAATGTAACGGGTAAGCTTCATATGGGTCACGCATTGGATGAAACTTTGCAGGATATTTTAATCCGTTACAAGAGATTACAGGGTTTTGAAGCATTATGGCTTCCCGGAACTGACCATGCAGGTATCGCAACTCAGATTAAGGTTGAAGAAGTGTTAAGAAAAGAAAAAGGTCTTACACGTCACGATATCGGCAGAGAAAAGTTTTTAGAGCTTGTATGGGACTGGAAAAGAGAATTCGGAAGCACAATTATAAATCAGCTTAAGAAGCTTGGCTCATCCTGTGACTGGTCAAGAGAAAGATTTACAATGGACGAAGGCTGTTCAAAAGCAGTTAGAGAAGTATTCTTTAACCTTTACGAAAAAGGTCTTATCTATCGCGGAAACAGAATTATCAACTGGTGTCCAAGCTGTATAACAGCTCTTTCAGATGCAGAGATTGAATATCAGGAACAGGAAGGTAACTTCTGGCATATCAAGTATATGGTTAAGGATTCCGATGAATATCTTGTTATTGCAACCACAAGACCTGAAACACTTTTAGGTGATACCGCTGTTGCAGTTCACCCTGATGATGAAAGATATGCTCACCTTGTAGGAAAGAGCCTTATTCTTCCACTTGTTAACAAGGAAATCCCGGTTGTTGCTGACGAATATGTTGAAAAGGATTTCGGTACGGGTGCTGTTAAGATTACACCTGCTCACGATCCTAATGACTTTGAAGTAGGTCTTCGTCACAATCTTGATGTTGTTAAGGTGCTTGACGATGAAGCAAAGGTTAATGAATTTGGCGGCAAGTATCAGGGTCTTGACAGATACGAAGCAAGAAAGCAGATAATTGAAGACCTTGAAAAAGAAGGACTTCTTGTTAAAATAGAAAAGCACGTTCACAACGTTGGTACATGCTACAGATGCGGAACAACAGTTGAACCTATCGTTTCGAAACAGTGGTTTGTTAAAATGGAACCTTTAGCGGCTCCGGCTATAGACGTTGTTAAAGATGGCGAAGTTAAGTTTGTTCCTGAAAGATTCTCTAAAACATATCTTGGATGGATGGAGAATGTCCGTGACTGGTGTATTTCACGTCAGCTTTGGTGGGGACACAGAATTCCTGCATTCTATTGTCAGGATTGCGGTGAAATGACAGTTTCGAAAACAGATATTGAAACCTGCCCTAAGTGCGGTGGCAAGGTTAAGCAGGATGACGATGTTTTAGATACCTGGTTCAGTTCAGCACTCTGGCCATTCTCAACACTTGGCTGGCCCGAGGATGCGGAAGACCTTAAGAAATTTTATCCTACCAATACACTTGTTACAGGATACGATATCATTTTCTTCTGGGTTGCAAGAATGATCTTCTCAGCACTCGAGCATACCGGTAAAGCTCCTTTTGAACACGTGTTTATTCATGGTATTGTTCGTGACGAGCTTGGCAGAAAAATGTCCAAGTCATTAGGTAATGGTGTAAATCCGCTTGATGTTATTGAAAAGTACGGCGCAGATGCTTTAAGATTTACTTTAGCAACAGGTAACTCACCGGGAAACGATATGCGTTACAGTGATTCAAGAGTAGAAGCGAGCAGAAACTTTGCAAATAAAATCTGGAATGCTTCAAGATTTGTTCTTATGAATCTTACTGTTGATGATTGCAAGCTTCCTGAAATATCAAAGCTTTGTATTGAGGATAAATGGATTATAAGTAAGTTTAACCGTCTTACAAAGGAAGTTACTGAAAACCTTGACAGCTTTGAATTAGGTGTTGCAGTATCAAAACTTTATGATTTTATATGGGATGATTTCTGTGACTGGTATATTGAGCTTGTAAAATCACGTCTTTACGAAGAAACAGATCCGACAAATGAAGTTGCACAGCAGGTGCTTGTATATGTGCTTACAAATACACTTACGCTTCTTCATCCGTTTATGCCGTTCATAACAGAAGAAATATGGCAGCACTTACCTCATAACGGTGAAACGATTATGCGTTCAAGTTGGCCTGTATATAGTGAGGAACTTAACTTTGCCGAAGAAGAAGCGAATATGAATATGATTATGGATGCTATAAAAGCGGTGAGAAATACGAGAAATGAAATGAATGTACCGCCTTCAAGAAAAGCAAACATTTTCATAAAGACTGATAAAAAGTCAATCTTCGAACTTGGTAATGCATTCTTTACAAAGCTTGCTTCTGCATCTAATGTTGAGTATATCGATTCTGAAGAAGGTTTACCTGAGAACTGTGTAAGTGTTGTTTCTCAGTCTGCTACAACCTACATTCCGGTAGGCGAGCTTATCGATATGGAAAAAGAAAAGGAAAGACTTCTTAAAGAAAAAGCAAGACTTGAAGGTGAAGTTAAGAGAGTTGAAAGTAAATTAAACAATCAGGGCTTCGTTGCAAAAGCACCTGCTAAGCTTATTGAAGAAGAAAAGCAAAAAGGTGTAAAATATCAGGAAATGCTTGATAAGGTTATAGAAAGTCTTAACAAAATTAAATAAGTAATTTATTGTCGCAAACTTTTAAAAAGTTTGCGACTTTTTTTTACAGAAAAAAATCGTTAAATTTCATATGATATATGTATATTAACATGAAAGGTATGAATTAAATGACTAAAATATTGATTAATAATAATCTGGTGGTGAAGCTAATCGGTGAAATTGATCATAGCAACAGCAATAAATACAGACACGAGATAGATGATGAAATTAAAAGAAGACCGGTTAGAAATCTCATTTTCGATTTCAAAGACCTTGATTTTATGGACAGTTCAGGGATAGGGATGATTTTGGGAAGATATAAAACAATTAAAGGCCTCGATGGTGTTGTTATGATTGCATCACCTAAAAAACAGGTGGAAAAAATTATTAATGTATCGGGACTGCACAAAATTATACCGGTATATGAAAGTGTAGATAAAGCGATTAATTCTATGAGGGAGGTGGCATATAATGGATAACTATCTGAAGCTTTCTGTAAAGAGTGACTGTATAAATGAACATTTATCACGTCAGGTGATTGCTACTTTTATGACGTCCCTTGACCCTACGCTTGAGGAAATATGTGATGTGAAAACTGCAGTTTCGGAAGCGGTTACGAACGCAATAGTTCACGGATATGAAAATCTGACCGGAACTGTAAATTTAACAGCTGAGATTAACGGCAAGGAATTGTACATAGAAGTAGAGGATTATGGCAGAGGGATTGCGGATGTAGAAAGAGCAAGAGAACCTTTGTATACATCTCAGCCTGAAAAGGAACGTTCAGGGATGGGCTTTACGGTTATGGAAGCCTTTATGGACTATGTGGATGTAATCTCCAGACCGGGACTTGGTACAAAAGTAATAATGAAAAAATTAATCGGAGTTGCACATGAAATGTGATAATGAGTTTGTAAACAGCAATATGGGGCTTGTAATAAGTATAGCAAGAAGGTTTTTGGGGAGAGGCACCGATTATGAAGATTTAGTTCAGATAGGATGTGTAGGACTTGTAAAAGCGGCAGAAAAGTTTGATGAAAAGCTGGGATTTAAATTTTCTACTTATGCGGTACCTGTAATTATGGGGGAAATTAAAAGATATTTACGCGATAATAATTATATAAAAATTTCAAGAAAGCTTAAAGAAAATCTTCTTCGTGTAAACAAAATACGTCAGAATATTATAACCGAGACCGGAGAAGAGCCAAAAATCAGTGAGCTTGAGCAAAAAACAGGCTTAACACAAGCAGAAATCCTGGAATGTATGGATTGCGATATAAATCTTTCTTCATACGATAACGGTCTTGAAGCTATGCTTGCAGAAGATGATACTGAAGAAATAGTTCTTGACAGAATTTTTTTAAAAGAGCTTGTTGAAAAGCTTGACGAAAGAAGCAGAGAAATAATAAAGCTAAGATATTATTCTAATAAAACACAGCAGGAAACGTCTGAAATAATAGGCGTATCACAGGTGCAAATTTCGCGACTTGAGAAGAAAATACTTGGTGAACTGAGAAGTTTAGGCAAATAATTTTAATTTAAACAGCCCAACACCAGCAACACATTTATTGTGTTGAAGGTGTTGGGTTACTTTTTTCTGATATCTTTTGGATTACAATGGAAATACTTAACAAAAATACGATTGAAGTTACGGATGCTTCCGTAGCCGGAAGCGTAGGCAACCTCTGAAATGGAAAGTGTTGTTTGTTCTAAAAGCTTTTTTGCTTCATAAATACGGAGTGCATTTATAATATCGGAAAAACTTGATTTGCAACCGCCGTTTAGCACACGGCTAAGGTGAGGGGCGGTTACTCCTACGCTGTCAGCAACTGTTTCAAGCGTGATGTTTTCAGTATAATGCTCTGAAATGTAAGCGATAGCTTTTCTGTAAACATCAAATTCAACGGTTTCTCTGTCTGTAAGTGCGCAGCTTTTCATAAAGTGCGACAAAGTGTAATAAAGAAGTGCTTTTTTCTTGAAATCGTCTTTGAATTCAGAGCTTAAAATTTCATCTATCAATATATTTGTTCCATTACCGAAGTTTGCGACAGGCGGAACAAATAATTTTTTTGTTAAGGTTTTTTTGTGCTCGTTAATATAATCGGGAGGGCAGGCAATAAAAAACACTTCGGAAAAGTTCTCGGTTACATAGCTGTGAACCTGATAAGGCATTACGACTACAGAATTTCCTGCAGTTACTGTATGCGTGTTTTTGTCTACAGTAACCACAAGTTCACCTTTTAAAATAAAAATAAATTCTATATGACTGTGAATGGCTGAAATGTTGGAAGCATTGGTAACTTTGGAACAATAGTAATAATCCGATATTCCTTTTTCGGCAGAAATATAATAATCCATATAAAAACTCCCAATATCAAAATTTGTCTATAATTATATATTATATTTCTTGCTTTGTCAACGAGGATATTTTATAATTAAATGAGGAGTTGATACGATGTATTATATTTTGGCGTTGATTACAGCAGTGATAAGTGGTTTTACTCCTGCTTTAAAGAAAAATTATGTGACTAACACAAAAGATGTAAAAACTAACGGAGATATTTATTTAATTGTTAACATATCCGCTGCAACTCTTTACTTTTTTCTGCTTTCGGGTTGCAATGTGCCTTTAAATTTACCTACTATGATATTTTCCATGGTGTTTGCATTATTCGGTTATGCTTCTGTACTTACAGGGCTTGTTGCATATAATTATGCGGCAGTTGTTTATATAACCGTTATTTCGGGCGCGCTGGGAACAATTCTTCCGTTTTTGTACGAGCTTATCTTTACGGATATTGTGTTTACACCGCAAAAGATAATTTCAGTATTTTTCAGAGTTTTTGCAATAGCCGTAATTCTTCTTTTTAACAGAGAAGAAAAAATAAGTAAAAAAGGAATATTAATTTGTCTGTTTTTCGGAATTATCGGAGGGGCTTCCGGTATTTTAGTTCGAATGTACGCACGTTTCCCGGGTGTTGAAAGTGATGGCAGTTTCTTTTTCTGGACAAACGTTTTCCATTTTCCTCTGATTTTGTGGGGAGTCTTGAAAAAGACAAATATAAAAACAATTGTATCTGGTATGAAGAATATCAAATGGTACAATTACGCATTTGCTTTGAGCAGTATGGTTATAAATAATGCGATTACCTTTGTTTCAATAGAAATTATGAGACATATTTCGGGTACTGTATATAGTGTTATAAATGGTTCTATCCATCTATTGGCTTCTGCTTTTATGTCCGCTTTCATTTATAAAGAATCGGTTACTATGCAAACCTTTGCAAGTGTGATTCTTTCAATTGTTGCAGTTATACTTAGTTTAATTTAGAAGTGATTTTTCAGATTTAAAAGATATAAGCTATCTTACTTAGCAATAAGAATAAGATTTGTAAATATGAGGGAGAAATTTAAATGAAAAAACCGTTATTATCAGAAATGACACTAAGGGAAAAAATCGGACAGATGCTTGCACCACATCATTGGGATGTGTATGGCAAGGTCGAAATGAGTTACGATTATTCTGTAAGTGATATGGAGGAAGTTAAGGCACTTTATGCAAAAGAGCAATTTGGTACAATCCGAGGTGAACAGGTAGGTGTTTTCTATGCCGACCCTGAAAATGAAAAGAAAATTGATGTTGTTGAAGGTTATGTAGAAGGTTCACTTCTTATGAACAACACAATTAAAGTAGATACAAAGCCTTATAGAAGATTTTTGGAAAAGCATAACACATATATGAAAATTCCTGCACTTGTAGGCGGCGACTGTTCGGTTGGAGCTGCAAACGTATTTAATGAGCTTAGTTGGGTTGTTAATGCTGCGGCAATCGGTGCGGCAGACTCGGAGGAACTTACATATGAATTCGCTTCTGCCATAGGCAGAGAAATGAGATGCGGAGGACATAACTGGAGATGGGCGCCTGTTGTTGATTTAGGTAACAGAAACAGCTATGCAACACTTCGTACTTTGGCAATGGATGACCCGGAGCGTACCGTAAGACTTGCAAAAGCTTACATTAAAGGCTTGCAGGATGTAGGCGTTGCCGCAACTGTAAAGCATTTTCCCAGCGAGGGAAGAACGGAAGCGAGAGATGCTCACTTTACAAGTACAATGAATCCTGATTCTCTTGAAACCTGGTGGAACGAGCAAGGCAGAGTTTATCAGGAGTTGTTTGATTATGGGGTATACTCGGTTATGGTAGGCCATCAATCGTTTCCTGCGGTTGATGATGAAATGATTAACGGTAAATACCGTCCTTCCACTATCTCTAAAAAGGTAGTTACAGATTTACTTAAAGGGGAAATGGGCTTTAAGGGAGTTGTTATAACAGACGGTATCGGCATGGCAGGCCTTTTCTCACTTCTTCCGTATGAGGAACTTATAGTTGAACTTGTTAACGCAGGTAACGACGTAATACTTGGCTCAAAAATAAATTCGGGCGATTTAATTGAAAAAGCTGTTAAAGACGGCAGAATAGAAGAATCACGAATTGACGATGCTTGTCAACGAGTTCTTGATATGAAAGAAAAATTAGGTATGTTTGAGGACGGTTATTACAATCTTCCTTATGAAGCAGAAGATATTGTTGAAAACACAAGAAAGGTTAGCGCCGAAATTGCAAAGAAATCAATAACACTTGTTCGTGATAAATATAATCTTCTTCCGCTTGACAAAAAGGATATTAAAAAGGTATCAATTGTTATATCTACACATACAGAGTCATTTTTAGATAATGTTGAGGAGCTCCAAAAAGCATTTGAAGAAAGAGGAATTGAGGTTTACACTCAGCGTCGCCTTAAAAGCGCGGCAGAACTTAAGGGAATTTCCGATAATTGCGATCTGATTATTTATGCGGCATGTTTGCAGATGCATCAGCCTGCAGGGTATCCGAGATTTTTTGCAGAGGAAGCAATGTCTTTTTATCACGCATTTACTCACGGCAAGGAAAAATCAATAGGTGTTTCATTTGGTTATCCTTATATTCATTATGATACAATGGAAAATGTAAATACTTTTATAAATGCATATAATCCACGCCCTGAAACAATGCAGGCGTTTGTAGGTGCGATTTTAGGTGAGTTTGAAATAAAAGGCAATACACCTGTTCTTCTCGAACCGAGAGCAAATTCAAAATAAAATGTTAAGGGAAAGAAAACGCAGGTTTATATCGGCGATGAAATTTAAGTTTTAAAATTAGGAGGAAATGATTATGAGTTGTATTTTAGAAAACAAGTATGTAAGGCTTGAAATTTCAAAAAAAGATGCTTCGGTTAAAAATATTTTTGATAAAAAAAAGGGGTGCCTTGCGGTGGGAGAAGAAACTAAATTCTTCTCCCTTATAGGCATTGACAAGAAAACGGAATATTATCCTACAGAGCTTGATTTTGATTTAAATGTGTTTACTGTTAAAACTGTTATCGGCGAATTTAAGGTTAAGGTAACAACCTTTGACGAATATTTTGTTTTTGAGCTTTTGACTGACCTTCCCGAGGGCGCTTACAAAGCAAATATTGCTCATGCAAAATATTCATATGAGTACAGCAAGGAAAATACGGGTGCTGCAGGTATTGCCATGACTTGGTGGGTAAACCCCTGCTTTTTCCCCGATGCAAAGGACAAAGAAACAAACTGTCAGGTAATTTACAAAAAGGTAAAGGGCGCTAAATATGCTTTAATTATAGCTCCCGTACCCAATCATGCAGATATAATCAAAAAGGTTTGTATGTCAATAGATGTAAATGAAGGTATTGTAAATCCAAAGGGCGGTGTATGGAGCAGAGAATGTAGTGAAAACTACGGCAATATTATTACCGACTTTGATTCAACATCTGCATACCTTGACAGTCATATACCTTATTATAAAAATTTAGGCGTAGATATAATAGACTTCCACAAAAACTATTTTGGCTCAGACCCTACCTTCAGGCAGGGTGACTTTAAACCGTTAGCTTACGAAAATAATGCCGAATTTAAGAAAAATGTTTCGGACAAACTTGAAAAAAACGGTATGAGTGCATCACTTCATACTTATGCCTTTTTAATTGACTATGATTGTGATACTATTTTATCTGACCCAAAATATCAGAAACAGCTTAATATTGTAAACAGTTATACATTATCAAAACCGTTAACTAAAGATGCTTCTGTTTTTGAAATTGAAGAACCTCTTGATACAATAACCTCGGAGCACGGTTTTATTATGCAGACTTCGCAGTATCTTTTGGTTGATAACGAAATTATCAAGTTCGAAAAAGACGAAAACGGTCTTAAAATACTTGAGAGAGGTGCTTGCAAAACTGTTGCAGACTCCCACAAAAAAGGTGTAAAAATAAACCAGATAAATGGGATGTTCGGTTGTTTATCACCTGCTATGGATTCTGATTTGTTTTTGGAAATAGCACAACTTACAGCCAAAGCGTATAACGAGGGTGGCTATAAAAATATATATCTTGATGCTCTTGATGCAGCCATTTACACTTGCAACAGAGAAGAAGATGAAATTGCATTTTATATGTCTGCTTTTGTGTGTGAGGTTTTAAAGCACTGCAAAACACCTCCATCACTTGATTATTCTATCCGTCGTCCTTGTTTATGGGCAGGGAGGAGTCGTGTAGGCAGTTTTGATACGCCCTATCGTGCTTATAAAAATTGGAACAAATATCATGTTGAGTATGCTAAAAGTTTTATGGATATGTATTACAGCACTACTTTGGGATGGTACAATTTTTACGGAGTTACCGAAAGCGATCCCGGTAATGTGGAAACAAAATATCAGTATACAGATGCAGTTCATCATTTAGGCTCATTGTCGGTTATGTATAATTGCAGTATGACATACGTTGAATTCACTCCCGAAAATTATGACAACTGTCCCGCATTAAGACGAAATGTGGATATCTACCGCAGATATGATATCTTGCGCAAGAAAAAACATTTCTCTGAAACTGTACTTGAAAAGTTAAGAAACGGAAAATACGAATACCATTTAAACGATGAAGATGTTTTTGTTGAAAAGGATTATAAAATTGCCAAGCTCTACGATTTGAGTGATAATGACAGAAACACAGCTACATTTGACAATCCTTTTGATAAGCAGACTCCGTTTATACGAATAGAAGCGCTGTTATTCTGTGATGATTCAAAAGAGGGAATTGTTATTCTGCCCTCTGACAAAAACGTTTCTGTTTCAGAGCAGGAAATAAGCAAAGATTACGGTGAGTGCTTTGACATATCGGGTAAATTTGCAAAAAAGGTTTCTGTTACGGGTAACGGGAAAAAAGGTGCAATCGCAATTAAACTGCGAAGCAAAGCAAAAGGCTATTTTGCTTTTACCGAATATATAATTGATACCGACTTTGAAGGTGAGAGAGAATTTATCCTCTGCGAAATCGATAAGGGTGAACGTACTGACCTTGGTTTTGATAAAAACGAATGGAATTACGGAGTTTACAGGTTCAGCTTTGACCACAGTAAGTTTATAAAAGCCGAGGTTGTAACAGAGGGCGATGTGTCGGGCGTTAAAATGGGTGATGTGGTTGCATATCCTCATAAATACGAAACAATAAAAAATCCGTCAGTTTCTGTAGGTGAGAGTACAGTTACTTTCAACTGTGAACTTAAATCTACAGATTATCTTGAGTTTGACGGGAAAACAGCAAAAATGATGGATCGTTACGGAAATGAAACTAAAGTATCGTATACGGGTGAATTTGTCGTGCCGTCAGGTGAGTTTGAAGCAAGACTTACTTGTTTATCGGATGAAAAAATGCCAAGAGCACAAATAACATTTGGCTTTACAGGTGAAGAAATTAAATAAAGATTAGCAGTTACCGATTTTTTGTCGGTGACTGTTTTTATATAAGGAAAAAATGCTGTCGTAATTACACGTTAAAAACATTATAAAAAATTTTTATTAATTTTTTTATAAAAAAGACTTGATTTTTATACCAATATTTGGTATAATTCAAATATACCAAAATTTTCCAAAAAATAAGGAGGTCTATTTATGAAAGAAGTAAAAGTATTAATAGTTGACAATGACAGAGAGTATGTGTCTGTTCTTAAGGAATTTTTGAATTCTCAGGAGAATATTCGCATATGTGGGACAGCGTATGACGGAGAATCGGCAATAAGGAGTATTGATGATTATGAACCTGATGTAGTTCTGATGGATTTAATAATACCTAAAATTGATGGTATAGGGGTTATGGAACACCAGTACAGAAATCGCCCTGAGTTCATAATGGTAACATCTGCGTGTCAGGACCGTATGATAAGTAATGCAATCGAAAAAGGTGCTGTATATTATATGCTAAAACCTGTAGACAACAAGACGTTGCTTAAGAGAATTATACAGGTAGTTGAACTTCCTGATACAAAACAACAAGGAAAAACAGAATTTAATGCATATGATCTGGAAACAAAAGTTACGAATGTAATTCACGAGGTAGGAGTTCCGGCTCATATTAAAGGGTATCAGTATTTAAGAGAAGCAATCTTAATGACGATTGACAATATGGAGGTTATTAATTCTATAACAAAGCTGTTATATCCTACTGTTGCGAAAAGATATAACACAACCGCATCAAGAGTAGAAAGAGCAATACGCCATGCAATAGAAGTAGCGTGGGATAGGGGAGACACTGATGTTCTTAATGGCTTTTTCGGATACACTATCGCCAGCGGAAAAGGAAAACCTACAAATTCAGAGTTTATTGCTATGATAGCAGATCGTTTACGACTTGAATTAAAAGCTTCATAATATATAAAGTATATAAAAGCTCCTGAACAAAATTCAGGTGCTTTTATATATGATGAATAAAAGTTATTTTTTGTGATAGAATAAGTTTTGATAAAATTTAACTTTTTTTGAAAAAAGGTATTGACAAAAAAATACATTTGTGATAATATATACAAGTCGCACGGCGAAAAAAGAGTGAGGACGAAAAAAACTTAAAAAAGTTTAAAAAAAGTCTTGACAAAACAAAAACTGTGTGATAGAATAAATAAGCTGTCGCAAGGACAGCGACATTGGACTTTGAAAATTATATAGCAACCAGCAAAGGTTCTCGTTA
>JAGAJK010000023.1 GCA_017626145.1 Clostridia bacterium
AGATGATGACGGTAAATCATATACAGTTCAAGCAGGCAATTCATGGGGTAGTACATATCCTATAAATCCGCTTTCGGATGTTAAGTATTCATATAACTACTATATAGGTGCAACAATTGACTACCTTTATGTTTACGACAGTGCTTACGAAGGAAAGGTTAATGTAACCTATAACGACGGATTAGCCCTTGACGGTGCGGAAGATATTATTGCAGGCGAAGCACTTACCGTAAATGCAGAATTTGATGATGCAATTACAGCAGCTGATTTAGAAAAAATCACAGTAGCAGGAGCTACTGTATCAGGTGTGCTTTCAGATGACGGATTAACTGCAACCCTTACAATAACAGGACTTAACACATACGAAAAGACATATGCTCTTGTTATTCCTGAGATTGGTTTAAATGAAGCAAAAACAGTAAGCTTTACAACAAAGGCTGAAGCTCCTGCAACAAAGGTAAAGCAGAATGGTGTTAATATCAACGGCTATACAAATATGCCACTTTCATTCAGCCCAACAATTGAATTTGTTTACGGAATTGCAGATGCAACTGATTTAACAGGCATCACAATTGCAAGAAAAGACGGTGCTTCAACAACTGCAACAATCGCAGTAACTCAGGGCGCTGCAACAGACGGCACATTTACAACAGCAAAGGCAGTTATCGCAAACCTTGAAAGAGGAACAGAGTATGTTGTTTCAGTTCCTGCATATGGTAACAACGAAGCAAAATCAATTACATTTACAACAGTTGCTTCTCCATATTATGTATATGATGATTTTGACGGTTTTGTTGCAAATGACTGGTATCAGGATAACGCGAAAAACGGTTTATTAAACGCTCTTGTAGATATTGATGCAGACGGAATCGGAGATGCACTTTGTTATACAGCCTTCAAGCATCCGTCACTTATACCTACTTCAACTATTGATATGAGTGCGGCAGGCGAGATTGTATACGAAACAAGAGCTAAGTTTAAAGCAAACAGTGATTCATACTTAAATGCAGACAATTCGCTTAAGACGGGTGATGCTAACAACGGTGGTCTTATAAGAATAAGAGGTACAGCAGCATCAAGTTGGATTCGTTTCCGTACAGATGCAGAAGGTAACCTTACCTACGGTGAAGTAAACGGTGATTTATACAACACAGGCTACAAGATTTACAGCGATAAGTGGTATACTTTCCGTATAACCGTAGCATCAAACGGTAAGACATTTAAGATGACTGTTATCGATGAAGACGGCAATTTCTACGATGGTCCGTTCCAATCAACATCATATGGCGGTACCGTAATGAAAGGCTTTAAGGCTGTAGAGTTCCCATACGGCTCATTTGTTGATTCAACAATTGATTACTTCAAGCTTTGGGATAACTCAAATGTAAGTGTTACAGAAACTGCAATTACATACGGTGAAGGAACAGACTTAAACGGTGCAGGCGGTTTTGCAATCGACGGCACAGTTGATGCGACAGTTACATTCGCTTCTGCAATTACAGCTGCGGATATGGCTAAAATCTATGTAACAGGCGGTCTTAATGCTGAAAAAACATTATCAGATGACGGACTTTCAGTAGCAGTTACAATTTCCGGTATGGATTATGATGGTGCATATGCTCTCGTTGTTCCCGTAATCGGAACAAATTCTTCCGAAATTGCATTCTTTAATGCAGAACCAACTCCTGCTCCCGTTATCACATACGGTGAGGAAGCAGATGATTTAAACGGTAAGGCTGATTTGCCAAAGGCATTTACAGGAAACCTTACATTAAAGTGGGCAATCGACGAAAGTGCAGACCTTTCAGGTATTACAATTGACGGTGGTAAAATTGCTGTAAAATACCTTGATGAAAATACAGTAAGAGTTGACATTTCGGACCTTGACTTTGATACATGGTACACAATCACAGTTCCGGCAATCGGTAATAATATAGGAACAACAATTAAGTTCCGCACATATGACGGATTTATGTTCAGAACTGAATTTAACGGTGACGGAAAAGATTACGGTTATACACTTGCAATAAACGAAACACTTTCAAATGTTGATACAACATCGGCAGTATCAGACGGTATGCTTGCTATTGCAAAATCACCCACAGCACATACAACAGCTATGTACTTTGATGAAAAGGCAGATGCGGCAGATGTGGACGAATTTGTTGTTGATATGAGAGTAAGATGGCACGCAAATGTAGGTGCACGTGAAGACGGACTTTTACATGCAGGCAAGAAGTTACTTCGTGTTCGTTATGGAAGTACCTACGCACAGATGGCACTTTCAGCTATGAATGGTAAGCTTGCATACGGCGGAAGCGGTGATAACGCTGAAGCAGAGGCAACAGTTACCGACTACGACCTGAAGGAAAATATGTGGTATACAATTAAGTTTGTTTACCATAAAGCAACCAACACTATGGACCTTACACTTACACCTGATGAAGGCGAAGCATTCACAGTTACAGATGCTCCTACAGGTTTTCATAAGATGCAGGGTGTAACAGACATTCAGTTTAGTTACAGATACAATATCTACACAGATGTTGATTATATCCGCATTTACGAAAACAAGGAAGGCGAATTTGCAACTCCTGTATTCAGCAAAGCTGAAGTTAAGGAAGGCGAAGAAATTGAAATCGATGCCGACTATATCAACTACACAGGCACAGACGATATCAGCTTAATCGTTGCACTTTATGGTGCAGACGGTAAGATGACAAGAATTTTAGAACCTGAAACAGTAAATACAGCAATCGGTGCAAACGAGCTTTCAACAAAGGTAACCCCGGTAAAGGGTGAAACCAAGGTAAGAGCTTTCGTATGGAAGGGCGGCCTTGCAAAGATGATCCCAATGACACTTCCTAATCAGATTGGTGAATAAAAAATAAATTCTGCAAATACGGCATTGCCGTATTTGCAGAGTTGTTGGTAAAGCAATAATTAACAACCTCTCAAAACAGCTTTATGACGTTTTGAGAGGTTGTTTTTGTTTGCGGAGACGACTGTTCCACTGTATTTATTTTTATTTATAAGTTTAGTCTTGCTTTAATAGTTTCTATGTATTCCGACGGAGATTTATTCTCATACTTTTTGAAAAGTCTGCTGAAATAGTGAAGGGATGCGAAGCCTACCGATTCGGAAATTTCGGTAAGGTTCATATTTCCCTCTCGTATCAGCTTTTTTGCTTCCTTTATTTTCAAAGTATGGATATAATTAACCACCGTTATGCCGTACACCTTTTTAAAGGAATAGCAAAGAGTAGTTTTATTGGTGTTAAACAAAAAGCACAGCTCGTTTAATGAAATATTCTGCTTGAAGTTTTCCGTTATATAGTCGTAAACCTGGTAAATCTTTTTATCCGACGGATGAACCTCGTCGCTGTGAGACTCGATAAAGCTGCCTCTTATCAACTCAATTAAAAACATCTCCATCTTTAATTTTATCATCTGGTCGGCACCAAAAAGATAATCCTTTCGCTTTTTCATATCCTTCTGGTCAGGAATATCGTAAGGCGGAAGAAAAACATTTCTTCCCTCTTTGATTATTTCTGTAAGTGTTTTCTGCAGCTCGGGTGTAAGAATTGCAGGGTCTGACGCAAAAACATCAAGCTCAGGTGACTTACACTCAAAGCCTATGATAATTACGTTAGGTGCGTTATCGTTACCGCAGGTAAGAGAATGAATCTCATCCTCGCGGTGAATGATTAGCTGATTTTTCTGCAAAACTCCCGAAAAATTTTCTGCTTTTACCCGAATTTCGCCGTTATCAACATAAACAAGCTCACGGAATGCGTGGCTGTTTGGCGAAGTGTTGTACTGCTTTGTGAATTCATAATAATGAATATTGGCGATTCTGGAAACCTCCAGCGCCTTTTCAAAACGTTTTAACTTAAAATCCATATTCTTTCCCCTTGTAAAAACCGTATCGGTTTTTATTAATGGATATACCAATATCTCTTTCCATTTTTATCATAACACAAATTTAAGCGTTGTCAAGAGTTTTTTTGTTAATAAATTAAGTTTTTGTAATATTGTGCAAACAAAATTTAAGATAGTTCAAATACAAAAAAACGCTTTTGTGGTACAATTACCATAGGAGAGTATATGTAAAGGCAGGGATTTTTAATGAAAAACATTTTAAAAAGATTTACAGCTTGTTTTGTGGGTATTGTTATGCTTATGTCCTGCATAGCAGTAAGTGCTCAGGAAAACCCAAGAGTAAACGGAACGCTGGATTTTGAAGATGAAGCTTTAAAGCTTGTTATTTATGTAGACGTTGACGGTGACGACCAAAACAGCGGTACAATTGATGAACCTCTTGCTACAATGGTTGGCGCAAGAGATAAAATCCGTGAAATGAAAAAGGCGGGCGCTCTTCCCGAGGGCGGAGCAGTTGTATATTTCCGTGGCGGAACATATGAAATTAAAGAAGGTATGGTTTTTACCGACGAGGATTCAGGAACTGAAACCGGCAGAATTACATACAGAAACTACCCCGGTGAAACGGTGGATTTTGTTGGTGCGGAATCTCTTTCATGGGACGATTTTAGCAAGGTAACAGACGAAAATGTTTTAAATAAAATCGTTGACGAAAGTGCAAGAGAACACATTTATTCAATAAATCTTAAAGAACACGGCTTTACAGAGCTTAGTGCCCCCGTATGGCCGGGACCTTATTCTTACTGGAGCGACCTTATGAAGCTCCTTACTCCAAAGTATGGAATTACCAAGCCCGAAGAAAAAACGGCTGAGCTTATTATAAACGGCAAAACAATGACGATTGCAAGATACCCTAACGAAGGCTTTATGAAGATAGGGGAAATTATACAGGCAGGTTGGGAGCCGGGCAGTCTTATGCAGGACGGTAAACAGACTATGGACGAGGATGCTCCTCCTACAGAATTTGTTGTTGAGGATGACAGAATTAAAAACTGGGCAGGCGTTGAGGGTGCTATTATGTACGGTACTTTCTGCTACACATGGGGCTCACACGCAACAGAAGTGGGAAGCATTGATGTTGAAAAAAGCTCAATCAAAGCAAAATATCCAATGTGGTATCCGTCAAGAATCGGTCAGTCCTTCTATGTATTTAACTTAATAGAAGAGATTGATATGCCGGGCGAATATTATATTGATATTGAATCGGGTAACCTTTATATTTACGAACCCGACTTTGATGTTGAAGAGGTTGCATACACATCACTTACCGATATTATGATTTTGCTTGACGGTGCCGATAATCTTACCTTTAAAAATATCAATATGAAATATATGCGTGACCGTGCTTTCCAGTTTAACACAAACAGCGAAAACTGCGAGCTTATCGGTGCAGAAATCTGCTACACAAGTAACACCTTTGCAACTTACGTTTTCGGAACAAACAACAAGGTTTTAGACTGTTATTATCACGACAATGACGGCGGTGTTGAAGTTTCAGGCGGTGACAGAGAAACGCTTACACGCAGTAACAATCTTCTTGAAAACAGTACCTTTGAAAGAAACGACAGACTTTCAAGCACATATTCGGCAGGTGTTGGTATAACACGTTGCGGTAACATTGTAAGAAACTGTGACATTTCGGATGCTGACCATCTCCTTATTTCATATTCAGGTAACTATCAGGAGATGTCCTTATGTGACGTTTGGGGAGCTTGTATGAATGCCGATGATATGGGTGCTCTTTACGCAGGTCGTGATATAACCCAGAGAGGTAACTTAATCAAGAATAACTACTTCCACGATATCGGTGGCGGTGAAGGCGTAGGCAGTAACGGTTGCCACGCAATCTTCCTTGACGACTGGTGGAGTGCCGCAAATATTGAGGGTAACGTTTTTGCACATATTCCCGACGGATGTGCGGTTATGCTTGCAGGAAGCTACAACGTAATGCATAACAATATGGTTATCGATTGTATGGAATCCTTCAGACTTACACGTTCCTTCAACTACGGTAACCCCGACAACTTTACTGTTTATCAGGACAAGGCAAACGCAGTTCCCATTAAGAGTGAAGTATGGATGAACGCTTTCCCCGGAATCGAAAACTGTATCGATGAAGAGGGCAAGCCTGATATGAACAACAATATTGTTGTAACAAACAACGTTTTCTACAATTCTCCGCTTCCGACACTTTCCGATCAGGTAGCGGAAACTGCAGTTGTTGAAAACAATCTTGAGCTTATAAAAAGCCCGGGCTTCGTAAGAGAATCACAGAGAAACTACCTCTTAAAGGAAAATGCAAGAGTATACAAAGAAATGCCTGAATTTGAGCCTATTCCGTTTGACAAGGTGGGTGTATACTCCGAAAGAGCGATGGACAAAATCAAAGACGCTTACGTTGTAAGCCTCGGCAGTCCGTTTATGTTTAAAAACGGCGAAAAGGTTGAAAGCAACAAAACGGAAGCAATCGTTTTAAACGGCACAATGTACATTCCTTTAAGAACAGGTGCAGAGGCTGTGGGTGCTTTAGTTGAATTTAACGAAGCAACAGAAGGCGTTTATGTATCAAATGGTTCAAAAACCATTGAATTCACAAGTGGCGGAACCAAAGACACATTAAACGTAAACGGCGAAATTTATACCCTTAAAAAGCCTGTTGAAAACATCGGTTATACAAACTATATCTCAATAGAGGATTTAGTTGACATTTTCGAAAAGTACCTTGTAACGAACGAAAAGTCCGCAATAATTACACCAAATGACGCACTCTTTGACGAATACGATGCAGGATTAATCCGTTATATTTCAGAACAGCTTACAATTTATTAATAGCAAGAGGTCTGTAAAAAATTATCAATTTTTTACAGACCTTTCTTTAACCGTTTCAGGATTAAGAGCTTTTTTGTTTTGTTAGTAAATTAAATTATTGTAATATCGTGCAAATAAAATTTAATATAATCTAAATACAAAACTACTTTTTGATGCTATGATTTAAGTAGTATTACTATGTTAATAAAAGAAAGGATGGTAATTAGTATGTCAAGAATTTGTATACCCGATTACGAGTACAAAGAAAGAATCGCAAGAGCTGCAAAGTTAGTTCGTGAAAAAGGACTGGACGTTATGGTTGTTTGCAGCACAGAGTCAGACTACGCAAACGCAAGATATTTCAGCGGCTTCTGGCCACTTTTTGAAAGAGCAGGTGTTGCTATTTCCGCAAACGGCGAAGCTGCACTTATGGTAGGCCCTGAATGTATTATCTTCGCAAAGGACGTATCAGGCTCAAGAATCGAAAAGATTTTCTGCTTAAGAGAATTCCGTGAATCAGCTGACCCTTCATATCCTGAGCTTCACGCTGATACATTCAAGGATGTATTCAAGGCAATCGGTGTTACCGGTGAAAATATAAAGATTGGTCTCGGAAGCTATGTTGAATGTACAATTCCTATCTACGAAGGCTTAAAGGACAACTTCCCCAAGGCTGAAATCGTTAAGTGCAATGAAATTATGGTTGAACTCCGTAAGATTAAGAGTGCAAACGAGCTTGCTTGTATTCAGGAAGGCTTCAGAATTGTTGATATTGCAACAGATGAAGTTATCAGAAACTTAAAGCCCGGCGTAACAGAATTGCAGATGGTTGGTATCGCACAGAGAGTTATTTACGAAGAAGGCGCAGAATATGAAGGTCTTCCAATGTATGTATTCAGCGAAAAATCAACAAGCCACGCAATAAGCCGCAGCGGCTACAGAACAATTAACAAAGGTGACATCGTTCAGCTTAACCTTTCAGCTAAGATTGACGGTTATTCACCTGCAATCGGTCTTCCTGTTGTTATGGGTAAATTAGAAGGCGAAAGAAGAAGAGTTGTTGAATTCTGTAAGAACGCTCACGACTGGACAATTGACCAGTTAAAGGCAGGCGTTATGGCATCAAGCGTTGCTAAGGACTTCTACAAGATGTATGTTGACAACGGCTTTGAAAAGAACTTCGTATACGGTCCATGTCACGGTACAGGTATGATTGAAGTTGAAGCTCCATGGATGGAAACATCATCAGATTATCCGTTAGAAGAAAATATGACATTCCAGGTTGATACATTCATTATGGGTGACGGTTTTGGTTGCAGATGGGAAATCGGTGCTGCTATCACTAAAGACGGTTGCAAGAAGATGACAGATTACCTTAAGAAAGGAATTATAGAACTCGATGTGTAATTGTTTAGGTAAGAAAAACTGGATTATTCCCGACTGCGAGCTTCCACAGGAAGGTGAAGGCGTTGCAAAGGGTCATGAATCCGTTATTATTGTTAATGATTCGGATATGAAAGCCGAAATCCGTGTAAGCCTTTACTTTACAGACAAAGACCCTGTTACAAACATTATCTGGCAGGTTGAACCAAAGAGAGTAAAGTGCTTTCGAATGAACAACGTCGAGCATATGGGCGGTTTCAAGGTTCCTTTTGAAACACAGTATGCTATGAAAATATCAAGTAACACACCTATCGTACTTCAGTACGGCAGACTTGATAACACTCAGCCTAACTTGGCGTTCTATACAACACTTGGTTACGCAGAATAATATTACATAAAATTTTTCAGGGGCGGATGTCTGCACCCGTCCGGATGGGCGATGCGGCTCTGCCTCTGTTTTATTAAACGAAAGGAAGTAGAATTATGGAATTTAATATGAGCTTTCCAAAGGAATTTAACAATGTAAAAGAAAACAGAATTCCTTTTGTTATTTGTGGCGGTACTGTTGAATATCACGGTCCTCATTGCTCTTACGGATGCGACACTTTAGTTGCCGAAGGCTTAATTAAGAAGCTTTCTGAAAGAAAAGAGCTTATGATGGCTCCTTCAATCTATTACAGCCCTTCAAGCTACGCTGTTGCTGATGAAACAAGCGGCACAGTTCACATTGAAGAAGATGTTTTCGAAGCATATTTAATGCAGATTTTCACAAGTATGCTTGAAGCGGGCTTAAGAAACATCTACGTTGTTATCCACCATCAGTTTGAACAGGAAAACTTAAAGCCAATGACACTCTCATATATGAAAGCATCACAGCGTGCAATTATGAGATACCTTGAAAAAACTCAGGGCAGAGGCTGGTGGGGCAGCGAAAACTACGCCGACTACTACGAAAACGTAGGTGGCGGAGACGACCCATTCTCCTGGATTAAGGTTATTCCTACAATGAGCACCGAGGTTCAGAACGCAACAGGCTACGACCACGCAGGTGAATTTGAATGTTCAATTTTAATGTCACTTTATCCCGATGCAGTTAAGCTTGAAAGACTTGGCGACATTAAGCACTGGTTCACAGCAAGCGCCGCAAAGGCAAACAAAGAGCTCGGCGACAAAATGGTTGAAATGTCACTTGATTACCTCGAAAAGAAAATTGTCTGAAAAAAGTTAATAACCCTGACGGTAGAAGGGGCTGTAAAAAATCATTGATTTTTTACAGCCCTTGTTTTTAAAGATATTCACTTAAAAGCAGGACTGCCAGCACGATAATGGTGGGCATATCCTTTTCCTCTTCGGTAAGCATTAATATTAAAACTACTGCCAGCAAAATGTCATCAAGCTTCATATTTGAAAGGAAAGAATTTGCGGACTGAATATGAGCGGGTGAAGTATCTTTCGGGTTGTTATCCGTTGCCGCCTTACGTTTTTCTCTGCCGTTATCTAAAACGGGGAAATCCTCAGGTCTTGGGACAACTCCCGAAAAGTTTTCATACTGCCGTTGATACTTTCTTTCCAAATTTATTCCTCCCTGAAAACATTTATTGCCTTGCTTACCTTAACTGCAGTTATAAGCTTTTCTGCATTCACAGCCCTGCGTGTGCTTAAGTACGGTGAAAGAGCGTTAATTAAGTTAATACTCGGGTCGTGGGCATTGGAAAATGCATCGTAAGCTTTTTTCATTCGTGTCATTGCCTGAAGGCTGACCTTATTTTCCGACAGGAGGTTTGCAAGAAAGCTGATGTCGGGAACCTCCGGTTTTGTTTGCGGAGCTTCGTTTTTTGATACGGCAGAAGCGTTTTTGTTTTCTTCTGTCGGTGCAGACAGCGACCCTATCATATCAACCGCTGTTTTAACCGCATCGGGGTTGCCTAAAAGTCCGCTGAGCATTTCCACGGCATTTGAACTCATTTCCCGTCCTCCTGTTTCAATTTGTTTAAATCAAGTGACTTTAGTATTTCCTGAGGGCTTTTTCCAAGAGCCGCTTTCAGCTTTTCTTCGTTAAGATTTGTGCCTTTGGCACTTTCAAGCAGTTTTTTAATGTCGTCCTGGCTCATATTCTGTAATTTCTGCTTTAAGATATTGCCCTCGTCGGTGTTCATAAATTTTCTGATTTTCCCGATTGTTGCGTCATCGATTTCTCTGCCGAGAAAATTCACTTGCCTCTGCCACCTTTCATAGCTTTTTCTACGGTGCCCTGCCGATTTTTCATACCCTGTGGCACCATATTCATTAATATGGTGCCACGGGGCTTATTATGTCAATAAACGAATAAAATAAGGAAAACAATAATGAAGAACAGAATATTGGTATTTGAGCAGCCGCAATTACTGTCGCAGCTCTTTTCACAACCACATCTAAGCATACCTTTACCTCCTTAATGTAGTAGAACCGATTCGGTTCTGCTTTATATTATGCCAATGAAAAACAATTGTTACTGTTGACTATAAAACCAAATTATGATAAACTTAAATAAGGTGATTTTATGACGAGAGTAGTAGTTTTTTCTGATACTCACAGACAGATAAAGGATGCAATATCGGTACTGGAAAATATGATAGGAGTGGATATGGTTATCCATTTAGGTGACTGTGTTCCCGATGCGATTGAATTAAGGCGTGCATTCAGGGATATTCCGGTATATTTTGTAGCAGGAAATAATGATATGCTGCTTGATTATCCTGACACCGAGATTGTAAAGGCAGGGAGAATACGTATTTTCTGCACTCACGGGCACAATTATAACACTGACAGACTTGTATCAACAGCCAAAGAAAAGGGGTGCCGCATTGTGCTGCGTGGTCACACCCATATAAGTGAAGACATAACGGTAGACGGAGTAAGAATAATTAACCCCGGAAGCATTGCTCGTCCCCGTGACGGCAAAAAAAGCTATGCCGTTATTGAAATAGAAGACGAGCAGGCACAGGCCTGTATTATAGAAGTACAAAGCTTTTTTTAGAAAGGAGATTAACGTGAAATTTCATTTCCCGTTAGCCTCCGGCGGATTTAAACAGCCCGTGCGAAATTTTCTTTGCAAATGCAAAGAAACGCACATGGGCAAAAAAATCTCTTATCATTCCTCGCCATACGGATAAGAGAATTTAATCAATTATTATTTAAGCCGACGTATGGCGGCGGAATGGAGATTTTTATGAAGAATTGCCCTTCATGTAACAACGAATTAAAAGATAATTCTACCACTTGCTCTTATTGCGGTGAAGTGATTGTTAAAAAAGAACGTGGAAACGTTACATTCCCGATGAACCCCCTGTCAAAACCGCTGTCGGTGGGTGCATATATGCTTATGATGCTTATCGGGATGATTTCGCCGCTTAACGTGATATTGTATTTAATATGGGCTTTTTCACCCAATACAAATATAAACCGCAAAAATTATGCCCGTGCAATGCTTTTAATGTGGCTGATTGTGGTGATTCTGGGTGTAGGCGCGTATTTTCTTCTGACAAAGGTTTTTAGCATTGATTTAACAAATATAAAATTTTAAGGAGAGAGTAAAATGAAATACAGACAGGTACATCTTGATTTCCACACAAGTCCGTTGATTGAGGGAATCGGAGAAAAATTTGACAAAAAACAGTTTCAGGAAGCACTTAAGGTGGGTCACGTTAATTCCATAACCGTCTTTTCAAAGTGCCATCACGGTTATGCATTTCATCCGTCAAAGGCAAACGAAATGCATCCTAACCTGAAGTTTGACCTTTTAAAGGAGCAGATTGATGCCTGCCACGAAATAGGTGTTCGTGTTCCTGTTTACCTTTCTGCAGGTCTTGATGAAAAAATCGCACGCAAGCACCCCGATTGGCTTGTAAGAAAGAAAGACGAATCTACAATGTGGGCAAAGGACTTCACCGAACCGGGTTATCATAAGTTCTGTATGAACACACCTTACCTCGATGTTCTTCTTTCACAAATTGAAGAGGTTTGCGAAAACTATGATGCAGATGAAATTTTCCTTGACATTGTAAACGTTCAGCCATGCTACTGTCAGTACTGTGTTGAAACTCTTATGTCAGAGGGAAAAGACCCTTACGATGAAAAAAATGTTCTTGAGCTTGCTGAAAGAACATATGCAAACTACACAAAAAGAGTTCGTGAATCAATAGATAAATTCAAGCCCGGTCTTCCTGTTTACCACAACGGCGGTCACACAAGACGAGGCAGACGTGACATTGCGTTAATGAATTCACACTTTGAGCTTGAAAGCCTTCCAACAGGCGGATGGGGCTACGACCACTTCCCGTTGTCTGTATCTTACGCAAGAACTCTCGGCAGAGAAGTTATAGGTATGACAGGTAAGTTCCATACATCCTGGGGTGAATTCGGCGGCTTCAAGCATCCTAATGCACTCCGTTACGAAATCGCACTTTCTATAGCAAACGGTGCAGGCTCATCGGTAGGCGACCAGCTTCACCCGTCAGGTGAAATGAATATGGCTACATACGAATTAATCGGTGCGGCTTTTAAGGAGCTTGAAGAAAAGGAACCCTGGATTGAAGGCTACAAAAACAAAGCCGATGTTGCACTTCTTTCTCAGGAAGCAATAGAAAATTACTTTATTGAAAACGAATTCAGCACAGGGGTGTCGGGTAAAACAGGGAAAACCGACGCAGGTGCAGTAAGACTTCTTTTAGAAGGTAAATATCTCTTTGACGTAATTGATTTAGAAGCGGATTTCTCGAATTACAAGGTTATTATTCTTCCTGATTCCGCAAGAGTTGATGACTATATTAAAGGTTTACTTGATAAATTTATTGAAAACGGCGGAAGAATACTTGCAACAGGTTCGTCAGGTCTTTACAGAGACGAAGACACCTTTGCTTTTGATTTCGGTGCAGAATATAAGGGCGAAAACGAATTTAAACCCGATTATTTCGTTCCTGAATTTCAGCTTAAGGCTTATCCGTCAAAAACTCCTTTTGTTATGTACTCTCAGGGTCATAACATTGAATTAACCGACGGCGAAGTAATTGCAACAAGAGAAAACCCATACTTCAACAGAACGGTTATGCACTTCTCATCTCACAGACATACACCAAACAATATGGTGTCTGCAGGGCCATCAATTGTTGCAGGTGAGGACGGCATTTACATTTCCTGGAGCGTGTTCAAAGAATATGCAACTATGGGAAGCTACGTTTTAAAGGAAATGGTGTTCCACGCCCTCGATATGCTCCTTGGCGAAGATAAATCGGTGGTTACAAATCTTCCTGCTCAGGGCGTTGTAACATTAACCGACAACGGTGAAAAACAGATTGTTCATCTTCTGTACGCATCTCCCGTTAAACGTGGTGACGGTATTGAAATTATAGAAGATTTACTTCCTGTTATAAATACCGCTGTTTCGGTAAAAACAGATAAGGATATTAAAAAGGTTACTCTTGTTCCGCAAGGAAAGGAAATTCCTTTTGTTAAAGAAGACGGTGCGGTTAACTTCAACGTAAAAGAATTTACCTGCCACCAGATGATTTGTATTGAATAATATGGTAGAAAAAAATAAGCATTATACCGCCGTCGTTTCCGAAAACGGATTCGGCGGCGAAGGAATAGTAAAAACCAAAGACGGCTTCACCGTCTTTGTTCCTTTTGCCCTGAAGGGCGAAGAAATTGAATACAGAGTTGTAAAGGTTCTTTCCTCGCACGCATACGGTAAGCTGATTAAAGTAATCAGGGCATCAGAGCAGAGGAAGGAGCCTGCTTGTCCTGTTTTCAACCGTTGCGGTGGCTGTAATTTCCTTCATATGAGCTACGACAGACAGCTTGAAATCAAACACGAGCAGGTTAAAAGCTGTATGAAAAAGTACGCCAACCTCGATTCGGAAATCCTTCCCGTTATCGGTATGGAAAACCCGTTCTTTTACCGGAACAAAGCAATGTATCAGGTAGAAAAGGGGAATGTGGGCTTCTATGCTCCACGCAGTCACGATTTAATCGCATTTGACAAATGCTATATGCAGAACCCACTTGATGAGGAAATAATAAAAACTGTCAAAGAATATTGCGTAAGATACAATGCGCCCATAAGAACACTGTTTACAAGATACGGTGAAAACTGCTGTATGGTAACCCTTGTTTCCTATAAGGAAAAGCTTCCTGCAGTTGATTTTTTAATAAGCAGATTAAAAAAGGTAAGTCCCTTAATTGTAAGTATAATTCAGAATATTAATACGGATAACACAAATACTCTTTTGGGGAAAACCAACAAAACCCTTTACGGAAGCGACACCATTACGGCGAAAATCGGGAACGTGAAATTAAAAATTTCACCTCACTCCTTCCTGCAGATAAACCCCGTTCAGACCGAAAAGCTTTACTCCACCGCTAAAAATCTTGCTTCTTTTAAAGGCAACGAAACTATTTTCGACCTTTACTGCGGTGCAGGCTCAATAGGTCTCTTTATGGCAGACTCCGTTAAAAAGGTAATCGGTGTTGAAGCAGTTCTTTCGGCAATTGATGATGCAAACTTCAACAAAGCCGAAAACAGTATAAATAATATAGAATTTATTCACGGTAATTCAGAAGAGGTTATGCCAAAGCTTATAAAGTCGGGCATAATTCCTGATGCGGTAATACTTGACCCACCAAGAAAAGGCTGTGACGAAAGCCTGATTCGCCTCCTGGATAAGTGCGAAATCAAAAAAATAATATACATCTCCTGCAATCCCGCAACCCTTGCCCGTGACATTTCTCTTTTAAAGGATAACTATACAATTTCTCCAATCCAGCCGGTTGATATGTTTCCAAACACCAGCCATGTTGAAGCAGTTGTACTGCTTCAACGCGATATAAATCTCGTGTGAGATTTTCGATATACCCTAACGGATTCGATATGTGCTAACGCACTCGATATGTTGCCTTACGGCAACGAGATTTAATATGAGCAAAGCGAATATCAAGGTTCTCCGAAATATAGAAATCTTTGATTTCGTTATATTTCGTGAGGTTCTTATATCATATCGAAACCGAACATAGCGAGGTTATATCGAATTTTGCGAAGCAAAATATATCGAACACGCAAAGCGTGTATATCGACAAAGGAGAATTGATTATGGAACAAAAAATATGTTAAGAGAAGAAACAATTAATTTTGCAATAGAAATATCTGATATTTGCGATAATATTAAAGGTTGTTCGGTATATATTAATCAACTTTTAAGATGTTCTTCATCAATCGGTGCAAATCTTCATGAAGCAAAATATGCTCAAAGTAAAGCCGATTTTATAAATAAGATTGAAATTGCTTTAAAAGAAAGCTTTGAAACCGAGTATTGGTTAGAATTACTGTTTCGTAAAAATAAACTCGACGAACCTACATACAAAAATCTTTTGAACAAATGTGGAACAATAAGAAGAAAGTTAATAGCATCGGTTACTACTGCGAAAAACAGAAAGGAATAATGTGATGAAAAAATATATTTTGGCATTAATACTAAATATTGTTCCATTCTTTTTAACTTGCTTTTTATACGAAGGTGGTATAGCTGTATCGTTGATATTGCCAATTATTCAATTTTTACTGAATACTCTTAATTATAAATGGACAAAAAAGATATTATCATTTGCAATTTTAAATTTAGCAATGTTGATTTCAAGTGTAGCAAGTATTAAAATAAACACTTGGCTATATTACAATAATATTAGTTCAGATACTGAAACATTGGCTGTTGGAAGTTTTGAAGTTCAGGTTTGCATACTTTTTATTCTTCTAATGACATTAATCAGCATTGCTTGCAGAATGTTGAACAAAAAGACAAACCAATAGTGTAGCAGACTACACCCAACCCACGTTGAGGCGGTAGCATTGATGTCGAGAACGGAATAAAAATACTGTGAAAAACCTTTCTGTAAAGAATTTTGAAAATTAAGCCCGTAAGTATTCTGCTTGTTTACTTACGGGTTTTGAGTTCGCTGTGTAAATTTTAATAGGTTGAGTTGACAAGATGAAAACGGTATAGTCATGAGTTAATATATATGTTTTTTATAGACTTCATAAAAGAAAGACATATTGTTAAAACCCGTAAGATGGGCTGCTTGCTGAACAGTATATTCGCCGCTGTCTATCATTTTGCGTGCTTCTGAAATCCTGATAATATTTCTGTATTCTATCAGGGATTTGCCTGTATATTCTTTAAAAAGCTTTCTGAAATTCGATTCGCTCATATAGCACATATCGGAGTAGTAGGAAAGCTTTTTGTTTTCAAAATAAAATTTCTGTATATCATTTAAAGCCGGAATAATTTTTTTATATTTATTAGGAATCACAATACTTTCTTTTTGCATTGTATAAAGTAATTCATATATTTTTGAAACAAGAAATATCGTGCTGTTTGCATTTTTACCTGAAATGGTTTTATAAATATCAGAAAAATTAACATCTGATTTGCAAATTACAGAATTCATCCAATCTGACAATGAATCCGAAATTATATCAAAGGTAAGAACTTTTGCAATTGAATTATCCGTTGTATATGTTGCAATGTACGGAGTGTTTTTTGGAATAAACAAGATGTTGCCCTTGTTGAGCTTTTTCAATATTTTTGTTTTTGTGAAATAATAATTCATCTCGCCGTTTTCAACGAATATAAGTGAATATTTTTCTTTGCCGTTTTTATATGGAAAGGTATAATTGGCATTTCTTAAAACGTTTACAAATTCAATGTTATCTATAATATAATCTAATTTTCCGTCAAAACGAATATCTTGCATAACTTCCTCCTGAATAAGCGGATACCATACATTGTTATCAAATAGAGTATTGTTCTTTTTCATTTTTTATTGTATACTAAAATCAAAACAAAGTCAATAATTTATAATAATAAAGAGTGCGAAATTATGCAGTTTTTCAGTGAAAAAGAGTGTATAAGCATTTGCCTTAAAAATACAAATAAATATGTCCACCTTGCTGTAGAGGGGATGAAAAATGATTTTGAAAGGGTGAGCGAATCGGGTATAATATCTGACATTACAGATAAGGAAATGATTGGTGTATAACACAAAAAACTTTTAGGTCAGATACCGGATTTTTGCTGAAGGAGAGAAAATGATTAAAGAATATTTATTGAATTCAAACAAGGCAAAGGAATTATATGAATTTGCAGAACAACTACCGATAATCGATTACCATAATCACTTGTCGGTGGCAGATATATCTGAAAATAAGCGTTTTACCGATATATACGATTTATGGATAAAGCCGGATCCGTATAAGCACCGTGCAATGCGTATGTGCGGTGTGCCGGAAAAGTATATAACCGGCAATGCTTCGGATTTTGAAAAGTTCAAAGCATGGTGCTCAACAGTCCCGAAGCTTATCGGAAATCCGTTGTACATCTGGTCTCAGATGGAGCTTGAAACGGTGTTTGGAATTTCGGAATTACCAAATAAGGACAATGCAGAAGTGATATATGAAAAAGCGAATTTGTATTTGCTGAATAATGAAATCACTCCGGAAAGCTTATTAAAAAAATTTAATGTCGAGATGGCTTGCCCGTGTATGTCTTTAACTGATAATTTTAGCGTAATTAAAAACAAAACTACTATAGCACCGTCACTGAGAGGTGATGATATAACAGCACCGGACATCGGATTGATACATAAGCTTGAAACACTTACAAATAAAATAAATAATTTATTTGATTACAAGAGATCTATCCAAAATAGACTTGATGAAATAGAAAAAGTTGGATGCAGGTTTACAGACCATGCTCTTGATAATGGCTTTAAGTTTTATGCTGATGATGGAGAAAATGATAAAAGATTTGAGCTGCTTTTGAAAAGTAAACTTACAGATGCCAAAGATTTTGAAAAACTGTTTTCATATCTTCTTGTATTTCTATGCGGAGAATATGCAAAAAGAAATATGACTGTTCAGCTTCATATTGGTGCTGAGCGTTATACAAGCACACGCTTAAGAACTCTTGCAGGAGCGGCAGGCGGTTTTGCCGGAATCGGAAACAGTATCGATATAAAATCGTTTACTCAAATGATTGATACATTAGAACAGGGTGAATATGGATTGCCGAAAATGGTTCTTTTTACATTAAATCCGGCTGATAATGCGATGATTTCGGTGCTATCCGGCTCATACAATAAAGATAATGTATCAGGACTTATAACACAAGGACCTGCATGGTGGTGGTGTGACCATAAATACGGAATTATAGAAGTGCTGGAAAATACTTCATCGTTCGGACTGCTTTCAAATTTTGTCGGTATGACGACTGATTCAAGAAGTTTTTTATCATTTGTAAGACATGATTATTTCAGGCGTATTTTGTGTGATTGGCTTGCGAAAAAGCTTGAAAATAATGAGCTGTGCTGTGGTATAGATGATTTAAGAATACTAATCACTGATATGTGTTATAACAACGCCAAGAGATAAAAATAGAAGTAATATATCAAAAATATTATAAAAGAGGAGGAAAACAAAAGGATGAATTTTAATGCAAAAGAAGAAATTATCGCGTTAACACCGTAATGGAAGGCAGAACAGGTACATATAATCAGTGGGTTATTGATAACCTGATGGAATTTATAGAAAATGATGAAAGAGCGGCGCAATACCGTGGTCTTGACCGGTCGGAAGAATATGACCTTGCAATAAACGGCGATCCTAACGATACGCAGTCGGCTTTGTAAAAAGGCGGAGGAGAAATGAAGATGTTTAAAGATAAAATAGCAGTAATAACAGGGGCAGGAGGTACACTTTGTTCTGAGATTGCAATACAGCTTGCAAAGAACGGAGCAAAGGTTGTTTTGGTAGGCAGAACAATGGAAAAGCTTCAATCAGTCCTTGATAAAATAAAATCAGAGAGAGGAGAAGGGTTTGCTTATGCCTGTGATGTAACAGATAAACAAGCAATAGCTAATCTTGCAAAAGAGGCAGAAAATAAGTTTGGCTTATGTGATTACCTCATAAACGGAGCGGGCGGAAATAATATAAAGGCGATGCCTACAATTACAAAGTTTGATGAAAGAGAATTGTCAGGAGATTTGCCTGAAGGACAAAAAGGCTTGTATGATATTGATATAGATGCATTTGAAAGGGTTTTGAATATCAATACAATGGGAACTGTTATTCCGACAATGGAATTTGCAAAGCAAATGATAAAAAAAGGTGGCGGCAGTATTATAAACTTTGCTTCAATGAACACTTACTGTCCTCTCACACGTTGCTTTGCATATGCAATGAGCAAGGCGGCGGTATCAAATTTGACTCAGTCTTTTGCGGCATATTATGCACCTGCAAATATCCGTATTAATGCAATAGCACCGGGCTTTATGGTAAATGAGAGAAGCAAAAACTATTTGGGAACTGTAGAAGAAGGATTGACGCAAAGAGGCGAAGCCGTTATCAATCATACACCCATGGGCAGGTTCGGACGCTCTTGCGATTTAACGGGATGTGTTAAATGGTTGCTTGATGATAATGCTTCGGGATTTGTTACCGGAATAACAGTGCCGGTTGATGGTGGATTTTTAACACTTGGCGGAGTATAATAAGGAGGAAAACGAAAATGATTACAATTAAAAATAAAATTAAACGACAACAAAAAAATTTTTGGAACAACTGCTTGTTTCACCCTACAGATGCAGTCGAGGATGCATGGGGCAAAAGAATACTCGACCGTATGGCAGAAGATAAATCCATACATACCGTAAGAATATATACAATGTTTGAAGATATTGTTCTTATGGACGAAAACGGAAATCTGACCTATGATTTTCGTTTAAATGACCTCAGACTTGACTATCTGATTGAAAAAGGCTACGATTTGCTTTTGGCATATGGCATGATGCCCGATTGCATTGCAGTAAACAAAAATGCAACTTCATGTGTGAGCAAAAACAAAACAAGATATAAGGGAAAGCTTATCAACACATCCGTTCCCTATGATTACAATCTCTGGGAGCAGATTTGTTTTGAATATACCCGTCATATTATAGACAGATACGGTATCGACGTCGTATCGAAATGGCATATTCAATGTTTTAATGAGGCTGACATTCCCGGATTTTTCATGTCGGACATTCCGCTTGAAGATGTATACACACGATTGCGTGAATATGCCTCGCTCTATACCGCATTTGTCAACGGAATAGTGAGAGCGTCCGACAAAATGCATATCGGCGGTCCTGCTCTTGCCGGACGGCTCGATTTTTGGAAGGGTTTTTGAATTATATAAAAGAAAATAATGTAAGACTTGATTTTCTGTCGTTGCACAATTATGCAGGTACCGCAAGCGGCAACCTTAACCAGGGCAAGAAATTTTCTGTAAACAGCTGGCTCGAAACACAGGAACGTTATGCCGCTGTCATTGCAAAGACCGGCTTTGAAGACGTGGAGCTCATAATTGACGAATGGGGTATGGCAGCACAGGGATTTTTCAATATAGAGGAGTGTCCGTCTTTTATTGCAAGAGAAAATGAAGTCTATTCGTCATACTATGTCAAACTGATATACAAAATTTTGGAAAAGGGATGGAATATATCAAAACTTTTAATTTGCCTTTCGGGTCAGCATGAAATGGTAACGGATTTTTCAGGATTCAGAAACTTCTTTACTCTTAATTTCTTCGCAAAGCCAATATATAACGCATATGTTCTGGCTTCAAAGCTGCATGAGAATTTGATTGAGGCAAAGTATGATAACGAAAATATTTATATGATTCCGACCAAAAATGATAAAGATGAATATGCTGTATTGTTAAGCTACAGCTCGGAATATTTTGAAGAGGATTTACCCGAAATATATGAAGAAATCGCATTTGACGCTGATATAACCGGGAAAAAGATGACGGTGTATTGCATAGATAAAAACACAACCAACCCATACAGATTATATCAGAAAAAGGGGATTACAGAACTGACAGATGCAGATATAAAAGAGCTTCGAGAAGAAGGTAATATAAAACCGATAGCAGAATGTACAGCATCAGATAAAATTGAACTGAAATTAACCGCTAATTCGGTATATCTGATAATGATAGATTAAACAATTAATAGTGAATAGGAGACAATAAATGCTTTTAACAGATTATTTCTATATGGAAGCTCTTATGAGATATCTTGAGCCTGATTTTATTAGGTATTGGTAATCAAACACGCCTTGCATTTTGAACGGCATATGTTCAGAGGCAGGGCGTGATTGTTTTTGCGAAAAATCCTTGCCACATTCTATTGGAAGTGATATAATAAGTATTAATTGCAAAAGAACAGACCACAGGTTTTGCGACTTGCACAAATCAGAAGTGGTGAAAAGGCAACTGTATGATTACAAGCTTAAGCAACAATAAAATATTTACGGGCAATGTGTTAAAAATCATTGCTCTTGTTTGTATGACTATTGACCACGTAGGGGAAATGTTTTTTCCGTCTGCGGTATGGATGAGGATTGCAGGAAGACTTGCGTTTCCCATATTTGCTTTTATGATTTCGGAGGGGTGTAGATACACCAAAAACAAAGCACGTTATCTGGGAACAATGGCATCTATGGCACTTATTATGCAGATTATTTACTTTGTTTTTGAAAAAAGCCTTTATATGTGTATTTTTGTAACATTTTCTTTTTCGGTAAGCTTGATTTATGCTATTGATTATTTTATAAAAAAGAAAAATTTTACAAGCTTTATTCTTGCTTTCGGAATAGTAACCGGCATATTTTATTTAACAAAAATTCTTCCTAAAACTACGTATTTTTGGGTAGATTACGGGTTTTGGGGTGTGATGTTGCCTGTGGCGGTATATTATTTTAAGGGATTTTGGGGTAAAATTATTGCGTTTTCTCTTATGCTGCTTTTAATAAGTATTGATTTAAGGGGAGTACAGCTTTATTCTCTTTTTGCGGTGATACTTATTATGTTATATAACGGCAAACGTGGAAGGATGAATTTAAAATATTTGTTTTATGTGTACTATCCGCTTCATTTGGCGGTTATATATGTAATATACTTAATTTTATGAGGTGTCTTATGAAAACAATAGTTATTTATAAATCAAAATACGGCTCAACAAAAAATTATGCAGAGTGGATTGCCGAGGCACTTTGCTGCGTTGCTGTTGAAGCTAAAAATATTTCCGCAGGTGAGCTTGCGGAATATGACAATATAGTTTACGGCGGTGGCTTGTACGGCGAGGTTATAAACGGAGTTCATCTTATAACAAAGAATGCACAAAAGCTTGCCGGTAAAAAAATTGCAGTTTTTTCAACAGGAATAACGCCTCTTGACTGCCGTGGCTATTACGACGACTACGTAATTAAAAAGAACTTTAAAAACGGTGTTCCCGAAAACATAAAAGTATTTAATTTTCTCGGGAAAATGAAGCTTGATGAGCTTTCTGTTGTTCACAGAACTGCAATAAAGACTTTAAAGAAGATTATGTCAGGCAAGGAAAACCCAAGTGAAATGGAAAAGCTTCTGGTAGAGCTGTGTGACGCAGACGGCGATTTTTCAGACAAAAATGCAATAACGGATTTAGTCAATTACATAAAGGAGTAATTTATGATTAAAAATATACTTTTCGATTTTGGGCGTACTTTGGTTGAGCATCCCGAAGATGGGGCAGGCAGAAGAATAATCGAAGAAAGCGGAATAAAGAACGAACAGGATATTATAAGGGTTCAGAAAATTATTTTTAATGTTGAAAAATATCTTAACCGCCTTGATGAAAATTCTCTTGAAAGGGAAGAATATAAAAAGCTTTTAAAATTTGAACTGGAAGAAAGATTTCACCAAGCGATTCCTTTAATTGCGGATTATAATATAAACAAGCTTCCTCTTCTAAAGGATACCTTGTATATGCTTAAAAAGCTGAAACAAGACGGCTACAGACTTTTTATTACCTCGAACCTTGATTTGCTTCATGCAAGCCAGATGGAAAACCACGAAATTGCAAAATACTTTGACGGTATGGTGTTTTCCTCGCAGATAGGTGTAAGAAAACCTTTTAGAGAGTTTTTTGAAACGGCTCTTGAAAAATTCGGGGTAAATGCAGAAGAATGTATTTTTATTGACGATTTGAAAGAGAACGTGGACGGCGGTGAAAGGTGCGGTATCAAAGGCTTTGTATTTAATGACAATGCACAGGAGGCTATTGATTTTATTTACGGTACGAAAGGGTAAATTATGAAAATATACAGACGAATCTGCATAATAACGGGAGCGGTCTTTTTAGTGTGGTTTCTGGCTCCTGCACTGTTTTCAGGTGTGTTTAATGCAGGAAATATGATTGGTATTCCTTTAAGCGGTATTATTCTGCTTTGCGGAATTTTTATGAACAAAACACATTTATTTTTAAAAAAGCTGTGGGAAAAAGCTTTCGGGAAAGTATTTCTCAGCTTTTTGAGTATAGCTGTCGCCGTTGTGGTTGGGTTTGTACTTTTTGTAACGGGAAATATTATATTTTATGCCAACAATACTCCTCCGACAGATAACACTACTGTGGTGGTTCTTGGGTGTCAGGTTAAGCCCTGGGGACCGAGCCTTATGCTTCGTCAGAGAATTGATGCGGCGTACAAATATCTTGAAAAGCACGAAAATGTAAAATGCGTCCTTTCGGGCGGTCAGGGTGATGATGAGCCTGTAAGCGAGGCGGAATGTATGTATAATGAGCTTGTTTCAAGAGGAATTGACCCTGACAGACTTTATATTGAAAACAAATCAACCTCCACAAGGGAGAATCTGCTTTTCTCAATGGAGGTTATAAAGAAGAATAATTTAAGTCAGACCGTTACAATTGTAACAAACGATTTTCATCAGTACAGGGCAAGTATAATTGCCAAATCCCTGGATATTACAAATTACAATGTTTCGGGTAAAACGCTTCCTTATCTTTTCCCGACCTACTTTGTACGTGAAATAGGTGGGGTGTTGTTTGAAATAGTTGTTGATTAAACAGGTATATAAAAAAGGGAATGTAAAAAAAGTTCATAATCGCAAAAAGGCTTAAATAATAGTATCTACAATGTGATAAGTTTGTCAAAATTGACAAAATAAATACACACTTAAGGAAAAATATCGTTTTTGTACGATATTTTTTCTATTAG
>JAGAJK010000024.1 GCA_017626145.1 Clostridia bacterium
ATACAGCTTTGGCTATGGTTATTTTTATATGTGAGAGGATTTGAACCCCGTAAGGGGCACGAGCCGTGGTAAAACAGTCCGGTGGACTGTTTTGCAGGTGAGTGGTGCGCAGTCGGGTACTGCGAGCATTGCGGAGCGGTCGACAAGCAGAGCAACGCCCTGCGCTGCAATCCCTCCGCACAAAAAATACAGCTTTTGCTATGGTTATTTTTATATGTGAGAGGATTTGAACCCCGTAAGGGGCACGAGCCGTTGTAAAACAGTTCGGTGAACTGTTTTGCAGGTGAGTGGTGCGTAGTCGGGTACTGCAAACAGACGTTTGCGGTCGACAAGCATTGCAACGCCCTGCGTTGCAATCCTACGTTTTTCAGGCAGAGCCTATAATCCTCCAATCTGAGCTGTCATATGCATAACTTCTTCCGGAGTAGCTTGTAATTTCCCGTCTTTCATTTTTGTTTTGACCCAATCGCTGAATTCCATTATTTTCTCCACCGAATTTAGTTGTAATATTGTCAAAACTATATCTTTGTCCCCTATTTGTATTTCGTTTTTTATCGAGAGCATCAAGTCTATCAAAACATCCCTGTATGGTTCAAATTCTGTTTGTCTTTGCATACTACCTCACTCCCGTCTGCTACATCTATACTGTATCACAGCAATTGTCCCATAAAACATTCTTATGATATACAAATGCTTTAGTGCTTATTTTAATCGAAGGATGTGTTTTCATTCTTCTCACCGTCACAAGACTTCGAAGAGATTTTCGATGACATTTCTAAAAGCTGGGCTTCCGTTGCGTTGGGATTGTCGTGACAAAACTCTAACATTTTGATTGTTTGGTCCGGCTCCCACGTGTTGAAGATTATTCTTGTTGCTGTTGCTCTGCTGCACCCAACCGCTACCAGATACCCAGCTAACATACGCTGATTTTCCGTCAATACTTTCTCCATTTTCATATTCCTCCAACAAATTAATCATTATGCTTTTTGTTCTGACTTTACTTTTTACCGGTAAAGTTTTTTTCAGAAATTCAGGAATTTCGAAATTTTCCCATTTCTCCCATTCATCATCAGGAATAGGATCATAAGCCTTTCTCCAATCAACACCCGGATGTTTTTTTCAAGCTTTTGAAATTCTGTCATTGATATTATCTTCTTCATTGACATTTATCAGTATCGCTCCTTTACTAAAATTTGGATATGTTTTTGCTCTTTCCTCAGCGGATAATTCAAATCTGTTCCCAACTGAATAAGCTTCTTTTTCGCCGTGTAAAAGCAAATAGGCTGTTTCGGTTGCTTCTTCCACACTTTCAGTTTTGAATTCGTTTTTGATATATGCGTCAACAGGGTTCATGTTGCCACCTCGATTTTGCTTCCTCTATAAAATATATGTGTAAATTAAATCATCCAAATAGGTACAATATAATTATCACTATCAACGGCAGAAAGCGTTTCTTTCATGCAAATAATTGCACCTTTACCTCTTGGAATAGATGCTTTATCTAAAAGTTTAAAAGGTCTTATAAGTTCTGTTCCGGGACTAGCAGTTCTCTTAATTTCAATAGGATGAAGCATACCGTCACTTTCAATTACAAGGTCGATTTCATTGCTGTTTGTGTCACGGTAATACCACATAAGACATTCTTTTGCATTATTGTGATACGTTTTGATAATCTCAGACACAACATAGTTTTCAAGTATTGCACCGTTAATCGCACCATTTGCTAAAACCTCCGGTGATGAATATCTTGTAAGATATGCAACAAGTCCGGTGTCAAAGAAATACATTTTAGGAGTTTTTATTGTTCTTTTAAGGAGATTGTTTGAATACGGGCGCAAGAAAAATACGATGTCAGATTTTTCAAGAATTTTTAGCCAACGCTTTGCTGTATCATTGGAAATACCAACATCTTGAGCAATATCTGAAACATTAAGCATCTGACCTGCTCTACAAGCAGCCGAACGAATAAAATCACTAAACAGCATCGTGTCATCAATGTCAGCTATCTCCTTGACATCTCTCTCTATATAAGTTTGAAGATAACTGCTATAAAACAGATCTCTGTCTGTGTATTTTCCGCTTATATGTCCGGGCAGAGAGCCACTCCATATACGTCTGTATATTTCATTAAGATCCGCAGGCTTGTTTATTTTGCTGCGTTTCTTTAATTTCTCTAAATCGATAGAAAATGGTTCAGTTTCATCATTTCCATAGATTTCATGTTGCGAAAGTGATGGCATATGAATAATGGCAATTCTACCGGCAAGAGATTCCTGTGCAAGTTCCATAAGCTTAAATGGTTGAGAACCCGTAAGCCAAAACGAACCGGGAGCAGCACCTTTGTCTATTGCCATTTTTATATAAGAAAATAGTTCAGGGGCATATTGAACTTCATCTATTAGAATAGGTAATGAATGCATTTGTAAGAAAAGAGCCGGATCTTTTGACGCTAATTTTCTTTCTTCTATGTCATCCAACAAAACCTCTTCACGATTTTCATCCATAAGTTGCTTTAGTACTGTGGATTTACCAACTTGCCTTGCACCTGTTATCAAAATACAAGCATATTCTTTAGAAGCAGATTTGATTTTCTCCTCTAAGTCACGATTTATATATGCCATGGATATTCTCCTCTCATATTTTAATCCAATTATATTATATACTAATCGCACATAATCGTCAAGGTTAATTTACGATTACGTCGTAAATTAACCTAAAATTATTTTTCCCAATATTGTTGTTTCTATTCAAATACATTATAAATCATCAGATTTCTCTTGTTAGCATAATCAAAAGCCATTCTTGTTCCGCTTTTAGGTTGGTAATCAAATAAATCCCGCCTGCTGTTTTTTCGTCTTGGCGGAGTGTAATTTTCATCATAATAACATATACAATACCTACTATTATCTATCATTTCATAGTTTCGCTCTACATAAGCTGCTTTTCCTGCATCAATCATTTTTTCAGGATAATAAGTATCCTCATAGCTTTCCAACAGATATTTGCTATAACTATCATCTATATAGGGAATTTCAGCTCGCACATAGATTCTTTTTATATGCGGATATTTCTCTTTAAGTTCAGTAACTATCGTGTGGCATAAATCATCAAACTGACTTTTACTGCCAAAAAGGAAAGAGGAAAACCCATTTTACTGAGTTTTCCTCATCTTCTTACCTCGCAATGCTCGTATCCTATCAACTGTCCTTAGGAACCCGATGCAAAATACCCGTATTTTTTTAATTAAACTGTGAATTATAAAGCATACTGTAAAAGCCGTTCTTTTCCATAAGTTCACTGTGGTTGCCCATTTCGGTTATTCTGCCGTCCTGAATTACAAGAATACAGTCAGCATTCTGAATAGTTGAGAGACGGTGTGCGATAACAAAGCAGGTTTTTCCCTTCATCAGCTCACCCATAGCCTCCTGGATTTTTATTTCAGTACGTGAATCTACGTTTGAAGTTGCTTCATCCAGAATAAGCATCTGTGAGTTGCTTATCATAGCCCGGGCAATTGTTATAAGCTGACGTTGTCCTTTGGAAATATTTACCCCATCATCGGTAATTACTGTATCGTACCCATCAGGAAGGCTTTCTATAAAGCTGTCAATTCTTGCCGCCTTTGCCGCCTGTTTTACCTCTTCGAGTGTTGCTCCCTCTCTTCCGTACGCAATATTTTCATAAATACTGCTTCCAAAAAGCCAGGTATCCTGAAGAACCATAGTATATGCTTTTCTTAAGGATTTACGTGTTATATCACTTATCTCTGTACCGTCAACAGTTAAGCTTCCGTCGTTTATATCGTAAAAACGCATAAGCAGGTTTATTATTGTAGTTTTACCTGCACCTGTAGGCCCTACAATAGCTATTGTTTTTCCCGGATGTGCTGTAAATGAAATTCCCTTAAGTATCGTTTTATCTTCAGCGTAGCCGAAATCAACATCCCTGAATTCAACCTCGCCTTTTGTTCTGTCAAGAACAACAGAATTCTCACAATCAGGTGTTTCAGGCTCTTCATCAATAATCCTGAACACTCTTTCTGCCGCTGAAAATGCCGACTGCAATTCGTTTAAAATATTGGCAAATTCGTTTATAGGACCTGCAAATTTTCTTGAATACTGTACAAACTGTGCCACTCCGCCGAGAGTTATGAAAAATATCGTTCCCTGCTGAACAGCACCGTTACAGGAAAGCGAATAAAGCACTCCTCCAAGAATCATAACAAGCGAAATGGAAAGATTATTTATAAAGCCCATAGCAGGCCCCATAGAGCTTCCATAATAATCAGCATCGTAATAAGCATCCATAGATTCGGTATTACGTTTGTTAAACCTGCCTGAGATTTCCTCCTGTCGGTTATATGCCTGAATACTGCGACAGCCTGTAAGCATTTCCTCAGCATAGCCATTAAGCTCTCCGAGCTTTTTGGAACGCTTGTGGAACATAGGACGTATTTTCTTAGCACGGTAACGTGTAAAAAGAATAGACACGGGAACCGTTACTGCAAACACAAGTATCAGAGGTTTTGAAATGCTCCACATAAATGCAAGTGAACCTATCACGGTATAAAGGCTTGTCATAATCTGCACAAGGTCGTGGGAAAGAGAGCTGTTTATTGTGTCAATATCGTATGAAATACGGCTTATTATATCACCCGTAGGGTGCGTGTCGAAATAGCTTACCGGAAGCGATGTAAGTCTTTCAAAAAGCTGACGTCGCATTGTCTTTATTATTTTCTGACTGATAAATATCATAAGCACCGAAAGTGAGTATGAAAGTATCACCGATACCAGATAGCAAACAAGCATACTTATAACATTTTTCCATACCTCGTCAAATTTAACGCCTCCCGATGCGGCAATTGCATCTATAGCGTCGCCCGAATATTTAGGCCCCAAAAGGGCAAGCTGATTTGACAAAAGCGTAATAATAATCGCAGGAATAAACAAATACCAGTATCTGAATACATATCCCATCAGCCTGAAAAATATACTCTTTGCAGTTTTTCTGTCTATTTTCCCGCGGGGCGGTCTTTGTTGGTTATTCAACGAAAGCACCTCCCATCTGTGAATCACTTATTTCTTTATATTCAATACAATTATTAAGCAGGTATTCGTGATTACCTTTACTTATAATTCTGCCGTTATCAAGAACTAAAATAAGGTCACAATCCTTAACAGAACTTACTCTCTGAGCAACTGTTACAAGAGTTGTACCCTCAAGCTTTTCCTTTAAAGCTTTTCTTAAGTTTGCATCGGTTTTATAATCAAGTGCCGAAGAGCTGTCATCTAAAATCAGTATTTCAGGCTTTTGGGCAAGGGCACGCGAAATTAACACCCTTTGCTTCTGTCCGCCCGAAATATTGGTGCCGTGCTGAGAAAGAATGTGACCGTATCCTTCGGGAAAATCGCTTATAAAGCCGTCCGCCTGGGCAATCTGTGCCGCAGTTTTTATATCCTCAGGGGAAATATTTCTGCCAAAACGGATATTTTCTTCAATTGTATCTGCATACAGAAAATCCTGTTGCTGACTTACTCCGAACCTTTCATAAAATCGGTCTTTTTCAATGGTACGGATGTTTTCGCCTTCTATGTAAATATTGCCGCTGTCCGCATCGTAAAACCGAAGCAAAAGCTTGACAAGAGTTGTTTTTCCTGAGCCTGTTGCTCCGATTATACCAAGAGACTGACCCTTTTTCAGTTCAAAGCTTATATTTTCAAGATTATTGCGTTTTCCGTTGTAGGAAAAGCTGACATTTTCAAAAACAATATGCGAATCTGTATTTCTGTCAGGAAATTCAGTTTTGCTTTCGATTGTAATATCCTCCTCCGAATTCAAAACCTCGCTTATTCTGTTTGCGGAAGCGGCACACTTTGTGTACATTACAAACATTCTTGTTACAGCCATCATTGCCATTGAAATCTGTGTAAAATACTGCATAAACGCAATAACCGTTTCGGGTCTTGATACATTTCTCGACACCAAAACAGCACCAAGTGCTACAACCGCTACACTTCCTCCGTTCATAAAAACAGTCATAACCGGATGAACACTTCCCATTACAATTCCTGCCTTGGTTTCATCCTTAACAAGACTGTTGTTAACACCTTCAAAACGCTTATGCTCGTAATCGGTTTTGGATAACGCCTTTATAACTCTTATTCCCTGTGCATCCTCACGTACTACACGTATCATAGCATCTACCGATTTCTGAACCTTTGTGTAAAGCGGAACGCCCTTTTTTCTTATAAAATAAACAGTCCCGAAAATAAACGGAAGTATTGCAATCATAACCAGCGACAAACGCCAGTCCATAAACAATGTAATACCTATTCCGCCTGCAAGCATAATAGGTGCACGGACACCCATTCTCTGAATCATATTTATAAAACCGTGTACGTTATATGTATCTGTCGTTATTCTTGATTCAAGAGACGGAATTGTAAATTTATCAGTCTGACGGGCAGAAAGATGTAAGGTTTTTGAAAACAAATCCTTTCGCATAGCCTCGGCAAAATTTCTTGATACCTTCGCTGCCATTCTGTTTGCCGAAACATTAAGGGTGCAGGCAATAATGGAGCAAGCTATCATAACTGCTCCCCAGAACACTATGTCTGTTATACTGCTTCCAAGTACAGTTCCCAGTATATGGCTTAAAATATACGGCAGCATAAGCTCGGCAAGTGTACCGACGGTCTTTATAATGAACCCTACGCCCATTTTGCCGTAATATGGCTTTAAATACTTTAAAACGGTCTTCATCCTTCACCCACTCTTCCTTTTTTGTAAAATATTTTATCACAATAATCCTGTTTTGTCTACAAAAACAGGGCGGATTGAAATCAATCCGCCCTGCAAATAATTTATCTCATTGCCATACTGTTATTTAAAAGAGTTGTGCTGTATAAAAAGAGTGCATCCGAGTTTTCCTTGAATTCCACAAGTGCGCCTAAAAAGTCGCTCTGAACGTAACGGATATCAATTACGGTAATTTTTTTGTAGCCCTCTGCAAACAACGGAGCAATGCTTGAACCGAAGGAATCACGGAAAAGGTACAACTCCTTGTCAGTTTTTGCATCCGGATTTTCTATAGTAATAAGAGGCATTGTTCCCGAAAGGAACATTTCGTACGGGTCTTTTCCCATAGCCTTTTCCATATTGTACATTTCACCGGTTACAGGCTTTCCCATATCATAATATGTTACAGTGCAGTTGTTTAAGGTATCGTTCGTAAGATACTTGATTGTATCCGCTTTAAACGGAATTGCAAGCTGTCCTGTATATACTCCGTAAAACGGATTTTCAAGAGTGTTTTCAACGTATCCGGCACTTACATCAACACCCATTTCAGCACCCAGCTTTTCTGCAATATCCGTAATTTTTTCCTGACGCCAATGGGTATCCGTTGTGTAATAATCCTCTGCATCAAGTAAGCCTGTTATGTCTATAAACTGCATATAGTCTGTTTTCTGACGCATTTTATCGATAAAAGCTTTATAATCAAGAGAGGGGTACCCATTCTTCGGAGCAAGAATAAAATTCTTATCAGGAACAGGTGCAAAAAACAGCTTTATATTCTTATTCTTTAAATATTTGTTGTTGATATTCAAAAAGCGCTGTGCGGCATAATCCATCATTTCCTCGTTCATATCGGAATCGATTTTTGAAATATGACCGTCTGCAACAAAAATGCCATTATTGTCAAGCTTACGGAAAACATTGGCAGAAAACCACGCCTTGTATCCACGGAAGGTATCACGCATAGGGAATCTTTCTGCAGTATAGGTTTCAAACCCGCTCATAAACTCTCCGCTTTTTACCGTATCGACACTAAGCTTTGGAAACGATGCAAGCTGACGGCGTTCGCTGAGAGAAAACTCATCTGCCGGCTTTGCTACACAAAGAACTGACATTCCGAAAATAAATACCGCAAAAACAACAATTGTTATAATATTTTTAATTTTCAAACAAATCACTCCTTCCTAAAATCTGAAATACAGGAACGGATTAAAAGCTCCGTCTGCAAGATATGCTGTTGATAAAATCAAAAGACCAAGTAACAGCGGAATTTCAATTATACCCCATACTGTCTTAAACACATTATTTCCCTCAAGCTTTTCTTTGATAAGCTTCGGCAGAGGGGTTGATGCAATTATTGCAATAAGAACAACCACACCGTAGCTTCTTAAATTGTATAAAAAGTCAGCCGTAACCGAAAAATCTGTGCCTACACCAAAGAGACCGCCTGCATTCGTAAGAGCCTCCGTTAAAGAATTACCGCTGAAAATTGCAAAGCTTACCGCAACAATCAGTAACGTATAAATACGGCTAAGCACCCTTGATTTTTCAAGCTTTTTAACAAGAAAGAACTTTTCAACAAGTAAAAATACCGCAAAGTAAAGTCCCCATACAATAAAATTCCATTCTGCTCCGTGCCAGAAGCCCGTCAGAAACCATACGGTAAATATATTGATGAAAAATCTGAGCTTATTAACACGGTTTCCCCCCATAGGGATATACACGTAGTCACGAAACCAGCTTCCGAGAGACATATGCCATCTTCTCCAGAACTCCGAAGCACTTCTTGAAATAAACGGATAATTGAAATTTTCCAGAAAATCAAATCCGAATATTTTTCCCAGACCTATCGCCATATCGGAATATCCTGAAAAATCAAAATAAATCTGAAGCATATATGCTATAACGAAAAGCCAGTAAAACATTACACTCTTTTCGTCAGATGCATTAAATGCCACACACAACTCACCCAACGTATTGGCAAGAAGTATCTTTTTTGATAAACCCATAATAAAACGTCTTATTCCAACCGATACTTTATCTATACTGTGACTGCGGTCTGTAAGCTGTTTTTCCACATCGCAGTAGCGAACTATAGGTCCTGCTATAAGCTGTGGGAACAAAGCTACATAGGTCGCAAGGGTAAGAGGGTTTTTCTGAGCCTTAACGTCACCTCTGTACACATCTATAACATAGCTTAATATCTGGAAGGTGTAAAAGCTTATACCGATAGGCAGAGCTATTTTTAGCAAGGGTACACCAAGACCTGTCACCTTGTTGAAATTTGCTATAAAGAAATCCGCATACTTGAAATACCCAAGTGCTCCGAGACAAAACAACAGTGCAAGACATAAAAACACCTTTGATAAAAATCTGCCTCTTGTTTTTTCAACAAGTATCCCCAGAACATAGCACACCAGAACGGTAGCAATCATCAAAAATACATACCTTGGTTCTCCCCAGGCATAAAAAACCAGACTGAATAAAAGCAGCACCGTATTTTTAAGAGCCTTAGGAGCTGCAAAATACAAAAGTATCACGCAGGGAAGAAAATAATATAAAAATGTAATACTTGAAAAAAGCATAAACTACTCCTTTCCTCCGTAAAAAACGGACGAAACAACAATTTCGTCCGCAATTTTCGAGATAATTAATTATTCCTCAAAGCTTTTGTTTGACATTACAAAGAATACTTTGTTGCCAACGCTTCCTGTAACCATTTCTTCCGCTTCAACACAAATGTTCCAGCGCAGGTTTGCGTTTGCCTTAAGATTTGAAATAAATGAAGATACGTCAGCACCGTCCTCTAAGATAAACACATATCCTATAAAAGGAATAGAGCCTATCATAGGCATAAATGCCGCAGCTTCCTTAAAGCCTGTGATTTCTGCGTCAAAACCTGAAAGGTAACCGGGTTCAACAGCCATCGCACCAGCCATAAAAGGAATTATACTGTTCTGTGAAATTGCTTCTGCTAATGAAAGTGCATTTGAATATGAGCCTGCTTTTGATTTAAAATCAGCTAAAAGCTGATTTCCTGCTGTTTTTGGTGTTGTATCAGCAGGTTTTTCAACGGGCTTTTCTTCAGGTTTGTCTGCAGGCTTATCCACAGGTTTGTCTGCAGGTTTGTCTGCAGGCTTATCCACAGGCTTGTCTGCAGGCTTTTTATCGTCCTTGTTATCCTTCTTATCCTCTGTTTTCTTGTCTTCTTCTTTTTTATCTTCTGTTTTCTTGTCTTCTGTTTCTTCCTTTACTGTTTCTTCCTCGTTGCCTTCAACTGTAGTTTCAACCTCGGTATCAGCAGAGGTTTCTTCCTTTTTTCCGCTGTTTGAGCAAGCAACTAATGAAAGCATCATTGCCATTGCTAATATTAAAGCAAGTATCTTTTTCATTCTTTTTCTCCTTTTTAAATTTACTTCTTTTGTATTATACTAAAAAAAGCTATATATGTCAATACTTTATATTACCAAAGATGGAATCTGAAAAGTGCTGTAAAAAATCAATGATTTTTTACAGCACTTTTAAATTATACATCCCAATCCATATCGTCAACATCGGGAATTGCTACGGGTGCACCGTTCTGAAGGGCAGATTCGTGAGCATAAATTCCGGGAAGTGACATTCTTATTGCAAGGTCAACGTCAATTGGCGATGGTGTATCGTTCTTTATGCATTCGATAAAATCTCTCATCATCTTTCTGTCGATGCCTAAATGACCTTCACCCTTACCGTCACCGAAGCAGGAGCAGGTAATGGGAATTTCAATCATTTCGTTACTCTTTATATCTGAAAAATGTGCAAAGCAATGTGCCTCGGGGCGAGGTGTACACTGGTCAAAAACAATACTTCCTCTTGTTCCGTAAAGTCTGTAGTTATGCGTTGCACCAACGCATGCACCAAAGCAGATTAATATTCTTATAACCGCACCCTTTGCTGTTTTAAAGAGAGCAACTGCGTTTTCCGAACCCTTTTCCTTGTAAGGATTATACACAACATCAGGTTCAAGACAGTTAACGGAAACAACCTTATCGTTCATAACCTGAAGAAGAGGGCCAAGGTCGTGAGTTAAATATTTGATTGCAGGGTTAAATGTACGCCAGTGGTCTTTTTTGTAGTCTTCCTTTTTAAAGCTTTTGTAGTCCTTGGTTGAATGGAAATATTCTGCCTCCGCATAAACCGTTTCGCCGAATTTTCCTTCCTCGTACATCTTTTTCCAAGCCTGAATAAAGCCAAGGTAACAGTCATTTTCGCCTGCCATATATTTAAGATTTGGGTGTGACATAACTGCTTTTTTAAGCATTTTCGCTTCTTCAAGTGAATTTACTGCAGGGATTTCGCTTAACACGTGCTTACCTGCATCAAGTGCTTTTATAACAAAGGGCACGTGGTAAATAGCATCTGTTGCGATAACAACAGCATCTGTATCAGCCTTTAAAAAGTCGTCAAAATTGTCAAAGCACTCAAAGCCTGTTACGCCCTTTTGATTTTCAAGATAGTATTTAGCTTCTTCCATAAGCTCGGTATTACGGTCACAGATAGCTGTGATTTTAACATCACGGTCACAGGCAACCTCACGAACAATGTGAAGTCCTCTGCCAAGACCTATAACACCTAATTTTACAATTTTATTATCCATAAGCTCACTCCTGTCTTGACATTAGAATACCATTCGTTTTTACTTTTGTGAATGGATTTTTTCGCCTTCAATAAGGAAAATATCCATATTCTATTGACATTTCAAAAATATTAATTCATAATAATACCGAGGTGAACAGAAATGAAGGATATGGAAAGCATCTGCAAATTTATGCCGGTTAAGAATTATACAGGCAACATAAAAACCATAAATTTTGTTCTTGAAAGTAAATTTCACAAATTAAAGCAACCCTTTTATTATCCCGTAAATCATTTATTTCTCGTAATAAGCGGTGAGGGCACTTTAAAAATTAATAACAAGGAATTTGCACTTTGCAAAGGCTCTTTGTTTTTCAGCTTTCCACAGCATTTTCACGAAATTGAAGCAAGTGAGGATTTTATGTATATTTACATAAGCTTTATGGGAGAAAGCATTCAGGGCATTTTTTCCGAGCTTGAAATTTCAGCAGAAAATCCCGTTTACTACAATTTTGAATATTTAATCGATTTCTGGATGAACTCAATAAGAAGAATTACCCGTGCAAATTCAAACCTTTTAACAGAAGGGGTACTTTTGTATACCCTTTCCTTTTTAAGCAGTCGGGAGGACCATATTGAAATCAAATCGGAAAGTGAAAGCAACTTCGACCTTATTGTTTATTATATTGACAGCCACTATACCGACCCTGATATTTCCCTTAAAAAAATTTCGGACATTTTTTCATATACCCCGAAATATTTATCAAAGCTCTTTTCAAAAAATATGAATATGACCTTTTCGGGATATATCAACAATCTTCGTGTTCAGCACGCCTGCAGCTTAATCGAGGACAGCGTAACCTCCGTTTCGGAAATTTCTTCCGCCTGCGGCTTTTCCGACCCATTGTATTTTTCAAAGGTGTTCAAAAAAACAACCGGCTTCTCCCCCGTCACCTACATAAAAAGAAGAGATAAAGAAACCAATAAATAAACACGTATTCCCAACTATATAAAAGGGTCTGTAAAAAATCAATGATTTTTTACAGACCCTTGTTTAGGGAATAGGAAAAATGCTTCAGAAAGGACGAACTGAGCTGTAAATGCCTGCTAAATGGCATTTACAGGTACCCGAAGGCGTATACGGATACGCCGAGTTTGGCGAAGTTCGTTCGAGCAAAAAGGCTCATTTAATAGAAAAAATATCGTTCAAAAACGATATTTTCCCTTAAGTATATATTTTTTGTTTATTTTGACAAACATATCATGTTATATATATTACTATTTAGGCCTTTTTGCGGTTATGAAGTTTTTTTACATTCCCTTTGTTTTATTTTATATCCAAAATAATATCGTTATCTTCTGCCGAAGCATTTATGATTGAACCAAAGTCAGCCAGACCCGAAACAACGGCTTCTGCCACCTTATCGCCAAGTAATTTCTGAACCGTACGGCGAAGCTCTCTTGCACCGTACTTTTCGCTGTAGCCACGCTCTGCAAGGAAGTCAAGTGCCTCATCATCAACGATAAGTGTAATACCCTTTTCAAGAAGTGCTTCCTGAATTTCCCCAACCGCAAGACGGCTGATTTTCTTAAAGTCTTCCTTATTTAATTTATTGAATACAACAATTTCGTCAATTCTGTTAAGAAGCTCAGGCTTAAATATCTTCTGCAGCTTCTTATTGGCATTTTCCTTATCACTTTTTTCGCTCTGGGTAAAGCCTAACATATCGTTACCAAAGCCGATACCTGCATTTGATGTAAGAATAATAACGGTATTTTCAAAATTAACTGTTCTGCCCTGAGAATCGGTAAGTCTGCCCTCGTCTAAAATCTGAAGCAGAATATTGTAAACACCGTCGTGAGCCTTTTCAATTTCATCGAAAAGAACAACGCTGTAAGGCTTTCTTCTTACCTTTTCGGTAAGCTGACCTGCATCATCGTAGCCAACGTAGCCCGGAGGTGAGCCTATCAATTTTGAAACGGAATGCTGTTCCTGATACTCCGTCATATCAAGTCTTATTAAATCGTCACGTGAACCGAAAAGTTCCTTTGCAAGAACCTTTACAAGCTCTGTTTTACCGATACCTGTAGGACCTACGAAAATAAACGATGCAGGTTTTTTGCGAAGTTCAATGCCCGCTCTTTTTCTTCTTATTGCCTTTGCAACCTTTTCTACAGCCTCATCCTGACCGATAATTTCCTTTTTGATGTCAGCTTCCAATGTCATCAATTTGTTGGATTCATTATTTGTAAGCTTTTTAACGGGAATATTTGTCCACATTTCAATAACAGACGAAATATCCTCGGCAGTAATTACGGTAGGCTTGAACTGCGGCTTTAATGCGGCAATTTCCTGCTCGTACTTACATTCCTTGCTCTTTAACTCTGCAAGCTTTTCGTAATCTGTATTTTCGTCCTTTGCGTTATCAAGCTCTTCTCTTTGCTTTTTAACCTCTTTAAGCTTATTTTCGAGAATAGTAAGCTGTGTTAAAACCTCGTTTTCAAGGTTTGCCGATGAGCCTGCTTCGTCAATTACGTCGATTGCTTTATCAGGCAGGAATCTGCCCTGAATAAATCTTTCTGATAAAATAACCGCCTGCTTTATAATATCATCATTTAAAATGATTTTATGGTGGTCCTCGTAATAGTCTTTTATACCCTTAATTATTTCAATTGCTTCCTCACGGGAGGGCTCTTCAATAATTACAGGCTGAAATCTTCTCTCTAATGCCGCATCCTTTTCAATGTACTTTCTGTATTCGGAAAGGGTTGTTGCACCTATTACCTGAATGTCACCTCTTGCCAGCGACGGCTTCATAATATTAGCCGCAGAAAGTGCACCCTCATTATTTGAGGAGCTTCCCACAATATTATGAATTTCATCTATAACTAAAATTACGTTGCCTCTCTTTTTAACTTCCTCGATTAAGTTTTTAACTCTTGCTTCAAACTGACCGCGGAACTGTGTTCCTGCAACCATTGCCGCAAAGTCAATTAAATAAACCTCTCTGTCAAGAAGCTTTGACGGAACTGCCCCCTCAACAATTTTTAAAGCCAGCGCTTCCGCAACGGCAGTTTTACCTACACCCGGCTCACCTATTAAGGCGGGGTTGTTTTTTGCACGTCTGTTAAGTATCTGAATTACACGGCTGAGTTCCTTTTCTCTGCCGATAATTCTGTCAATCTGATTATTTTTAGCCTTTTTATTAAGATTCGTACCAAATGTTTCTAAAGTACTCTGTTTATTTGGCTTTCCGTCCTTACCCTTTTTTGCCTTTGGAAGTCCGTCACTTGTTGGCTCATCATTGGGAGCGGAAAACATATTCATAACACCCATAGGTGAATCCATATCCAACTCGCCGTTTTCCATCATTTCGGTAATCTGGCTTTCCATATTTTCCAGATCGTCGGGAGTAATTCCCATTTTACTCATCATATCGTTAAGAGGTGCAATACCCAACTCATTTGCACATTTCATACAGTAGCCCTCGTCAAAGGTTTTTCCGCCTTCCATTCTTTTGACAAACACTACTGCCATATTCTTTTTACACTTTGAACAAAGCATCAATTTAAATCACCTTCCACACTGTCAATTGCTGTTATTTCAGCTCCGTATTTTCCTTTCATAAGTCCTGCCTTTTCGGCAATTTTCACCGCCATATACCACACTAAAACCGCCGCAATTATAACAATTGCCGTAAGTCCTCCCTGCAATTTACACATTGAAGCTATTATAATTCCAAGCAGAATTATTATAACAGGGGCACCGTAGACTAAAAACGCTGCAAGCAAGCCGCCCGTCTCCATTTCCACCCATACCCTGTCGCCGGCTTTGGCACCTTTGGTATTTTTTACATTCAAAACAGTATCCTTCATTGCACAAAGATTGCAGGATGCACAGCTGTCACCACACATACTGTCACGCTTTATGGACACAAAGGCTCTGTCGTTTTTTACCTTTTTAACTGTTCCGTATACCTTTTCCATATTCCTCTCCTGCCATAAGTAATTCCTCTGCCGCAGATAAAGCACTTTCGGTAACCCTGCTACCGCTTATTATTCTGGCAATTTCCTTTTTTCTGCCCTCAAAATCAAGCTTCTGCACATCGGAAACGGTTTTATCACCCTTAACAGCCTTTGAAACAAGATACTGAGTATCGGCAAAAGCCGCCATCTGAGGAAGATGGGTTATTGCAAAAACCTGTCTGTTTTGCGAAAGTAGCTTTAATTTTTCCGCAATTCTCTGAGCGGCACTTCCACTTACACCCGTGTCAACCTCATCAAAAATCATAGTTCCTACACTATCCGTTTCCGCAAGTATAACCTTAAGGGCAAGAATAATTCTTGAAAGCTCACCGCCTGAAGCTATTTTGTTAAGAGGCTTTAACCCCTGACCCTTGTTCGTGGAAATAAGAAACTCTATTTTATCAATACCTTTCGAGGTAGGCTCGATATCCTGAAAGTCAATTTTAAACTCAACACCGCCCATTTCAAGGTCTGCAAGCTGAGCCTTTACTTCTTTTTCAATAAGTGCGGCACTTTTCCTTCTTTTTTCGGAAAGCTCTTTTCCTGACTTTAGCAGTCTTTTATAAAGCTCTTCTGCCTTTTTCTGTAACTCTTCTTTGTTTTTATCTGAATTTTCAAGCAATTCCAGCTCTGCCTGAGACTGCCTTAAAACCTCATTTATCCCCTCAATAGTGGGGACATATTTTCTTTTTAATCTGTTAATTAAATCAAGTCTTGATTCAACATAATTTATATCTATTTCCTCACCGTCAAAGGAAGAAACCATATCAATAACGGTTTCAGAAATATCCCACAGCTTATCCTTTACCTCTTCCAGCCCGGGAAGCAGTGACTTTGCCTGCTCTGAAAATTCGGAAAGTCTTGTAAGAGCATCAAGGGCAGTATCGGTCAGGGATTTTGCTCCGTCAAAGCTGTCGGAGCCGCAAAGAGCTTCCTTTGCCCTGTAGGAATTTTCCATAACCTTTTCCATATTTAAAAACTTATTCCGAAGCTCCGTTAATTCTTCATCTTCGCCCTCTTTAAGGTCAGCATTTGTTATTTCTTCTATTTTAAAGGACAGCATATCCTTTTTCTGCAGCATAAGACTTTCATCGGTGTCTGCCTCGTCCAAAAGCTTTAAGGTGCTTTTGTACTCTGTATAAACAGAGCTGTATTCTTTTTTAAGCTCCTGTGTTTTCCCGAAGCCGTCAACACAGTCACCGTGAAAATCGGTGCTGAGTATTGCCTGATTGTCGTTTTGTCCGTGAATATTTATGATACGTGAGCATATGCTCCTGAGTAGTCCTGTTGTAGCCGATTTGTTGTTAATTCTTACGCCGGTTCTTCCGTCAGCATTTATTTCCCTGCTGAAAACTATTTCCTCACCCTCATAATAGGGTATGCCGTTTTCTTCAAGGATTTCATAAATTTTCGGGTCGCTTGTAAAGACACTTCCTTCAACAAACGCCTTATTCTCGCCATAACGCACAAGCTCACGGGAGCTTCTTTCACCCGTAAGCAGATTAATTGAGTCTATAATTATAGACTTACCCGCTCCCGTTTCACCGGTAAGCACTAAAAAGCCCTTGTCAAACTCAATATCAGTATTATCCATTATGGCTATGTTTTCTATATGCAACCGACTAAGCATTCTATTCTGTTACCTCTCCGATTTTCTCTGCAATTTCTTCTGCCGCCTTTGGTGTTGTAACTGCTAAAAATACAGTATCGTCACCTGCAAGTATTCCCACAATTTCTTTAAAATCAAGAATTTCAACCGCAATGGCACAGCCTGAAGCTGAACCCGGAATTGATTTTAAAACAACAAGATTTCCTGCGCATTGAACATTTATAAGACTGTGTGACAAAAGTGCTATATAACGCTTGCTTCTGTCCGCATCGTTTTCTCTTCCCGGAAGAGCATATTTATATTCTTCACCCTTGCCGGCAATTTTAACCAGTCTCAGCTCCTTTATATCACGTGAAACCGTCGCCTGAGTAACATCAAAGCCTGCATCAATAAGGCAGTCGGTAAGCTGCCCCTGAGTCTGAATACTCATCTGTTCTATTATTTCAAGAATTTTTTTATGGCGTAATTTCTTACTCATATTTTTTTAATTCCTTTCAGACAATTTTGTTCTGAGTACATCAAAATAACTCTTATTTTCGAATCTTATAAGGTTTACCGTATTTTCAGAACGGATAACGCAAACCTCATCCTTGTCGCAAAGCTCAAAGCTTTCCGCCCCGTCAAGGCTTAAAACAACATCCTCATTATGGTACATATCAACCTTTACCTTTACCTTGCTCTCTGCCGAAATTACCATAGGTCTTGATGTTACCGTATGAGCACATACAGGGTTTACAACCACACAGTCAAGCTCAGGAAGAACCACAGGTCCGCCTGCAGATAAGGAATACGCTGTTGACCCGGTAGGCGTGGAAAGAATAATTCCGTCGGCATAGTATTCGTTAACATTAAGACCGTCAATTTCAAGGTTAAGGTGAACCATCTTCATAACTCCGCCCTTGGAAATTACAACATCGTTAAGTGCCTCTGATGAGAAAACCTTCTGTCCGTTTCTTATAACCTCTGCGTAAAGCATAATTCTGCTTTCGATTTTATAATCCTCTGTAAGAATTCTTGCTATGTATTCAATTTCTTCCTTTTCAAGCTCAACCAGAAAACCAACTCTGCCCAGATTGAAGCCAAGAACAGGTACTTTGTATTTTGCACAGATTTTTCCTACACTTATCACCGTACCGTCACCGCCAAGAACCACCGCTGCATCTGCACGACTTACAAGAGCTGTGATATCTTCAACATAAACGGCATTTTCTATTCCGTCGGTATTGGTATAAACCTCTGCACCCTTACTGTGCAGAACCTGCACAATATTTCTGGTATGAACAAAATCCCTGTCTCTTTCAGGATTTGTTATTATTGCAATTTTTTTCAATAAAAATCACTCCTACAGCACTTTATGGCTGGAATCTATTACTTCCTTAATATTTATTTCCGTCTTCTCCTCTTCATGCTTACCAAGCCAGAGAAGATATTCGATATTACCCTCAGGACCTCTTACGGGGGAATAGTCGAGCGCTTTCGGATAAAGACCTATGCTTTCAGCAAAGGCTACCACCGTTTCCACAACCTCCAGGTGAACATTAATATCTCTTACAACGCCTTTTTTACCAACCTTTTCCCTGCCTGCCTCAAACTGTGGCTTTATAAGACAAAGAATTTCACCGTTCTCACCCGTTAACTCCTTTGCAACAGGTAAAACAAGCTTTAACGATATAAAAGATACGTCAATTGAAGCAAAATCAAGCTTTTCGCCTATCTGCTCGCCTGTAACATATCGGATATTTGTTCTTTCCATATTAACAACCCTTGGGTCTGTGCGAAGCTTCCAGGCAAGCTGACCGTAGCCTACATCAATACAGAAAACCTTTTTTGCACCGTTCTGGAGCATACAGTCGGTAAAGCCACCCGTCGACGCGCCTATATCAACACAAACCTTATTTTCAAGAGCAACGCCGAAAACATTTATCGCCTTGTCAAGCTTAAGACCTCCGCGGGAAACGAAGGGGTTGGTTTTGCCTCTTACCTCAACCTCATCGCCATCATTTACGTTATCTCCTGCCTTGTCGGCTTTCTGATTATTTATATAAACGTTACCGCTCATTATTATTGCTTTTGCCTTTTCACGGCTTTCTGCAAAGCCGTTTTCGAAAAGGTATACATCAAGTCGCTGTTTCAAACTACCTGTCCTTTCTTAGGTAAGAATATTTTTCTTTCAGTCCCTCACTGTCGAGCCCCTCTTTACTTAAAAGCTCGCTTATCTTTCCGTGAGGCACAAAATTTTTCAATCCCTCGTGGAAGGTTTTTACATAAATTCCTTCTTCATTTAATTTACGGCTTACCGCCTCACCCATACCTCCTGCAACAATTGAGTCCTCAACTGTTATAAGTAATTTTGTTTTTTCAAGAGATTCTTTAAGGCTGTCCGCATTAAAGGGAATGCTGGTTATATAAAACACATCTGCATCTATTTTTGCTCCCAACACCTCATTAACTGTTGACGCCATAGCAACGACAGTTGCCTTGCTGCCGCAAGCTACCTGCTTTAAATCGTAAATATCACCTGTATTGCCGTCCGGGGCATTTCCTTTAGGATATCTTATAACGCAGGGACAGCTTTCTTTATTAATTGCCGTATCCATTGCTTCCTCAAGCTCATATGCTGTATACGGCATAAAAATTTTCACATTCGGGATATGTGAGCAGAAGCTCAAATCAAAAATTCCGTGATGTGTTTCACCGTCTGCACCGGTTATTCCTGCTCTGTCAAGACAGAAAACAACGTGATAATTTCCTATTGCCGCATCGTGAACAATATTGTCGTAAGCTCTTTGCATAAAGGTTGAATATATTGCAACCACAGGTATTTTCCCCATCGACGCAAGCCCCGACGCAAAGGTTACGGCATGTCCTTCGCTGATACCTACATCAAAAAATCTTGATGGGAATTCTTCAGCAAATTTTTTAAGTCCCGTTCCCTCTGCCATAGCGGCACAAATTGCCACAACCTGCTCGTTTTCCGAAGCAATAAGCCTTAGCTTATTTCCGAACAAATTCGAATAAGTACTGCAATTTTCTTTGATTTCAACAGGATTCTTATAGTCAAAGGGTGAAATACCATGATAAACATCAGGCATTTTTTCAGCAAATTCATAGCCCTTTCCTTTTACTGTTACCACGTGTAATAAAACAGGCTGTCTTAAATTCTTTACCCTTTTTAAAACTGTTATAAGCGCCTCTAAATTATGCCCGTCCACAGGGCCTGTATAAGTAAAGCCCAGATCCTCAAAAATCGTATTTTTAAGAAGCAGATGCTTAAGCTGTGATTTTGTACTGTGCAGAATTTTACTGATTCTCTTACCTGCCGCACTTCCCGAAAGGGTTTCCTTCACGTTCTTTTTAAAATCGGTATACCTTGGCTTTGTGCGAAGATCGGTAAGATATTTATGAAAATTACCTACATTTTTACCGATAGACATTTCGTTATCGTTTAAAATGACAAGCATATTGGCATCAGAACGTCCTGCGTTATTAAGTCCTTCCATAGTAAGTCCGTTACTGAAAGACGCATCACCAACAACAGCTATCGAATAAGCATCCTTTTTATCGAGCTTGTTTGCCTCTGCGATAGCCAGCGCCACCGAAACGGCAGTTGACGAATGACCTGTATTAAAAAAGTCGTACTCACTTTCGCCTGTTTTGGGGAAGCCTGAAATTCCACCGTACTGTCTGAGTGTGGAAATTTGCTCTCTTCTGCCGGTTAAAAGCTTGTGCACATAGCTCTGATGACCTACATCGTAAATTATTTTGTCCTCAGGTAAATCAAAAACCGTAAGTAACGCCGCCGTAAGCTCAACAACCCCTAAATTCGAAGCAAGATGCCCTCCGTTTTCCGCAACAGTCTTAACCAGAGTTTCCCTTATTTCTCCGCAAAGAAGCTTTAATTCATCTATATTCAGTTTTTTCAGATCGTGTGGGGAATTTATCCCGTCAAGATATTTCAAAAATATTACCTTCTTTTGTGCTGAATATATAAATATACATAGTATATAATACCACAAATCCGCAGAAAAGTAAAGCCGAATAAAAAAATAGTATAATATAGTAAATTTTTTGCTGAAAACATTTGACTATCTGACGAAAATGTTGTATAATAACAGGTAATTGTTATTATTTATTAACGAAATGTTTAAAATTCACAAATTTGAGAAAGGAATGTATTAAAATGGCAAGAGTTTATAACTTCTCGGCAGGCCCGTCTATGTTACCTGAAGAAGTACTTAAGACAGCGGCAGAACAGATGCTTGACTACGAAGGCAGCGGTCAGAGCGTAATGGAGATGAGTCACCGATCTAAAGTTTATGACAAAATCATTAAAGATGCTGAAAACGATTTAAGAAAGTTAATGGAAATACCTGATAACTACAAGGTTCTTTTCCTTCAGGGTGGCGCATCCAGTCAGTTTGCCATGATTCCTCTTAATCTTATGACTAAGAACGGTAAAGCTGACTATGTTATTACCGGTCAGTGGTCCAAGAAAGCATTCAGTGAAGCTAAAAAATATGGTGAACCTAATAAGGTTGCTTCATCAGAAGATAAAATCTTCAACTATATTCCAAAGCTTGACAAGTCAATGTTTGACAAGGATGCGGACTACGTTCACATTACATACAACAACACAATTTACGGTACAGTTTACCACGAAATTCCTGATGTAGATGCACCTATCGTTACAGATATGTCATCTTGTATTCTTTCAGAACCTGTTGACGTTTCAAAGTTCGGTATGATTTACGCAGGCGCACAGAAAAACGTTGGTCCTGCAGGTGTTACAATCGTAATCATCCGTGAAGACTTAATTGGTAAGGCAATGGATATTACTCCTACAATGTTTGATTATCAGATTCACGCTGATAATGAATCACTTTACAACACACCACCTTGCTACGGCATTTATGTTTGCGGTCTCGTATTTAAGTATCTCTTAAAGAACGGCGGACTTAAGGCTATGAAGGAAATCAACGAAAAGAAGGCTAAGATTCTTTACGATTTCCTCGATTCTTCTGAAATGTTCAGAGGCACAGTTGTAAAGGAAGACCGTTCACTTATGAACGTACCTTTCGTTACAGATGATGAAGAATTAAATGCTAAATTTATCAAGGAAGCAACAGAGGCAGGCTTTGTTAACCTTAAAGGTCACCGCTCAGTTGGTGGTATGAGAGCAAGCATTTACAATGCAATGCCGGTTGAAGGTGTTGAAGCTCTCGTTGAATTTATGAAGAAATTCGAAAGCGAAAATAAATAATAAAGAGCCTATATTCGCAAGAGCTCAGGCTCTTGCGAGTATTTTTGCAAGGAGGAAATAATAATATGTATAATATTTTAACATTAAATAAAATCGCGTCTTGCGGTCTTAGCAAGCTTGGCGACAACTATGCAATCGGTGATAACATTGCAAATCCTGACGGCGTTATTGTAAGAAGTGCTTCAATGCACGAAATGGAAATGCCTGAAACATTAAAGGCTATTGCAAGAGCAGGTGCAGGTACAAACAACATTCCTGTTGAAGCTTGTGCTGAAAAAGGTATCGTTGTTTTCAATACTCCGGGTGCTAACGCAAATGCTGTTAAGGAATTGGTTATCTGTGCACTTTTACTTGCTTCACGTGATATTATCGGCGGTGCAAAGTGGGCTGAAACCTTAAAGAGTGAGGGCGATGCTGTAGGTAAATTGGTTGAAAAAGGAAAGAGCCAGTTTGCAGGTAACGAAATCAAAGGTAAAACATTAGGTGTTATCGGTCTCGGCGCTATCGGTGTTATGGTTGCAAATGCAGCAAAATCACTCGGAATGGACGTTTTAGGTTACGACCCATATATCTCTGTTGATGCAGCATGGAGCCTTTCACGTTCAATCGTTCACGTTAACGACATTAAAGAAATCTTTGCTAAGTCAGACTTTATCACAATTCACGTTCCTTTAAATGATTCAACAAAGAATACAGTTGACGAAAAAGCTATTTCAATTATGAAGGATGGCGTTAAGATTCTTAACTTCTCAAGAAACGGACTTTGCGACAATGCCGCATTAATCAAGGCTCTTGAGGAAGGCAAGGTTTCAAGCTACGTAACAGACTTCCCATCAGCAGATATGATTGGTGTTAAGAACGTTATCTGTCTTCCACACCTTGGTGCTTCAACAGAAGAATCTGAAGATAACTGTGCAATCCTCGCTGCAAATGAAATCAAGGACTTCCTTGAAAACGGCAACATTTTAAATTCAGTTAACTTCCCTAACTGCAGTGCTCCAAGAGAATTTCCTGTAAGAATTTGTCTTACACACAAAAACGTTCAGGGTATCTTAAGTAAAATTTCAAATTCTGTTGCTGAAAAGGGTTTAAACATTGAAAACCTCATCAACAAATCAAAAGGCGATTTTGCTTATACAATCGTTGACCTTAAGGACACAACAGATGACCTTGAAGATACACTTAAAGCAATTGACGGAATTATCACAGTAAGAACAATAAAATAATTTGTGTAAATACGGGCAACGGAAAAGGTTTTCCGTTGCCCGTTTAAAAAAGGATGGAATTTATGGATTTATTAAAAGCTATAAGAACAATCCCCAACTTTCCTAAAGAGGGAATTGAATTTTTCGATATTACTTCTGTTTTAAAGGACCCCGAAGCGTTCAAAGAAACAATTGACAGAATGTACGAAGCCTTAAAAGACAAGGATATTGATGTTATTGCGGCACTTGAAGCACGTGGCTTTGTCTTTGCGGCTCCGCTGGCACTTAAAATGGGAAAAAGCCTTGCACTTATAAGAAAAAAAGGTAAGCTTCCGGGAGAGACAATTTCAGCAAGCTACAGCCTCGAATACGGAAGTGCTGAAATTGAAATGCACACAGACTCTGTTGAAAAAGGTCAGAATGTTGTATTAATCGATGACCTTCTTGCAACCGGCGGTACTGTAAATGCCGCTATGGAGCTTGTGGAAAAATCAGGCGGAAACACCGTTGCCTGTGCATTTTTAATTGAGTTACTCGGTCTTGGCGGAAGAGAGCTTTTAGAGAAAAAGTGCTCTGAAATCATTTCTCTTGTAACAGCTAAAGAAAATATCTGAACGGATTAACAAAAATGTCTGTAAAAAACAATGATTTTTTACAGACATTTTTGTTGTTTTTATCTTTCGGGTTCAATAAAACTTACAGGAATTTTCGTATTAAATTCATCTTCGCCGAAAATGTCCTTAATAAGCTGCTTTGTAACAAATTTGGTTTTTGAGCCGAAGGTTGTTACGAAGGTTTTTATATGCGGTAAATCATATAAAAGGAACGGTGTGTCAAAGGAAATCAGTATTGGTTTTATTGTTTCCAAAGCACTTGTTCTCCAGATTGCAAGAGAAATATCTCCGACAGGTCTTGAATTTCCGATACTCGAATGATTATAAAGCATAAAATAAGCATCCCAACGCTTACCTGCTTTTTCGTCCTTAATCATCTGCACTTTTTTGTTCCAGTCATTTAAATCGTCAGTGCAGTATTCATCAACCTCAAAGCCTCTTTCCTTTAAAGCGGTTATAAACCGATTACACGGTGATGTTGGCAAATTACCTTTCTCAAGCTTCAAAATAAGTACATTTTTCACCTTGCTTGCGTCAAGCGGAAGAATGTTATCAAGATTTCTTACCAAGGTTACCGTATGCTTTGTAACTTTTTCGTTAAGAATATCAGATTCTTTCATAATTTGTTCCAAATCATATTTTTTAGGTTCAGGTTTTAAGTCAGGTTTGGTAATATCTATTATACCTGCCTTAACTTTAAGGCTTAAAATTCTTTCAACACTCTTATTTATAGTTTCTTCCGCAATTTCACCACGATTTACGGCATCGGTTATAATTTCTTCGTATTCTTTACCCGGCCAGAGAGCAACATCCTGACCGCTGTTTATTAAATCAATCATTCTCTGCTTGTAGTTTTTCCACAAAACAAAGGCTGACATATTAACAGCATCACTTACCGCAACGCCATCAAAACCTAATCTGTCACGGAGGACACCCTGAACCGCCTTTTTGGACAAGGTTGCAGGGCAGTACCCGTTTTCTTCTTCGTCAAATTCTTCAACCCACTTAAGATACACATGGGAAATCATAACGCTTTCGGCACAATCCTTTAAAAGCTCCTTGTAAACCTTAGCCGGAACATTGAACCATTCTTCTTCTGAATATTCGCAGCCTGCCGCAGTAAGATGTGAATTAAGGTCCCCTGTTTTATCGGGAAAATGCTTTAATGTTGCAATTAAATCTTCGTCCTGCATACCACGGATTATCTCTCTTGCAACTTCAATTACAACATCGGGGTCATCGCTGATATTTCTTGCATGCCCGCCTGCTTTCCAGTCGTTATACAAATCAATTACAGGACCAAAACACCAGTTAAAGCCAATAGCTTTTGCTTCTTTACCTACATAGCGACCTACGTTATACGCATCCTCCAAATTTCCCGTAACAGCCAACGCCATATTATGAGGGAAAGCACACTGCCCTTTTATGGCGCTTCCTACACCAAACTCGATGTCCCCTGCAACAAACATAGGAATTTTTGCGTGTTTCTGCAAATATTCTATGGTTGCTTTAGTTGACAATCCATCCCCGGTTGGTCCTTTTATTATTTCGCCGCTTATAAATATGTTGCCTACATTATATTTATCAACATATGCCTGAATTTTTTCGTTATCGTCTTTTATATAGTCAAACTCTTCATCTTCTAAAATATGAGTTATATGTTCACATACCGTCTGCCCTATTTTTTCTTTTAAACTCATATTTTGTGTGAAATCTTTTATCCATTGTTGTTCTTTAACTGTCAGTTCTCTCATATAAATCCCTCCTTTTTCAGATAATACCATATCAAATGCTTAATGTCAATAAAATTATACCTTGTTTCAGCGGACATTGCCGATGATTAAAAGCACATCTGTTCCTTAAAAAATAATTCGGAGTGTTCTTTCGAACACTCCGCAAGGCACCCCTAAGCCCCGACGTTAAACTCGTCGTTTGGGCTTATTTATTCATCGTATTCCTTCATTGGGAATACACCCTTGAATTCAATTTCTCCGTAAACACCTTCAACAAAAGCTTTCATCATTTCCGGACTCCAGCCGTAGGCGTTAACAAAGGTATCTGCGTTTTCCATAATATCGTGGTGGATATACGGATAGCCGAATGAAACGCCGATTGACTTTTCCTTACCGCTTGAAAATGCGTAAAGATAAGTTTTTAATTCATCACCGTAAAGTGAAGGTGGACCCATAGGCTCGTGAGGGCCTACATATGTTGCATAAATTATAAGGTCATTCTTTTCCGAGATTTCAGCCAAAGCTTCGTTGTTAACAAGTCTTCTCTGAATGGTAACCTCTGCTCCTCTGTCTTCAAACTCTTTCTTTAAAACATCTAATTTATCAACAAAGTGGTCTGCGTGGGTTGAGCAGATAATTGCAACCTTTTTAACCTTATTCTTGTCGAAAGGAATTGCATTGTTTCTGTCACGCATTAAGGTTATACCCTTTCTCGCAACTTCAATATTAAGCTCTTTTGTATATGGAACTATGTCCTCGGCTTTTCCCTTTACCAGTCTGTAGCCATCTTCAAACATTCCCAATTTTTCTTTCATATCAAGAATTCTTGTAACAGCATCGTCAATTCTTGACATTTCTATTTTACCGTCATTAACAGCATTTATTAAAATTTCCTTTGCCTGTGGGAATGTACCTAAAATAACGTCGTTACCTGCGTTTACAACCTCAACTAAAAGCTCATCGTAAGGCAGAAGTGAGAAAAGCGCACCCATAACGATAGCATCTGTTACAACAACACCCTTAAATCCCATTTTGTTTTTAAGCAGGTCTGTTATTACCTTTTTTGAAATGGTAGAAGGTCTGGGTCTGCCGTTAACTTTTGAGTCATCAACTGCTAAAAATGCTGCATGGCTTATCATAATTGAATAAACTCCGCCATCAATTAAAGTCTGGAAAACCTTTCCCTGTTCTTTTTCCCATTCTTCAAACGAAATTGTGTTCTGTGTAGGACAAAAATGTGCATCTCTGTAACCTTCACCGTGAACTATTCCGCTACCCGGAAAATGCTTTGCTGTTGCAGCAACACCTTCACTTTGCATACCAAGTGCGTGAGCAAGTGCCAGACGAGCCTGCTTTTCAGGGTCGTGTGGTGCATAGGATCGAAGGACTGATGTAGTGAATCTTCCGCAAAGGTCAACAACGGGAGTCCATCTCCAGTTACAGCCGGCTGCTCTCAGCTCACGTGCAATTGCCGCACCCATTTTGTAAACCAATTCTTCATCATTTGTTGCACCCATTACAGGTGGTGGACAGGTTGCGGTTAAATCACCGAAAACTGTGCCTGCACCCTCACGTTCTGCATCAAGACAGGTAAGAGCCGGAATCTTTTCGTAGCAGTCGGATTCTGCCTGAATCCAGGCACCAAACTCATCACTGAAATCCTTTTCACGGTTTAATTCGGAATTTAACGCAGTACCTCTGTTTCCATCCCCCGTCTGCGCCCATAACGAACCGAACTTAAAGTCTTCCAAAACTGCCTTCTTTTCTTCCCATGTTCTGATTATCTTTGGGTCAACCTCAGTTTTGCGGTTAATATCCCACTGGTAACCCATAAGTAACTGACCAATTTTTTCTTCTAATGTAAGCTCTGTAAGTAATGGTCTTTTCATAGCATCTCTTTCCTTTCAATACTATTATTTATAGTACTTTTTATTGAATTCGGCAATATCTACAACGCTATGGTTAAGTCTTGCTTCTTCAGCCGCAAAAACAAGCATATGGTTCTTGCAGGAAATACCGATTTCGCTTAACTTGCTTCCGTCTAATGCTCCTGTGATATAGTCATATAAGTCAAGAACAATACCCTGGTCTCCGCCGCCGTGACCGTATACAATAGATTCACCGTGCTTTTCCTTTGTTATATCAATTGAAGTTGATTTTCTTTCTGCATTTGAGTAAAATTCTACAGTTTCACCTTCCATTGATGCATAAAGTGCACCCTTTGTACCAACAATCTCTGTACGTCTTCCGCCCTTATCGAAAGCGTTCATTGAGAAAGTAACAGTCATCTTGTCTTCAAATTCCATATTAACAATCTGATGGTCAACAACATCGTTGTCGCACTTGTAAACGCACTTACCGTACTGTGTTGTCTTAAGAGCTTCCATTACATCTTCATCAGTTGGGTTTGTCATCTGTGTTGAAACTGTACGGAACCACGCATTGTCCTTGTTATCATAATAATGCTTGATTGAGTTGTAGTAACAGGTTTCCGCGTGAGGACAACCGTCTGTACATCTTTCGGGAGCACCCTCGGGAGCATTGTCCGCTGTAAAGTGAGTAAGGCTGCCGAATGACTGAATCTTTGTGCACTGCTTATCTGTAAGCCACTGAATTAAATCCAGGTCGTGGCAGGATTTCTGCAGAAGCATAGACGAGCTTCTTGCCTCATTACCCCAGTTACCTCTTACAAAGCTGTGGCTCTGATGAACATTACCAACGCCCTCTGTGTGGTTAATTGAAATAATTTCACCAACAATACCGTCATCCAATAACTTTTTAATACCGCCATAGAAAGGTGTATATCTTAAAACGTGGCAAACAAGAACCTTTACACCGTTTTCGTCAGCCGCATTCTTAATTGCGATACATTCCTCAGGTGTTGGAGCTGCCGGCTTTTCAAGAAGAAGATGATACTTTAAATTAGCCGCCTTAATTGCAGGCTCTGTATGCATTCTGTCCATTGTAGCAATAATTGCAACGTCTGCAAACTTGGGAACATCTAAAATCTTTTCCCATGTATCAAAACAGTTTTCTGCAGGGATGTTATGCTTTGTTCTCATATATTCACGCTTATCCTCAACAGGCTCTGCAACACCTACAACCTCAAACTTGTCAGGGTACATTGCCATAATATCGGAATAGCCCTTACCTCTCATACCTGCACCGATTACTATTACCTTTAATTTTTCCATAACAATTTCCTTTCTTATATCTGAACTTTTGTTTTTACATCATAACACTATCATAATATAACAACTGAAATAATATGTCAATATTAAAAAAGACACAAAACATTTGATTTCGGACACTTTTTTCTCTTTACAATTAAGACTTTTTATGTTATGATAAGCTTATGAGTTATAAATTATATAAAATAGATAAACAAATTAATATAACAGGCTTCTATACTGCTTTTGAATCGTATTATTCAAGTGACTACACCTTTGAGGGAGAGGCTCACGATTTCTGGGAAATTATGTATATAAAAAAAGGCAGAACAAGAGTTTCTGCCGATGAACGCATTTATGAGCTTGGTGAAGGTGAAATGATTTTCCATAAGCCTATGGAATTTCACAAGTTTGTAAAGCTTGGAGATGAAGACCTTAACTTTTTCATTTTTTCCTTCAGCGTAAAGGGTAGCGGTATGAAGCAATTCGAAAATGCTGTTTTAGAGCTTAGCCATGAACAGAAATATGCTTTTTCGGATATTATTTATTTTGTCCGTGAACACGAAAAAGCAACTTATAAGGTACGTACCGTATCTCATCTGGAGGACGAAAATTCCGCAGACTTTCTTGCTATACTCAAAAATATGCTTGAGCTGTTTTTTATGCGTGACCTTAAAAACACGGCAAAGGAAATAAAGTCCCTTTCAACCTCTGAAGCGCTTATATTTAAAAAAGCGGTAAAAATGATGCATAGCGAAGTGTCACAAAATCTTTCTGCCGAGGATTTTGCCCGTTCCTGCAATGTAAGTCTTTCCTACCTTAAAAAGATTTTTGCAAAGCATGCAGGTATCGGTATACACGAATATTTCTTAAACCTTAAAATTTCCGAAGCAACAAAGCTTTTAAAGGACGGCCATACCGTTACCGAAACAGCAGAAATGCTCGCCTTCAGCTCACAGAATTATTTCAGCACAACCTACAAAAGAATGACAGGCACCTCGCCAAATAAAGTCAAATAAATTCTTTATATAATAAACGGAAGTATCATACAGATACCCCCGTTTTTTTATTTTGAGCCGATTTTGCGGAATTTGTTGTATCTTTCGTCAAGCAATTCCTCTTCGGTCATTTTTTCTCTTAATTCTATCTGATTTACAATATAGTCTTTAAGCTCGGCTGCAATATCCTCAGTTGTACGTTCTGTTTCGGCAATTACTTTTTCAATTACACCGAATTTGTAAAGATTTTCTGCAGTAAATTTAAGTGCTTCTGCCGCATCAGGTGCTTTTGAAGAATCCTTCCACAGAATTGTTGCACAAGCCTCAGGAGAAATAACCGAATAAATTGCGTTTTCAAGCATTACTACGTTATTTGCAACACCAAGTGCCAACGCACCACCACTTCCGCCTTCACCTACAACTACTGAAATAACAGGCGTTTTCAGGGTCATCATTTCGTAAAGATTTTCAGCAATAGCTTCTCCCTGACCACGTTCCTCTGCTTCGATTCCCGGATATGCTCCCGAGCTTCCTATAAAGCATACAACAGGTCTTTTGAATTTTTCTGCTTCCTTCATAAGACGGAGAGCTTTTCTGTATCCTTCAGGTGTGGGACATCCGAATTTTCTTCTCATTCTGTCCTCAATTGTATCCCCTCTCTCCATTGCAATAACAGTAACTGCCTTTGAACCTATATAACCGATACCGCTTACAATTGCAGGGTCGTCACCGAATCTTCTGTCACCGTGAAGCTCTAAAAAGTTTTCTGTGAGCATTTTCATATAACCGCCTGCAGAAGGTCTGCCACTTCCTCTTGCCGCACGGGCTCTGTCGTATGCTGTAATATTTGCATTTTCCATTAAGACACCTCCCGCTTATGCAATACCAGAATTTCTGAAATAGTATCTTTAAGCTTTCCTCTTTCTTCTATCATATCAATAAAACCGTGCTCCAGCATAAACTCCGCACGCTGAAACCCTTTGGGAAGAGCTTTACCTGTAGTCTGTTCAATAACTCTTGCGCCTGCAAATCCGACCAGAGCATTTGGCTCAGATATAATTATATCTCCAAGCATTGCAAAGCTTGCTGTAACACCTCCTGTTGTGGGATCCGTTAAAACAGTTATATACAGATTTCCACCATCGCTGTGTCTTTTAACTGCACCGCTTACCTTTGCCATCTGCATAAGAGAAATGATGCCCTCCTGCATTCTTGCACCACCCGACGTGGTAAAGCCTATAACAGGAAGCTTTTCCTTTGTCGCCATTTCAAAAAGACGTGTTATCTTTTCACCTACGACACTTCCCATAGAACCCATCATAAAATTTGAATCCATAACAAAAAGTGCACACTTGCTTCCGTGTATTTCCGCTGTTCCGCAAACAACGCCCTCATTAAGACCGCTCGCCTTTTTTGCCTTTTCAAGCTTTTCCTCGTATTCAGGAAAATCTATTATGTTTTCGCTGACCAGCTCGCCGTCACTTTCTGAAAATGTTCCATCATCGGTAATTTTTGCAATTCGCTCCAATGCACCCATTCTCATATATGTGTTACAGGACGGACAAATCATATCGTTTTCAAAAAGAAGAGAATATTTAATTACCTGACCGCACTTTTTGCAGATTCTCTCTTCCTCGTTATCCTTTTTTAAAAAGCCGAAAATATTTTTAAAATTCATCTATTTTCTCCTACTTACTGTTTTTATCGGTAATTGCAAAGGAAAACTCGGCACTTACGCATTTTTTCCCGTTTACATAACCTGTTCCTTTTGCGAAATAAAATGGCTCTCTTACCTTTACAATTTCGCACTCTGTTTCAAACAAATCCCCCGGAACAACCGTTTTTCTGAATTTAACCTTATCAAGACCTGTAAAGAAAGGTAATTTATCGTCACCTATACTGTCCTTTAGGCAAACACAAACCGACTGTGCAAGTATTTCGCACAGAATTACCCCGGGCACTACGGGATTGTCAGGGAAATGCCCCTTTAAGAAAAATTCCTCACCCGTAATTTTCTTTTTTCCGTGAGCTGCATTATCAATAAGCTCCACCTCGTCAAGAAGCAGCATATTATCTCTGTGAGGTAATATTTTTTTAATTTCTTCTATATTCATATTTATAGCCCAGCCACCTTTCCTGCGGCAGAAATGAATTCCGCCTTGCAAAGCCAAAATTTTATGAAATAAAATTTTGTGGATAAATCTTATTTTAAACACCTCAGATTTTTGCAAAGCCCACACATGCATTATGACCGCCAAAGCCTAAAGATACAGACATTGCCATTTCAACCTCTGTTTTGTTTGCTGTGTTTGGTGTGTAATCGAGGTCACATTCTTCGTCCTTTTCACAGTATCCTATTGTGGGAGGAATAATATCTTCCCTTAACGCAAGAATTGCCGCAATGCCTTCGATTGCACCTGCCGCACCAAGTAAATGACCTGTCATAGACTTGGTTGAGCTTACGTGAACCTTGTAAGCATCTTCACCAAAAGCATTTTTAATTGCCTGTGTTTCTGTTTTGTCGTTAAGAGGTGTGCTCGTTCCGTGAGCATTGATATAAACCTTTTCAGGGTCAAAGCTTCTGCCCGATTCCTTCAGACAATCGGCAATTGCTCTTCCTGAGCTTTCTGCAGAGCCATCGGGCGCAGTAACGTGAAAAGCGTCACAGGTGCTGCCGTAGCCTACAACCTCAGCATAAATCTTAGCGCCTCTCTTTACTGCGTGCCCGTATTCTTCAACAATTAAAGCACCTGCACCCTCGCCCATAACAAAACCGCCTCTTCTCTTATCAAAAGGAACGGAAGCCGCCGTTTTATCCTCACTTTCCGAAAGTGCCATACAGTTCATAAATGCCGCAACAGCCAATGGAGAAATACTTGCTTCAACACCGCCTGCAATGATTGCATCTGCATAGCCGCCCTTTATCGCTCTGTAAGCTTCGCCTATAGCTGTTGTACCCGTTGCACAGGCTGTACAAACACCAACGCAGGGACCCTTTGCATTAAACTTTATAGCAAGGTTGCCTGCACCCATATTCACAATCATTTTAGGAATAAAATGCGGTGAAACTCTTAATGGCCCTCTGTTTAAAAGATTGTTATGCTCATCAATAAATGTATCAAAGCCACCTGTTCCCGAACCGTAATATACACCAAATCTTTCGGGAGCAACATTTTCCTCAATTCCGCTGTCCTTTACTGCCTGAGTTGCAGCCGCAATAGCGTATTGAACAAATTTGTCACTTCTTCTTACCTCACCCTTTTCCATATATAATAAAGGGTCAAAATCCTTAACCTCTGCCGCTAACTTTACACGGTAATCGGTTGTGTCAAACTTCGTTATATTGTCAATACCGCATTTTCCTGCCTTCAGGCTTTCCCAGAAAGCTTCAACATTGTTACCTACGGGAGTTATTGCTCCCATACCCGTTATTACTACTCTTTTCATCCTTATTCCTCCTATATGGCAAGACCGCCGTCAATGCGGATTACTTCACCGGTTATATAGTCCGATATATCATCTGCCAGGAAGACGGACAGACTTGCAACATCCTCGGGCTTTCCAAGCTTTTTAAGAGGAATCATTTTCAGAAAGTCCTCTTCTGCATTTAAATCTTTGGTCATATCCGTTGTAATAAAGCCGGGTGCAATTGCATTACAGCAAATATTTTTTGCCCCAAGCTCCTTGGCAACAGCTTTTGTTAAACCTACTATCCCTGCCTTTGATGCTGAATAATTACTCTGCCCTGCCTGCCCTCTTAAGCCCGAAACAGATGAAATATTTATTATCTTGCCGTATTTCTTCTTTATAAAATTTCTTGAGCAGGCTTTAATCATATTAAAGCTTCCCTTAAGGTTAGTATCAATTACATCATCAAATTCCGCTTCATCCATAACCGCAAGCAAATTATCTCTTGTTACACCTGCATTATTAACAAGAATATCAATGCTACCCAGGTCATTAATTACAGCCGCAACTGTTTCTTTACACTCATTAAACTCTGCAACATTGCATTTGTAGATTTTTGCGTTAACCCCAAAGCTTACAGCCTTATCACAAACAGCCTTTGCTTTTTCTTCACTTCCGTTGTAAATTATTGCAACATTTACTCCGTTTTCGGCATATTTTTCCGCAATTGCCGCTCCGATGCCACGGGATGCTCCTGTTACAAGTGCAGTTTTTCCCTTAAGCATTACCTTTCACCGCCTCAATAGTCAGGTTCAATGTATCTTCATCCTGAACCTGATAAACATTAACTTCCTTTGAAATCTTTTTGATAAGACCGCAAAGGGTTTTCCCCGGACCTACTTCAATAAAATCTGTGTAGCCGTCAGCAATCATATTTTCAATTGTTTCCTGCCACTTAACCGGACTTTTCATCTGATTTTCAAGATACCCTTTCACGTCATCACCGTAAGGCTTTGCGGTAAGGTTTGCATAAACAGGTATTTGTGGTGTTTTTATTTCAAAATCCTCCAAAGCTGATGTAAACTTTTCTGACGCATCCTCCATAAACGGTGAATGAAAAGCCGCACTTACTGCCAAAGGAACAACTCTCCCCCCAAGAGACGCAACCTTTTTTGTAAAAGCGTCCACACTTGTTTTCAGACCTGAAACAACAGTCTGACCGGGGCAGTTGTAGTTTACTGCATAAAGCTTTTCAAAGGCTGACGCTTCCTTTGTTACGGTATCGGAATCAAGCTTCATTACAGCACACATAGCGGTATCTGCCTTTTTTGACGCTTCATTCATAAACAAACCCCTTTTTGTTACAATTTCAAAGCCGTCCTTCAGTGAATATGCCTTTGCATAACCAAGTGCTGCGATTTCGCCAAGAGAAAAGCCTGCAACACCATCGGCATAAATACCAGCTTCATTTAAAAGTGCCGCTCCCGCCATTTCTGCAAGATAAATGCATGGCTGTGTGTTTGCAGTATTTTTAAGCTCTTCTTCGCTACCAAAGAAAGACTGATTCTTCGTACCTTCACGAACTTTTTCAGCTTCATCATATATATTCTCAGCAACAGTGCCCATATCGTAGAAGGATTTACCCATTCCGCTGTACTGTGCACCCTGCCCCGAAAAAACAAATGCTATTTTACCCATTTTGACGCTCCGTTCAATATATTTTCTGTTTCAATGAAAATTTCGTCTATCATTTCCTTTGCAGACTGCTCCTTATTGACAAGACCTGATATCTGTCCTGCAAGAAAGCATCCTTTTTTATCGTCTCCGTCAACTACAGCCGCCTTAAGTGACCCTACAGCCATCTTTTCCAGCTCGTCGTCGGTTATATTCATATTATATTCTTCTTTTGCGTAGCTTCTTGAAAAAGCAGTTTTCAGGCTTCTTACAGGATGACCAAGCCTTCTGCCTGTTACTATAGTTGAAGTATCGTGTGCCTTTATAAGCTTATCCTTGTATGTACGGCTTATACAACATTCATCTGCAAGTAAAAATCTTGTGCCAACCTGCACGCCCACAGCACCAAGCATAAATGCCGCCGCAACACCTCTGCCGTCTGCAATACCGCCTGCACCAATAACGGGAATTGTTACAGCATCGCAAACCTGAGGAATAAGTGACATTGTCATCATTTCACCAACGTGACCGCCCGATTCTCCGCCTTCCGCAATAACTGCGTCAGCACCGCTTCTTTCCATTAACTTAGCAAGTGACGCCGAAGCCACAACGGGAATAACCTTTATTCCTGCTTCCTTCCACATAGAAACGTATTTTGCAGGATTACCTGCACCTGTTGTTACAACTGCAACCTTTTTTTGTGCCAGAAGCTTTGCAATTTCGTCTACGTTTTCACCCATAAGCATAACATTTACACCAAACGGTTTATCCGTTAAGGAAAATGCTTTGTCAATTTCTTCTTCAATTTTTTCTACATTACCGCTTGCCGCGGAAATAATACCCAATCCTCCTGCGTTTGACACGGCAGCTGCAAGCCTTGCATCGGAAATATGTGCCATACCGCCCTGAAGAACAGGTTTTTCAATTCCCAGCAAATCGCAAATTGGTGTATAAATCACTTCACCCACAACCTTTCAATAATGGAATGTAAAAATAGTTCAGACCGCAAAAAGCCCCTATTATAATTAATATACAGATAGTCAAAACAAAAAATAATATAGTTTAAAATCTCAATACATTCGGTTTTATTTGTCCATCTGTGACTTTTTGCTATGAAGAAACTTCACCTAACTCGCTGTACCACGTACAGCTTCGGGTACCCGTAAATACCTGTAACCACAGGTATTTACAGTTCAGTTTCTTCATTCTGAAATATTTTTCCTATCCCATTAGCAAACTCTTCTTATTCAGCCTTTTTAGCATCAATGTATGCTGCAAGCTCTTTTACTGACTTACCAACTTCCTGAGCCTTGATTTCAATGCCGAATTCGTCTTCCATTTCCATCATAATTTCAACAGTGTCAAGGGAATCAACGTCAAGCTCTTCAAAAGTTGTTTCGTCACCGATTTCTGCCACATCCATTTCAAGATGCTCTGCCAATAATTCTTTTACCTTTTCGATTGTCATAATAAAGACCTCCATTATTTTTTAAAATTTATATTAATTGTTAATTAATACTCTATCAAACAAGCTGCACTCGAAAGTCCTCCACCAAATGCACAAATAGCTATTTTGTCACCTTTTTTAAGCTTACCGGACTTATATAATTCATCAAAAGCTATCGCCACACTTGCCGCAGAAGTGTTTCCGAGCTTTTGTATATTTACAATGAATTTTTCTTTTGCAATTTTAAGTCTTTTCGCGGCAAATTCAATAATTCTCGTATTTGCCTGATGAGGAACTATGTAGTCTATATCTTCTAAGGATACCCCTGCTTTGTCAGCAACATATTTTACATCTTCAACCATTTTGCTTACAGCAAACTTAAAGGTTTCCTGACCGTCCATAAACACATAAGATTTTTTCTTTTCCTTCTTGTAAAAAGGTGAATCACCCTGAAAGCCCGGAATTTCTATTACTTCGTTGCCGCCACTTGTGTAAAGCCTGGATGCAAGATAGTTTTCACCTTTTGTTATTACCATAGCACCTGCACCGTCACCGAAAATAACACAGGTTGAACGGTCGGTCCAGTCAATTATGTTACTCATTCTTTCAGCACCTATTACAAGCGCATTTTTATAATTTCCGCCCAAAATATAGTTTTTAGCCGTTTCCAGGGCAAACAAAAATCCGCTGCAGGCTGAATTTATATCAAAAGCGGGACAGGATGCACCTATTGCTCTCTGTACAGACCCTGCCACAGTAGGACACAGTAGCTCATTTGACACAGATGCCGCTACAATTAAATCAATGTCCCCGGGTGTAACGGACGCAGATTCAAGTGCCGATTTTGCCGCTTTAATTGCCATATCCGCAGTAGTTTCATCTGTAGAAATACGACGTTCACTTACTCCTACTCTCTGAGTAATCCATTCATCAGAGGTTTCTACCATCTTTGATAAATCGTCATTCGTTACAACCAAAGGTGGCACATATGCACCTGTTCCCAAAATTTTTATTGCCATTATTCTGCCCTCTTTCGACATTTTTAGCACACAGTGTGCTGTATTTTTTTTACAGGGATTTGCAATCCCTGACAATTTTTACCTCGTTTCAGCACAATGTGTGCTGTGTTTTTTTTACGGGAAACAAAGTTTCCCGATAATATATCTTCTTCAGCACAGTGTGTGCTCTATTTTTTTAAAACAGAGAAAACCTCTGTTTTAAATTAGTTTTTCAATCCATCAAACAACAGTCCGAAGCTGTATCTGAAATTGGTTTTAGCTTCCTCAAGCGAAAAATTTCTCGCAACAGCATCCGCATTGAAGCCACGGCAAAAGCACCATATAGAATAGCTCAGCTTATCAGAATCCACATCCTTTATATGCTTCTTTGCTTTTGCATAATCTATAAGCTTTTTAATTTCGCCCATCCACCACTTAAAATTGCTTTGTGACAATGAATCGTGTTCAAAAACATAATGATTAAACTGCTTTTTCTGGTTATAAGACGTGAGAAGTGTTTTTTCAAGCATATCAATAACCTGCTCAAAAAAATCTCTGCTGTCGTCTATACCGCCTGAAATACTTTCTCTTACTTTCATAGTTGTATTGGTATATACAATCTGAAGAACTTCATCAATATTATGAAAACGGTTGTAGAAAACACGATTTGTTATATCAAGCTTCTGTAAAATCTGTCTTACGGTGATTTCCTTTGCCCCCACCTGTGTAACCAAAGCTTCGGCGGCAGAAATAATTTTTTCAGACATTTCGTCCTTTATAAGATTATCGTTTTTATCCGCCACACAATCACCTCCGTTACATCAGCACACGTTGTGCTGATGACATTGTATCACACACAAGCTCTGTTTGTCAAGGTTTTTGTAAAAAAGAGTTGCTACATAGCAACTCTCAGCGTGTCGATAAGTTTATCGACACGCTGAACAGACAAGGAAAAAGGAAGTTAAATTTTTCGAACACGAAATCGTCGGCGTATGTGGATACGCTAGAGTTCGTGTTCGGAAAAAACAAGCGAAATCGGCTAAAAATATTGATTTTTAGCCGATCCTATATAGTAGATATTAACTTTTTTAAATTATACTTTCAATTTAATTTTAAATAAATAAAAAATTCTTCGCTTGTGGTTGAACGACTTTTTCGATAGTCTAAGAGTTGCTACATAGCAACTCTTTCATAGTTCTTAAGCTTTCCACGGTAAACAACCCGTCCGTTTACTGCATTATAAATATCAATTGGTTTTACTACCTCTAAAAACAAATCTTCGGAAACAACATCAAACCTTACAAGAACATCTTTAACAAATTCTGAACAGTAGTAGCTGTTTTTCATTGCACAGCCTTTTCCGAACATCGCAAACACCAAGCCCATATAATTGTACTTATAAATCTGCTTATTGCGATACATAGCCGACAAATGCTTTTTAATTTCACGGTACTGCTTTTCTGTAACGCTCAGGGAAACAACAACAGCTTCTGTATCACTGAAACGCAGAAATGTTCCTATATGAGGTGCCTCCCTTACGAAACCGCCCCTGAAGGGATTGTATGGACGAAGTCTTCCAAAAGAATACATAACAGATAAATCATCCTTTATGCTTATGGAAGAATGATTGAATTCAGCCCCTGTAACAAGCTTTAAAAGTCTTGATAAAACTGTGCCTGTCTGCGTAAGGACAAGAAAAATTTCTCTTTTATTTGTATCCTTCTTCAATTATCTCCCTCCTTACGTCTTCTTGGAAAACAATATTAATAATAAAGACTCATACTAAGGTAGCAATCGTTGATTTTCCAGCTTCCGTTTTCATATATGAAATAAACTGATGCCTCACCCGATCTTGGTTCGGTAATTTCATATTCCTCATAAACATCGTCAAAAAACCAGTCCTGTTCAACTCCGGAAAAGGTAAATTCGAAATCAAGACTAACCTCTACTTCATCATTTGCAGTATAATATTCATCAATTGCAAGTTCCATTTCTGTAACCGTTATGTCGGTAACACCTGTTCCTTCATCGTTTATAGCACAATCGCAAAGCCAGTCGTAGACAGATTCGGCATAGCCTGTTTCTCCGTCAGCGGCAAAATACTTTTCAATATCAGCAAAGTCCGTAGGGTTATTTGTTCCTGCACTTATCATTTTTCTTATGTATTCATCGGCAGTTTTCTTAAGCTCGCCGCATACAGATTCCTTAAGCTCCACACTAAGGAAATCAACACTTTCACCGCTTGCAAAATATCTTTCATATTCTTTAGTTTCACCATAAGGTGCTTCTACGACAATATGATGCATTGAATCAAACATTTTATCTATTACATACGAATCCACCGCAGGTCCCATATAATCTGTCATATCCTCGTAATAAGCATCCCCTACCTCTATTCCGTCAAAGTACAGCACAGAGCCTGCAGGAACATTAATAGTACAGCCTGTAACCATATTTGAGCCTTCAGCCACCTTGTAAACATCAAAAAACAGCCACTGTTTCGAATCCTGTTTAACAAGCTCTACAACTCTTGTCCGTTCCTCAGTGCTTCCTCTTTCAACATATGTTATAAGATAGCTCTTAACAAGGGCATCGTCATCGGAAATTTCTTCTACTGTAAAATCGGAAATATCCAATTCTTCCTCTTCAGCTTCAAGATTCATTGCTTTTACGTACATATCTTTTGTTGTGAACTCATTTTCAGAAATATCCATACACTCGTAAGCCGTGCTGTAATCATGGTCTACAATACTCTGAAAATACTTTACAACTATTTTCGATGGGTCAGACTGTGCTTTTGCCACAAGAAAAAGTACCAATGCACCCACAACCAGAATAGCCACAATCACAGACGTAATTATCAAAGGCAAAGAAACCTTCTTTTTCTGCTTTGGTAATTGAGGAGCATAATTATTAACCGTATCTGCATCTGTATTTATATTACGGTTTATCTCCTGTGTATCAAGCTTCTGAGTAACAGACGCATCTTCTTCATTTTCTGTTACCGCTATTGCAGGAACTTCAATCTCTTCTTTATTCTCTTCCTCAGAAGCTTTATATTCCAGCGGTGCACCGCAGCCTTCGCAGAATTTTGCGCCGTCCTCATTTTTCATTCCGCATTTAAAACAAAACATATCCTTAACTCCCTTATATTATTCATATAAATTCTATCATATATGATATTTTTTGTCAACAAAGCACCCAAAAGTCATTTTTCTGAACAAAACCCAATTTATGACTTGAAATTTCTTTAAGTTTGTGATATTATATATCAGGTTTGAAAAATTTATAAATATTAAATAAGAAAGAAGACGTTATAAAATGATGAACACTTTACTATCAGTTTCTATAGCACTTTTAGCAGGCTTACTTATGACAAGGGCTTTTAAGCCGCTTAAGCTGCCTTCGGTCACTGCATATTTAATTGCAGGTGTACTTATCGGGCCTTACTGTCTTGGTGCTTTAAACCTTAATTCAATAGGCTTCAATTCAATGGAGGCTGTAAGCTCACTTTCCCTTATTTCAGAGGTAGCTTTGGGCTTTATTGCTTTTTCAATCGGAAACGAATTCCGTCTTGACGATTTAAAAAACACAGGTAAACAAGCGTTAATTATCGGTATTTTTCAGGCATTAACTGCTACTTTATTTGTAGATCTTGCACTTTTTGGTATTTGCTTGTTAATGCCGGGAAAATTAACTCCTGCACAGGCAATAACCTTAGGTGCAATTGCAACTGCTACGGCTCCTGCCGCAACGTTGATGGTTGTACGTCAGTATAAGGCGAAAGGCCCTCTTACAAATCTTCTGCTTCCTATTGTTGCTCTTGACGATGCCGTAGGTTTAATAGTTTTTGCAGTATCCTTCGGTATTGCCAAAACCTTAGGCTCTTCAACAAATATAGATGCTTTTTCTATTATAATTAACCCCTTAATGGAAATTATTTGTTCGTTAGGTCTTGGTGCTATAATGGGCTGGGTGTTAACACAGCTTGAAAAGCTTTTTAATTCCAACACCAACAGACTTAACTTAACAATTGCAATAGTATTTTTAACAGCATCACTTTCAACACTTGAAGGTCATATAGGCCCCGTGCATATAAGCTTTTCTTCACTTCTTACATGTATGATGCTGGGAACAGTATTTTGCAATATCTGTGAGCTTTCACACGACCTTATGGCAGCTTCCGATAAGTGGACATCACCTTTATTTGCACTCTTTTTCGTAATAAGCGGTGCAGAACTGGAGCTTAATGTATTTACCGATTGGGCAATTGTTGTAATAGGTGTTGTATACATTATTTTCCGTTCGCTTGGTAAATACTTCGGTACGTTTGCAAGTGCTAAACTTGTAGGTTGTGACAGCAATATCTGTAAATATCTTGGTATCACACTTCTTCCACAGGCAGGTGTTGCATTGGGCATGTGTACAACAGCAATGCAATTAGGTGCTGAAGGTGCATTAATCAGGAATATTACACTTTTTGCAGTTCTTATTTATGAGTTATTTGGTCCTGTGTTTACACGCCAGGCTCTTACCTGGTCCGGAGATATTAAGCCTATGCCTGATCACGTTAAAGACCGCAGAAAAACAAAGCTTGAAGAAGCAAAAAATATTAAATAATCATTATAAAAGACTGTGTCGGGATTTGACACGGTCTTTTATAATTGACAAAAAAATTTTGTCATGTTATAATTGAAAAAAATCAAGGGAGGATTTTTATGGATATCGGAATTAACATAGGCTACATAAGAAAACAAAGAGGCAACGAGAACCCACGTGATATTATAGAATGTGCAAAAATTCTTAAAAATTCAGGTTATAAATTTATAGACTTCGGTGTTGAGGATTTTGTCCAAGCCGACAATTGGGAAAATACCCTTACAGAGATTAAAAATTCTCTGGATGAAACGGGACTGATTGTTGAACAGACTCACGCACCTTTTGTATGGAAAAAATATGACTCTGAAGAACAATATAAAGAATTAATGATGCGTAGCTTCAAGGCAAGCAAAATTCTGAACGCAAATAATATTGTTATCCATGCAGACAAATACGTGCCCGATGAAAAGGGTTTTAGTTTCGACAATGCTCTTAATACCATTTACGATTTTTACGCACCGTATGTTGACTATGCAGTTAAAAACGGCGTAGGCGTAGCCATAGAAAACCTTTTTGACGGCAAAAAAGCAAAGGACGATAAAGACAGAACACGTTTTTCATCATTTATCGAAGAACAGATAGCGATTATAGATAAATATAATGACCCTCTTGTTACCGCTTGCTGGGATACAGGCCACGGCAACGTAAGTTATGGCTACGATGAATCAATTGAAGCAATGAAGCAGTTAGGTTCACGTCTTACAGCAACTCATATCCACGACAATTATTATCAGTCCGACCTGCATTGCCCCATATTTTTAGGAAACACAAGATGGGAAAAATTAATGCAGACATTAAGAGAAATTAATTACAAGGGTAAATTTACGCTGGAACTTGTTTATGGTTCCATTCCTGATGAATTAATGGAGAAATATCTGACACTCTATCGTGAAACAGCCGAATTCGTTATTAACAATTATTAATAAAAATTTTACCATCCCAAGCTTTTAGAGCTCCGGGATGGTTTTTTAATACTTAAATCTAAATTTTTAGAATCAAAATAACTATCTGAACAAAAAAATCCGCATCCCGAAGGATGCGGATAGATTTTTAAGAAATATTACTGCGCGTAATTAACTGTAGCATCTCTAAGTGCGTTGTTACCTGAACCTGTACCGATTGTGATAGCTGCGTACTGGCCAGCTGTACCTGCATAATTAACTGTTGTAAGCGCTGTATTAAGAACAACGTTTGTACCAATTGAAGTTACTGATACAGGGAGATCAATTGTTGTAAGATTTGTAGCTGCAGCAAATGCCTGGTTACCAATCTTTGTAATACCTTCACTAACAATTACTGATGTAATACTTGACTTTAATTCATACCAAGGTGGACGATTTGATGAGCTGTAGTTAGGAAGTGCACCTGTACCCATAACTCTGAGAACACCTGTATCTGTTAAGCTCCATGTAATTGTTGAGCCGATAACACCCTTACCAAGGTATGTGTTTTCATCAGTTGCAAGAGTAGCCTTCTTGAATGGGTCATTACCACCACCGATTGTCATAGTATCATATTCAGCCTTCTTACCTAAGAAGTTAACTTCTGCAAGTGCAGTACAATCCTTAAATGAGTTTGTACCAAGTGTTGCGATACCAGGTGAAAGTGTTACTTTCTTAAGACCTGACATTCTGATAAATGCAGCAGCCTGAACGTTTGTTACAGTTGAAGGAATTACGATTTCTTCAACATTTGTAAGATCACCGAAAGCATACTTACCAATCTGAGTAATACCTTCTTCGATTACAACGTTCTTAATCTGATCCTTGTATGGATACCAAGGCTGCGCTGAAGCAGAATCCTTACCAGCCATGTTACCTGTACCTGTAACGGTAAGTGTGTCACCAACTAAGTACCAGTTAATTGTCTGAGCCGAAGAAGCTGCTGAGTGGAAGCCCTGAACTGCATCAGCAAGAGTTACTGTTGTTCTCTTGAATGCGTCATTTGTCTTAGCAAATATAATTGCATCATACTGAGCCTTTGTAGCTGCAGATACAACCGATGTAAGTGGGTTACCATAGAAAGCACCTGTACCTAAAGCTTCAATTGAAGCAGGAAGCTTAACTGATTCGAGTGCTGTTGCATTAAAGAACGCCCATGAGTTAATTCTCTTGATTGTTTCGCTATTTGCATCAAGTTCCTTAACTGATGCAGAACTAAACATTGTTCTTGAACCGATTAAAGCAACATCTCTAACTGTTACCTTTGTGATTACATCAAGATATTCTGCCCAAGGAACAGCTGCTTCGTTCTTGAAGTTAAGCATATCTCTTGCAGAAACGTTAGGACAGTTACCGATTTCAAGGCTGTTATCTGCACCGTTGAAAATCCATGTAGCATAGATGCTCATGCCTGCCTTAGAAACAACATCACCATCTGTGATTGTTGCATTAGCTCTTAAGAATTCAAGGTTAGAATCACCGGTTGCAGCAATTGCAGCTTTGTACTGGTCAACTGAACCTGTGTAGTTAACTGTTGTGAGTGCTGAACAACCATTGAATGAGTTAGAACCGAGGATTGCACCGCCTGAAATATTAACAGTCTTAATACCTGCTGAATTTAAGAACGCATAGTTGCCAATCTTTGTAACTGTTGAAGGAATTGTAATTTCTTCAACTGCTGCAAGTTTCATAAATGCTCTGTTACCGATAGCTGTAATGCCTTCAGCAATGTTAAGTTCTGTAATTTCAGCAGCTGATTCTTCCCAAGGAGCTACATCTGAAGATGTGTAATTCTTGATAGCACCTGTACCTGTGATAGAAAGAACACCGTCTTCAAGTGCCCAGTATGCATTTGCACCACATGTGTTTTCCGGTTCAACAACAGGAATCTCTGTGTAAGAACCTGTAACTGTGATATTTTCTGCAGGCATTGTTGCAGGAACGCCTACCCAACCATCGAATGTGAAGCCTTCTTTTGCAGGAGCATCAATTGCTGTAACTGCAGCGCCTACTTCATATTCCTGAGTACCTACTGTTACACCGTCGATTACATAAGTAATTGTGTAAACTTCAGGAGCAGCTTCAGGGAATGTAACACTCGCACCTGTTAATGTTGTAGGCATTGTTGTAGGCTCATCTGTGTCAGCTGCGATAAGTTCACCGCCTGGTGTGAATTCAAATGTCTGTTCTGAATAATCAGCAACATCACCGTTAACTGCGAAGTACAGAACCATCATATCCTGTGAATTGTAAGGATAAACATCATATGCACCTAAACCTGTTTTAACGAGGTTTTCTTCAGGATAAGCGTTTGGCGTAGGAGCCAAAGGCCATGAATATGTATCATCCCAGTCATCTGTGTAATCTAAGATTTCAGCACCAACATAATTAAATGCGCTGCTGTCATAGAAAATTCTGCCTTCATTCCAACCTAAGAAAAAATCATCGGGAATTTCAGCTCTTACTGTTACTGCCACACCTGTATAGCTTTCGCCACCAAATGTGAATTCTTCTACTCCGTTTGTTGATAAAACAATTTCACCGGAGCTTGCTGTTACATCAGCTGCAAATGATACACATGCCATTGATAAAAGCATAGTAGCAATTACAAATAATGCAACAAATGATTTTAATACCTTTCTCATATTTACCTCCCATAAACATTAATTTATAGTTTTGCTACTTCATCTTACCACATCCTTAAAAAAAATGCAATAGGTAATGCAAACTTTTTTTAAAAATATTTTTAAATTATACAAATTAAATAAACATTTTTGTTAAAAACACCGAAAATTTGTTTCAAAAAACTATAGACAAGGATATTTTTTTGTGATATACTGTATAAGTACTCAAAAATACGGGGGTGTAGCTCAGCTGGGAGAGCACCTGCCTTGCAAGCAGGGGGTCAGGAGTTCGATTCTCCTCATCTCCACCATAAAAACACAGACACCATCAGGTGTCTGTGTTTTTATATAGAGAGAATCGAACTCCGACAGGTGAGCCGTAGCAAAACAGTCCGGTGGACTGTTTTGCAGGCGATGGCTGCTTTTCGGGTACTGCGAGCAACTTCTTTGTTGCGTAGCGGTCGAAAAGTAGTCGTTTATTGCGACCATTTATGCGAGCAATAAACCGATTCTCCGTCACTTCCAATTTTCTCTTTCGCCAACCGGGCATCTGTTTTTATATAGAGAGGATCAAACTCACGTCTGATACAGCTAAAGCCACCCGTTGGGTGGCTTTAGTCTTTATTATTTTACTTCTGCTGTTTCAAGTTCGCTTGTACAATTAGGACATCTTGTAGCTTCAATGCTTATTTCTGTTTTACAGAATGGGCAAACCTTAGTTGTAGGTTCAGCAGGTGCCTCAGGCTTTTTACCGATAGACATAATTTTCGAAATTGCTTTAACAAGACAGAAGAGAACAAACGCTGTAATTAAAAAGTTAATTACTTCTGTTAAAAATGCAGCTGAATTTGTCTGCATCATAACAACTGTGATGGGTTCTCTTGCAGTAACGAACTTTAAGATAGGGTCAATAAAGTTTGCAGTAAGTGATTTTACAATCCCTGTAAATGCAGTAGCAATAATAACACCGACTGCCATATCGAGCACATTACCCTTTAAAGCGAACTCCTTAAATTCTTTTAAAAATTTCTTCATTTATATATCATTCCTTTCAAAATATTTTTTCACGTCTTCAAAGCTTGCAGAAAAGCTTCCCTGTATCATAGCACCTCTGCCACCGCCCTTACCGTTTAACGCGGCATTTATTTCCTTTGCTTTTTCACCCATATCAAGTGAGTTACTGCCTATTATATACCGCAATGCATTTTCTGTCTGAAAACAAAGAACGAACATTCCTGAACATTTTTCCATACCCATATTAACGAGGTTTATAAGTGCGTTCGAATTAAGTTCTTCAAAAAGAACGCAATGATTGCCATCTTTATAAGGAAGAGAATTTACAAACTGCTCTGCAAGAATGTTGTTTTTTTCTGCCAGCTCTCTCTTGATTTCAGAATAAGCATTGTTAAGCTTTTTAACGCCTTCCGCCACATTTTCGGGAGGAACTGACAAAAGATTTGAAACCATTCTTACATTTTCCCATTTGTTACGGTAATCGGAATATGCCATTTCACCCGCCGCAACAAAAATTCTTATACCGCCCTTATGCTTCATCCACCACAGAATTTTAAACAATCCCGCTTCACCCGTAGACTTAAGATGCGGAGCACAGCAGGCACAAAAATCAACGTCCTCAATTTCCACAATCCTCACCTTACCGTCATAAACTTCTTTTTTACTGCGGTAAGGAATTTTTGAAAGCTCGCTTTCCTCAGGGAAATATGTCTTTATAGCTTTATTTGCCCAGATAGCTTTGTTTGTTTCATATTCAAGAACCATAAGCTGCTCTTCCGAAAGAAGAATATCAAAATCAACGGTTACGGTATTATCAAGGTGAAAGCCTGTATTTTCACACCCGAAAAGACGATGTGCAACACCGCTGAAAATATGCTCTGCGGTATGAATCTGCATTTTAAGAAATCTTTCTTCCCAGTTAAGCGTGCAAAAATATTCTTTCCAAGGTTCAATAAATTCCTTTGTGTAATGGTAAACAACACCGCTTTCAATCTGCGTATCGAAAACCCCGACATCACCTATTTTTCCGGTATCACCTTTCTGACCGCCCTGTTCGGGGAAAAATGCCGTCCTGTCAAGAACGCACTTAAATCCGTTTTCCGTTTCATCACAGGAAATTACCTTTGCGGAAAATTCTTTTATATAACTGTCAATATCGTATAATCTTTCCATATTAAAGTATTGCCTGTAATCTTACATTTACTTCCTTTAAGAAGTCCTCTGTATTAACCTTTTTCTTGTTTGGTAATGTTGAAAGAAGCGCTAAATCGCCTGTCATTACGCCCTCTTCAATGGTTGTGATAATCGCTTTTTCAAGACAGTCTGCGAAACGGCATAATTCGGGTAATTTGTCAAGCTCGCCTCTTTTTCTCAAAGCGCCTGTCCACGCAAAGAGAGTTGCAACACTGTTTGTTGAGGTTTCTTCACCCTTTAAGTGCTTGTAGTAATGTCTCTGAACTGTACCGTGAGCCGCTTCGTATTCGTAAACGCCCTCGGGTGATACCAAAACAGAAGTCATCATAGCAAGTGAACCGTATGCAGTTGCAACCATATCACTCATAACATCACCGTCGTAGTTCTTGCAAGCCCAGATATAACCGCCCTCGGAACGAATAACTCTTGCGACAGCATCGTCAATTAATGTGTAGAAATATTCAATACCTGCTTCTTTGAATTTTTCCTTATATTCATTTTCAAAGATTTCGTTAAAGATATCTTTAAAACGGTGGTCGTAGATTTTTGAAATTGTATCCTTTGATGCAAACCAGATATCCTGCTTTAAGTCGAGAGCATAGTTAAAACAGCTTCTTGCAAAGGAGGAAATTGATTTATCTGTATTGTGAAGTCCCTGAATAACACCGTCTGTGCCATTGAAATTATGAATTAGGCTTCTTGTTTCGTTGCCGTCCTTATCGGTGCAAACCAATTCACACTTAGAGTCTGCAGGTACTTTCATTTCAGTATTCTTATAAACATCACCGTAAGCGTGACGTGCAATTGTTATAGGCTTTGTCCATGTAGGGATAAAAGGAGTAATACCCTTAACAATAATCGGGGTTCTGAAAACAGTACCGTCAAGAGCCGCTCTTATAGTACCGTTAGGTGATTTCCACATTTCGGTTAAATTGTATTCCTTAACTCTGTCTGCATTAGGTGTGATTGTTGCACACTTAACAGCAACACCGTATTTTTTAGTTGCCTCAGCAGAATCAATTGTTACCTGGTCCTTTGTTTCGTTTCTGTATTCAAGACCTAAATCGTAATATTCTGTTTTCAGGTCTACATAAGGAAGAATAAGTATGTCCTTAATCATCTTCCATATAATTCTGGTCATTTCGTCCCCGTCCATTTCAACAAGAGGGGTAGTCATTTTAATTTTTTCGCTCATAGTATAAAGTCCTTTCAATTTAATCATAGACTATATTTTATCATAAATACTTGAAATACACAAGACTATAACTCATATTTTTCACTGACGTAAGGAACCATCGAGTCCAGACTTTTCCATATGAATACCTTTACATATGCCGCTTCCTTATTATCGACAGTTTCAAAAGCAAAGGAGCTTTCATAAAAATCGGCATCGTAATCATTAAATGCTACATCTACAAGTGTTCCGTCGCTTTTATATGAAGCAACAATTACCGTAACCGGCTCTGTTTTACCAGTTTGTGACTTAAAGAAAACACTAACCTCGTTACCTGTTACGTACATATCCTCAATAATAACCTTTGCACTGCTGTTTTGAGTAATATCTATTACAGCCGCTCCGTTCTGTAATTTAACCCTGAAGTTTCTCATACTTCCGTTTTCAAAAAGGGCAGTTTCATTTTCAGTTGAGAAAACTACCGAATTATTAAAGTAATTTTCCGAAATTTTCCCCTTTTCATAAGTAACGGTTGCACTTGGTTCGTGAAGAACAAGAGGAATGTTTACCCATAAATCGTCTGACACATCGCCACTTGCCTTTGCAGTAACACGAACACCCTTATCCGTTAATTGGTATCTGAAGACAACAGTTATGTTTCTGTCAGGCAGCGTACCGCTTATCTCAAAAATCTTGTCTTTTTCAATCCACTTAAGGGTTGCCATTTCCTTACCCGATGCAAAGAATTTACCGCTTGAATCGGTGCCGTAAATACAACTACTCTGAATCTGACTTTCCTGTGTTACTCCCGATGAATAATTAACAGGCTTTCTTGATGCAACAACAGTTCCCGTTCCCTTGCTCCATACATTTGTCATACCGCCACCCATAAAGCTCATGGCAGGAAGCTCCGTTTCATCCTCAAAGGTATAAAAAACATTAAAATAAATTCCTTTATGCTTAACTGCAATTATTCCGTTTTTATCCCATATACCACTTTCCTGCTCGCAGGGTAGTGGCGTGCTTTGTGCCGTATACTGATTTTTGAAGGCGTTGTATAGAGCTATGCTTCCGTGAGAATTATAGTTTTTGGTATGGTTCTGGTACAAAGGATAGTATTTATTAATTACCCTCATTGCCCATTCATCATTTGTTACAAGGCATGAGAATGTTCCTGCAGCGCCAAGTCCCGATGCAGGCATATTGCTTGTTTCAAGACGTCTTTTCGCAAGTGGGAATAAATCCGTTACAATCTCGTAATTGGTATGGGTTGTAATTGCGTTACCCGTTTCAGTTCTTGATGTAAAGCAATTTGTTGACGGATATTTTTCCGTTGTAGGTTGCGGCATCCAGAAGAGACTGTTAAATTCTACATTTTTGCCTACTATTTCGTCAAGCTGTTTTACCGTTACCTTGTCCGCTCCCTGCCAGTCTCTGTAGTTGCGGTAGGTTACATATAAAAGAAGCTGACAAAGGTTGTGATACTGACCGTCACAACCGTAGCCTTCAACAAAATAACCGCTTGTTGCCTGACCAAGTCTTTTCTTGTATATATCGTTTGTATAAAGTGCATTTATGTGATTTTTAAATAAATCGTGGTGTCTTGATTCATTTGTCATTCTTGCAACGGAATCAACTGCCGCAACGGTAAAGAACCATTGGTTTGTTGTGTTCATTCCACGAAATGTTCCCTGTTTGTCTGCCAAGGCTTCAAGACCGTTATCAATAACTCTTTTTGTTTCTTCATCAAGTAAATGGCGTATCCCTTCATACCCTTCCGAAACCCAGTGAAAATAGAAATTACCGTGAGTTGTGGGGTAATTTAAAGCATTGTCGCCCTCTCTTATGTAACTGTCTTCGCTCATCTGAGCAATAGCTCCAAGTATCATTAAAGCGGCTCTGTTGGCAAGAGCTTCATTGTTGTAAAAATAATTAAGCTGTGCGTTTAAGGATACTACGTTACCGAAAACCGAATCGTTTCCGCCGGGTGTAAAGTATCCGCCTTCCCAGGACTGTGCAGGAATTGCACCGTCATCAAAAATATTTCCCAAGTAAGGACTTTCAGGGTCTAAAATCTGACGCTGCATCTGATGCCCCAGCGGTGTTATAAGTCCGTATGGGCTAAATAGCTGCGCTTCTGCCATAGGATAGTTTATAACAGAAGGAAGCGAAGGTCTTGTAAGGGAAACATCAAGATTTTTTGTTTCTAAAATACGAAGTGCTTCCAGTCTTGCACTTTGCTGAATTGTACCCTGACAAAGCACCCCCTCGGTATCAATCCATCCGCCCTTTAAGGCGTAAGCCATTTCCTTTGTGGGAGTAATAAGTGACGGGACTCTGTCAATGGAAAATCCGCCGTAAAAACCGTCGGCAATATTAACCTTGTATGTAGTTTCGCCGCCGATTTCCTCTAATTCAATCACATTTTTTCCGAAAGTATAATTCTTACCTGTCGGATTATACACATTACCCGATTCATCAGTAAGAGTAAACATATCGGTTGCAACACTTGACCCTGCAATAAGTCTGTCCGACTTTTCGGGAACGTAAATGTAACCTTCCTTAAGGGTATTTTCGGTGATTCCTAAAACACTTTCTCCCCTTACCCCCCAGACGGCAGCATTTTCAACACCTATTCCTATTATGTCGTCATTTCGTGATGCGGCAATCTGAAACTGCCATATTCCGCTTTTGGCAGAATCAATTTTTACTGCAAAGCCGCTTTTGCCGTTTTTACATTTGGTTATATCCGAAACAAAATAAGTATTACCATCCGGGTCAATAACCTTTACAAAGGTTGCAGGTTCAAAGGGAAGGTCGTCCTCTTCTTTTTTATCTATGGTATCACGTTCAAAGTAAACCCATCCCGGTGTATCGCCGTCGAAGGATGCTATTATGCTGAAACCACCCATACCTGCCTGAGAAATATTTTTGCTTTGCTGAAAAACGTCAAATACCTCTGCAGGTGATTTGGTTTTAAAGCTGTAGGTATGAAGCGTTTGTCGTCCGTTTTGTTCGGTAACAAGTATTTCCACATTTACTTCTGCATCAAAAGGAATTATTTTTTCGGAAGTATATTCTATTTCAATTCCGTTTGATGTATCAACCGTAAAATCGGTAAAATCGATGCCGTCAGCCTTTATTGCCACATCTGCACCGATGATTTTTCTGTCAAATTCAAAATAAAGGTTTTCAAGAGGATTGTAACCATCACATGCATTGGTTTTAGTAACAGTTGCAGACTGAAGCGGTAATGAAAAGTTAAAGCTTTTTTCAGAATCAAGAGTTGTTCCTGCAACACTTGTTGCCTCTGTTATTTTAAGTGTGTAACTTTCTCCGTAATTTAAGCTGTTGTAAGCAATTTCGGCAAATCTGCCGTTTACATTTGCTACACAGTCACTGATTTTAGTTTTGTTTTGCCAGATACTCGCCTTTACACTTTTTAAAGGTGCGTTAAATTCAACCAAGGTTGTCCCGCTGTTAAAATAAAAATCGTCAAGATAATCCGTAAGTGTCGTAACATAAGAGGGAATTGCAAAGATTTCAATATTATCAATGTTAACTGCTTCGCCTTTGGTTACGTTAAAGCCTAAAGTGTCAACCTTGTTGCCCGTAGAGTTGCCATAGAAGGGCAGATTGCTTTTAGTGGTATTATTGGATGTATATGAAAGCACTCTGTTTTCAAAATCAAAAACGTAAATAATTTTGTCCTTATAATCTTTTGGTACCTTTATTGTGCCTGCACCGTTGTTGTTTGGTCTCGGATTGCTGAAATCTGTATTATTCCCCCTTAAAAAGAACATTGAAAGATATGTTCCGTCACTTCCTGAAACGGAATGGAAGCTGTAATTATCTACCGCCCCTTTTGCCGTTACCTGCTGGTCAAACATAACAACAAGCTTTGTATTTGGATATTTTTCCAGACTGTATTCGTTAAACTTAAATGTAAAACTACGATTTGCATAATAAGGCATTTCTGCCTCTGTATATCCCGTTATACTGAATGCGTGAGAATTATTTACATAATCAATACAATAATTTTTTACCGCAAAATTAGTAGTTGCGGTTGAGATTCTCCCGTTCTCTTTAAAATAGTCACCAACTCCGCCTGCAGTATACTCAAAATCCCACTCTCCAAGTACAATTCTGTCCTCCGCAAAAGCAAACATTGGCAAAGAAATTATAAAAATAACCGCCAAAATAAAAACTATCTTTTTCATATCCAACCCCCATTTTTTCTTATTGACTATATTTTAATACAATATTCAAAAAATTGCAACAAAAAAAGAGCCACGGTGGGGCCGTGACTCCAACAAGTGCCGAAAAGGTTTTAAAAAAAGGATTTTAAGAGTTTATTTTTTATTTTAAATTAGCCGGCACTCATATCGGTTTGGGTATAAGGGGAAGAAACCAAAACCGATAACCAAGTATATTCTAAGTTATTTTTGTCGAAATTTCAATAAACAAATGTCTTATCTTTTTGCACTATTGTACGAACTTTTTAAAAAACGGACATTGTTTTATTGACAAAATAAAATTTTTAATATAATATGAAATCAGCAAATATTAAGGGGTGATTGTTGTGTTTTATGAATTTCATGACCTTGCTCACGCAAAGATTCCCGTGATTCTTCATTTTGATGAAGTGCAAAACTGTGAAAGAAATTATACTTTTTTCAAGTACGGGAAAATAACTCATAAAAAAACCACCAAAGAAACTTATGTTAACTGGCACGAAAACATAGAATTTTTCTATGTTACAAAGGGCAGTGGGACATTGTTTTTAAACGGTTTTGAGCACGCAATTACCGAAAACAATATATACTCCGTAAACTCCAATGAGCTTCATAATATCTCTTCAAAAACAGGAATTTCCTATTACTGTCTTATTCTCGACAACTCCTTTTGCACATTTTTAGGAGCTAACATGGAGAAATACACCTTTCCTACATGTATAAACGATGAAACCTCTATAAAGCTTTTTAAAAACATTACTGATGCATTTCTGGTAAGAGGAACCTTTCGTGAAATTTCCATCAAATCGGCAGCCTCTGCTTTTATATGCCATATTACAAAGAATTTTTCAAAACCCACAATGGTAACAAAGGAATATATTGCAACCCAGAGTGTCCGTGATGCGATTAAATACATTAAAGAAAATGCCACAACAGATTTAAGTGTGGAAAATATCTGCCATATAAGCGGATATTCAAAAAGCCATTTTTCATACCTTTTCAAACAGGCAACGGGAATGACTATAGTGGACTGTATAAAATTAACACGCTGTCAGATTGCCCGTGAACTGCTCCGCAATTCCAACCTGAAAATCCACGAGGTTGCGGAGAAAAGCGGATTCTCGGGAGTTTCGTACTTTACGAGAACCTATAAAAAGCTTACAGGGCATCTGCCATCGGAAGAGAACAGTTAAATAATATAAAAAACGTACCTCAATTAAGTGAAAATTCACTTGTCGAGGTGCGTTTATTTTAACTATTGTCTTTTTTTTAATTGTATTTTTAAGTTTCCGGGGTATTATAAACTTATATTTGCAGACAGAAATGCCATGGAAAATTTTCAAAAAAATGCAAAGCTAATGAGTATTATTGATTTTATTAATTTAACACGCTGCAAGCTGGCTAAGGATATGCCGAGAAGCAGTAACCTGAAAATAAACGAAATCGCCTTAAAATCAGGGTTTTCAAGCATTTCGTATTTTACAAGAACATACAAAAAGGTTATGGGCTATACTCCTTCAAAGGAAAAACAGTAATCAATAAAAATTATTTCACATTTTTGTTGAAAATAGTTTAATTTTGGTGTATAATATAATGATAGATAAATTTAATCACAAAAGAGGATATAGTATGCCAAAATTAAAAATTGCCAGAAGTGAGTGGTACGCAATACCTAATATATTAGGGTATATCAGAATTCTGCTTATACCCTTATTTGTGTGGAAATATCTTAGCGCACAGACAAATCTTGATTACTATATTGCCGCAGGAATCATCGTTCTTTCAAGCCTTACCGATATGCTTGACGGCAAAATAGCAAGAAAATTCAATCAGATTACCGATCTGGGCAAAATACTTGACCCCATTGCAGACAAGCTGACGCTTTGCGCCATACTGATTTGCTTTTCTCTTAAATTTGACGCAATTTTTCAGATGCTTCTGCTCTTATTCCTGGTTAAGGAAATCACAATGGGTCTGCTTACCATTCTGCTCTTTAAAAAGCACGGTAAAAAATTAAACGGTGCAAAATGGTTTGGCAAATTTGCAACTGCAGTAACGGATGTTCTTATTGTTATTCTGCTTCTGTTTCCACAGTCAATGCAACACGATATTTACAGCCGTTATATGATTTACACTATGATTTTTATAATCGGTTGCGTAATGCTTTTTGCATTTATTATGTACACAAAGGTGTTACTTGGTATGCTTTTTGATGCAATCAGAAACAACAAAAAAAATCGCTGAAGGAAGGAATAAGTCGTGTATAACCCAAAATCACTCAAAGCAGAAGAATTCATCAACCATGACGAAATTCTCCAAACCCTTGAGTATGCTGAAAAGAACAAGGATAATCTTGAGCTTGTGCACAGCATTATAGAAAAAGCAAAGGAAAGAAAGGGTCTTACTCACAGAGAAGCATCTGTGCTTTTAGCCTGTGAGGATAAGTCCTGCACAGAAGAAATTTACAACCTCGCTGAACAGATAAAGAAGGATTTTTACGGTAACAGAATTGTTATGTTCGCCCCCCTTTATCTTTCAAACTACTGTGTTAACGGCTGTGTTTACTGCCCTTACCACTTAAAAAACAAAACAATCCCAAGAAAGAAATTAACTCAGGAAGAGGTAAAGGCTGAAGTTATCGCACTTCAGGATATGGGGCATAAAAGACTTGCCATTGAAGCAGGTGAAGACCCGGTTAACAATCCTATCGAATACATTTTAGAATGTATCAACACTATTTACTCAATCAAGCACAAAAACGGTGAGATCCGCAGAGTAAACGTAAACATTGCGGCAACAACCGTTGAAAATTACAGAAAATTAAAGGAAGCAGGAATAGGAACATATATCCTTTTCCAGGAAACCTATCACAAGGAAAGCTACGAAGCACTTCATCCTACAGGTCCCAAGCACGATTATGCGTACCATACCGAAGCTATGGACAGAGCTATGGAGGGCGGTATTGACGACGTAGGTCTTGGTGTTTTGTTCGGTCTTGAGCTTTATAAATACGAATTTGCAGGTCTTCTGATGCACGCAGAGCATTTGGAAGCAGTTCACGGCGTAGGTCCTCATACCATAAGTGTTCCACGCTTAAAGCGTGCCGACGATATTAATCCCGATGACTTTGACAACGGAATAAGTGATGAAATTTTTGCTAAGCTTTGTGCTCTTATCAGAATTTCTGTTCCTTACACAGGTATGATTATTTCAACCCGTGAAAGCCAGCAGGTAAGAGAAAAGGTTATCCGTCTCGGCGTTTCACAGATAAGCGGCGCTTCAAGAACCTCGGTAGGCGGCTACGCACAGGAAGAAAGACCTACAGACACCGAGCAGTTTGACGTATCGGATCAGAGAACTCTTGACGAGGTTGTTAAATGGCTTATGGAATCGGGTTATATCCCCTCTTTCTGTACAGCCTGCTACCGTGAAGGCAGAACAGGCGACAGATTTATGACACTTCTTAAAAACGGTCAGATTTTAAACTGCTGTCACCCTAATGCACTTATGACCTTAAAGGAATTCTTAATGGATTACGCAAGCGAGGAAACCAAAGAAATCGGTGAAAAGATGCTTGCTGAGGAGCTAAACAGAATTCCAAACGAAAAGGTAAGAGAAATCTGCAGAGAAAACCTTGAAAAGATAGCAAACGGAATAAGAGATTTCAGATTTTAGGAGTCAGTCTTATGGAACTTAACAAAACTCCTGCCTCAGGCAGAATCAATATAAGCTTTTTCGGAAAAACAAATGCAGGTAAATCCAGCCTTGTAAATGCATTTACAGGGCAGGATTTTGCTATTGTTTCGGACGTAAAAGGAACTACAACAGACCCAAATGTGAAAGCTATGGAGCTTTTACCGTTAGGGCCTGTTTTAATTTGCGATACTCCCGGCTATGACGATTTTTCGGTTTTAGGAGAAAAGAGAATAGCAAAAACAAAGCAGGTTTTAAGGAAAACCGATATTGCAATTTTGGTTACAGAAAGCTTAAGCGATGAGGATAAAGCATTTATAAAGCTGTTTAAGGAAAACGACATTCCCTTTATTGTTGCTTATTCAAAATCGGATATTTTAAAAGAAAAACAAGCTTTAAAGGAAAACGAAATTTATGTAAGCTCAAAAACGGGCGAAAATATTAATACTCTTAAGGAAATGGTTGCAAAATGTGTAAAGACCGACAACCTTGAAATAAATCTTGTGGGTGATTTTGCAGAAAAAGAGGATTTGTTTGTTTTAGTTACCCCCATTGACGAAGCCGCCCCAAAAGGAAGACTTATCTTGCCTCAGCAACAGACAATCCGTGATATTCTTGACCATAACGCAGTATGCCTGGTTACAAAGGAAACTCAACTTGAACACACCTTAAAAAACTTAGGCGTAAAGCCTAAAGCCGTTATAACCGACAGTCAGGCTTTCGGCAAGGTAGCCCCCATTGTGCCAAAGGATATTAACCTTACATCATTTTCAATTTTAATGGCAAAATACAAGGGCTTTCTGGAAACTGCAGTTAAAGGTATAAGTGTAATAGATACATTAAATGACGGCGACAAAATTTTAATTTCAGAGGGATGTACGCATCACCGTCAATGCGGTGATATAGGAAGTGTTAAAATTCCTGCCCTGCTGAAAAAATACACAGGTAAAAGCTTTGAAATTGTCCTTTCGTCAGGAAGTGAATTCCCCGAGGATTTAACCCCATACAAATTAATAATTCATTGTGGCGGATGTATGCTGAATAACCGTGAGATGAAATTCCGTATGAACAGTGCGATAAAACAGAATGTACCATTTACAAATTACGGAATTGCACTTAGCTATATGAACGGAATTTTAAAACGAAGTCTTTCGGTTTTTCCTGATATACAAAAACTTATAGAGGAGTAAACATATGAAGTATTCACTTATTTTAAATACACCAAATGAAAATATTTTAACCGATATTAAACCTTTTGAAAAAAGTATAAATGCAAAGTACGGCAATTTCAGCATCTCAATGGAAACCAAAGCGGTTGATTACTGCACCGTTTCAACCTTTACCGTTACAGGCGAAGGAGAGGCATATTTATCTGTTGAAGGGAAATATTATGAAGGTGTTTGCTGCACCTTTTCGGGTGAAAAGACTAAAAAAGGCGTTTACAGACAAAGCCCCCATAATGTACAACAATGGAAAATAAACACCTCAAAGGAAGCTGTTCCCATGGCAGGCGTTTTAAAGGATGGCGAATATGAAATTATAATGAGCGACAATCCTGCAATGTCGGACAACTATACCACTCAGATAACAGACCCTGAAAACAAAAAGATCTGCGTTTGTTCGGGTGACAACGGCGAGGTTTACGAGGGTGAGCTTACCTTTGATAAGTATTACCACAAAATCACAAAGGAAAAGCCCCACGTTTTTACAGTTGTTTTGTTCAGGTCAGATGCAAAGGACCTTAACTCTATGCGCAAGGATGTTTTTTATGCCATTGACAAGGTTTTCGGCGAAGACGGTAACAAGTTTCACGCAATCTGCTTTTCAAGTAATTATATGCATTACCGCAGAAATGAAATGGGTGTAAGCGATTACTGGATTATTCCGGGAATTGAATACTGCAACACACAGTACCCGAGAGACGCTTTCTGGCAGAGTATGATACTCCCTCCTGAAATGGCACATCAATGCTATAACGGACTTTACAAGGGAAGATGCAACTATGCAGAAAATGCCTGCATTTTCATATTCTGGTCATACCGTAATTTTATAAACGGATATCCCTACGACAAAGAGCGTCTTTACGATTCTCTTGATTATATTAAAGACCACGTTAAGGACAACTGCTACATAACAGGCGAATCAAAAACACTCGCATTTCGAAGCTGGTACGATATATGTTCCTTTGAAAACGATGACTGTCTTACATATAATCAGGGCTTTTTCGTGCTTGCTTTAATGGCACTTGACAAAATGGAAATAGAGCATCCTTACGATACAGAAAAAGCCATAGAAGAATATAATAATTTATTTCTTGAAAAAGAGGGCTACTATCCGATGAGCCGTAAAAAGCCTTTTATGATTACCCTTGACCCAACAATCGGAGATTTGCTTGCGTACATTTATTTTGACCGTAAAATTTTAAACAGCGAAAATGTTAAACGCCATTATAAAACAAGCTTTAATGCGGCAAGAACCGATTTAGGCTGTAAGGTAACCTGTCGTCCCGACGGAAGTTTTTGTACTTTGGAGGATTACTCTGCATACGGAAAAGTCAATGACGAGCTTGCAACTCACACTCCCGGTTACTATTCCTGGGGTGGTTCGTACTATATTTACGAAATGCTTTTCCATATGGACGCCTATATTCACGGAGCTGAAAACGCCGAGGAAAACTTAATATGGAGAAGCGGTATTGATTTTAAATTAGGCGGGACTTATTTTGAACACATAAATACCGTAACAGGTGATGCAAACAAAGCAAATCAGGGATGGAACGCCTGCATTTACGCTCTCTGGCAGATGCTTATAGACAAAGGCGTTGCAAACGACAGATTTTTCAGAGAAATGGATAAAATACTTTAAAGGGTGAATGATATGAAGATCTACGATCTTAAATGCGAATATCAGGTAAATCCTGTAAATGTTAATATAAACAAGCCTGCTTTCTGCTGGAAGCTTGAGGGTGAAAATAACACATTTCAGACCGCATACGAATTAAAGGTTGGTGCTTGGTCAAGCGGTAAAATAGAAAGTGACAAATCTTTATTTGTTGAATATGGCGGAGAAGCTTTGAAGCCTGAAACGAAGTATAACTATTCTGTTACGGTTTGGGATAATCACGGTAATACAGATACTGCTGAAGGCTTTTTTGAAACAACACCTGAAAAAATTAACGCTTTATGGCTTGAACCTGAGTGTGAAAGTGTTGTTTCCTTAACAAAGGAATTTGAAGCAGGCGAATTTTCAAAAGCAAAGCTTTATGCTTCTGCTTTCGGTATTTACGAGGTTTACATAAACAATCAAAGAGTTTACGATTATTATTTAACTCCCGGTTTTACAAGCTATCCAAACTATATTCAGTATCAGATTTACAACATAGAAAAACACCTCAAAAAAGGAAATAATGTTATAACAGTAAACCTTGCAAGAGGCTGGGCGTGCGGAAGATACCCATTTCAGAAGCCGGTAGAAAAGGTAACGGGAACTCCGGCCTTTATCTGTGAGCTTAAAACGGATAATAAAACCTTAATCTCAACCGACAGCTCCTGGAAAGCAACGGAAAGTAAAATCCGTTTTTCAGAATTTTATGACGGTGAAACCTACGACAGTAATTTCGTTCCCGAAAAGGAGCTTGAAATAACCGTTAAAGACCAAAATAAATACGGAAAATTAGTTCCTCAGATAACAGAACCTGTCCGCATTGTGGAAACAATAAAGCCCATAGAAATCATCAAAACACCAAAGGGTGAAACTGTAATTGATTTCGGACAGAATATGGTGGGCTGGGCAACCTTTAATGTAAAGGGCAAAAAAGGCGAAGTTGTTGAACTGCTTCATGGCGAGGTTCTTGATAAAGACGGTAATTTCTATAACGATAATTTAAGAACCGCAAAATCATGCGTTAAATATATTTTAAGCGGTGACGGCGTTGAAACCTATCATCCGCATTTCTCATTCCAGGGCTTTCGTTATGTTAAAGTCGTTTCTTTTCCTTGCGAAGTAACAAAAGAAAATTTTACAGGCACGGTTATATGCACCGATATGGAAAGAACGGGATATTTTGAATGTTCTCACGAAAAATTAAATAAGCTTTATAAAAATATTATATGGGGACATAAGGGTAACTATGTTGATATTCCCACCGACTGTCCGCAACGTGACGAAAGAGTTGGCTGGACGGGAGACACTCAGGTTTTCTGCAAAACTGCGGCACAAAACTACAACGTAAATCTGTTTTTCAGAAAATGGCTTTCTGACCTTGCTGTTGACCAGGAGGAAAACGGTCTTGTTCATATATTTATTCCCAAAATGCAGGAAACGTTAACCGCACCTGTCTGGGGCGATGCGGCAACTGTATGCCCCTGGGAGATTTATTTTCAGTCGGGAGATTTGAGAGTACTTGAAAATAATTACGAATCCATGAAAAAATGGGTTTATTACTTAAAGAACAGCGGTGATGGCGTAACCTGGAGAAAAGAGATTGATATGCGTTTTGGTGACTGGCTTGGTCTTGATGCCGAGGACGGTTCATATGAAGGTAAAACTCCCCGCTACCTTATAGCCGATGCGTACTTTGCACGTTCTTCGTTTTTAACCAAAAGAGCGGCAGAGGTTTTAGGTAAAAATGAAGATGCGGAAGAATTCGGCAAGCTTTTTAATGATATAAGAACGCATTTTATAAAAGAGCATTTAGATAAAGACGGAAAAGTAGCTGCCGATACACAAACAGGCTGCTTGCTTACACTCGCCTTTGATTTATGTGACAACAAAGAAATTGTCGCTCATCAGCTTAAAAAGCTGATAAACGACAACGGCGACAGACTTACTACAGGCTTTGTTGGCACTCCCCTGCTTTGCGAAACAGTAAATAATTACATCGACAGCAATCTCGCCTGTACCCTTTTACTGCAGGAACAGTTCCCATCCTGGCTCTTTTCCGTTAATATGGGTGCAACTACAGTCTGGGAGCATTGGGACTCACAAAAGCCCGACGGCACCTTCTGGGATACTCATATGAATTCCTTTAACCATTACGCCTACGGCTCCGTTGCAAGCTTTATGTACGAAAGAATTTCAGGTATTACACCTATTGAAGCAGGCTATAAAAAAATAAAAATTGCCCCCGTTACCGACCAACGCATAACGTGGGCAAAGGGAAGCATTGAAACTCTTTACGGCAAAATTTCATCCGATATAAATAACGAACGCCTTAAGGTTGAAATCCCTGCCAATACCACGGCAGAAATAGTTCTTCCAAACGGTACAACCCAAACCGTAGGTTCGGGCACTTACACTTTCAAATTGTAAAAAGGCATAAGCAGTTACGTAAAAACACGTTCCCAAAACGGGTTCGGATATTAACGCAACTGCTTAACCCAAAAGGGAAATAATTTAAAAAGACGTTGCGAAATCACAACGTCTTTTATAATTTAGAATAATTTTTCAGGATAAGTACCATTTGCAACGAGTTCTGCGATTGATTCACGAACTGTTTCAAGGTCTTCTTTATATGTCATACCAAACCATTTTTCCTTTGTTTCAAGAAGTGTTACCTTTGCCACACCCTTTTTAATCAATGTGTCGATATAGATAGGAAGAAGGTACTCGCTCTTGATATCACCCGGTTCAACGGCACTTAAGAATTCAATAAAGCCTCTTTCAAGTCTGTTAAAGAAGCTTGGCTTAAGACCCCACATATTCATTGAAACATATGCGTTCTCATTCAATTCCTTTAAGCCGTCATCTGTTTTTGCAGCTGCGCCGTTTTCAACCTTTATGATGTCCTTTGTTTCGTCAATTTCCATAAGAACATTATCTTCGTCAACCAAGCAGATACCTCTTGTAACACTACCGTTATCACTTAAAGTATTCTTTAAAATGTAACCTGCCATACAAATATCTTCAACAGCTACATCGTTTTCAGTAACAAGATAATCGTGAAGCTTAACAAAAGCTTCTCTGCCGTAAAAGTCGTCTGCATTAATAACTGCAAAAGGTTCTTTTACAACGTCCTTACAAACAAGGATTGCCTGACCTGTTCCCCATGGCTTTGTTCTTTCTCCTACAGAAAAGCCTACAGGAATATCGTCAAGCTCCTGGAAAACATAATCTGTTTCACAAACAGATGCAATACGGTTTCCGATAATTTCCTTGAAATCCTTTTCCAAATCTTTTCTTATAACGAAAACTACTTTATTAAAACCTGCCTTTAAAGCATCGTAAATAGCGTAGTCCATAATAATTTCTCCATTTTTGCCAACGGTTGCAAGCTGCTTTATACCGCCACCGTAACGTGAACCGATACCTGCCGCCATAATTACTAATGTTGTTTTCATTTCTACCAACCTTTCATACTGCAATATTTTGCACATATATCATATAGGTTTATTTTACCATAAATAATGCAATTAGTCAACCGACAGATTGACAATTTAATATAAATATCCTATAATGTTTTCTGAGGTGACAAAAAATGATTAACGAAAAAATCTGTCTTGACGAAAAAAATCCCGAAGTTTTTATCGAAACCTTCGTTCCCGATACTATAAAATTCAGAGTTTTGGATGCAATTTTAATTATTCCCGGCGGTGGCTACAGCTGGGTCTGTGATTTTAAAGAGGGCGAACCTATTGCTCTGGAGTTTGCATCAAAAGGCTACGCCTGCTTTGTTCTTCATTACTCCGTTAAGGAAAAGGCAAAGTTTCCTTTACCGCTTATTCAGGCATCAAGAGCAATGAAGCATATTAAAGATAATGCAGAAAAATACAATTTAAATCCCGAACGTGTTTTCGCTATAGGTTTTTCCGCAGGCGGTCACCTTTGTGCGTCACTTGGCTCGTTATGGCATATGGACGAAATTTACAGGGAAATTGATATGGAATACGGCTATAACAAGCCAAAAGCAACTATGCTTATTTATCCTGTCATAACCTCCGACGAAAGATATGCTCATATAGCATCATTCCACAGGCTTTTAGGTACAGAAAACCCGTCAGAGGAAGAGCTTAACAGATATTCAATAGAAAAGTGTGTTTCAGAAAAGACAGTTCCCGCATTTTTAGTACATACCGCAAGCGATGCAGGAGTAAACGTAAACAACTCACTTTTACTTGCACAAAGCTTTAACGAGTATAAAATTCCCTTTGAAATGCACATCTTCCCTACAGGTCGTCACGGCTGTGCTTTAGGCAGCGACATCACCGCCGACTTCCCCGATATGAGTTACCCATCCCTTGCAATGTGGCCAACCCTTGCGAAAATGTGGATGGACAGAATGTAAAAAAGCAGTAACATATAGCCACAATTAAATTGTTTTTACTATTTCAACTTTCGTGTGGTTTTCTTTACGCAACAAAAGGTCGTAGCATTTTGCTACGACCTCAGCGTGTCGATAAACATATCGACACGCTGAGAGACTTTGAAAAAGGAAGTTAAATTTTTCGAACACGAAATCGTCGGCGTATGTGGATACGGTAGAGTTCGTGTTCGGAAAAAACAAGCGAAATCGGCTAAAAATCAATGTTTTTAGCCGATACGATATAATAAATATTAACTTTTTTAAATCATACTTTCGATTTGATTAAATTAATAAAAAGTTCTTCGCTTGTGGTTGAACGACTTTTTCGACAGTCTGAGGTCGTAGCATTTTGCTACGACCTATTTTTATTAATATCCTCTTGGACCCGGTGACCACCCTTGCGCTGAGGATGTGCTTGTACCGGAGCCGCTGCGTGGCGGTTTTTTCTTTCCCTTTGAATTGTTTGCGGCAATAATTACTACTACCACTACTAAAACTATAACAAGAATTATCATAAGATTCGTACCTGAACCCAAGGAACCCTTTCTGCGTGGGGCTTCCTTGTCAGGTGCATCGTTTGCCAATTGTATTAATTCTTCAATGTACGGTGTATCCGGCTGAAGTCTTTTAACCTTTTCAAAGCACTTAAGGGCTGTTGTGCCATAATTCTGCTGAAGCATCTGCAGACCAAGTAAAAAGGTTTTTGATGTCTCACCCTGTCCCATACCGTAGCCTTGCGCAAGATATGAAACATATTCCGCCGGAACCATATAAGCATATCTCGCATCAGCGGCAAGATGATATGTGTTAAGCCCCTCAATGTTAAGATTTGAATCTACCGAAGGTCCACCGCTGTTGCCGCCTGAAATTGTTGTCGTAATTCCTATCGCCTTATACTCCGAACCCTTTATGGGAACAAGCTGAGCAACCTGGCCTGTTCCTACAGTTATACTCATAACCGATTCATTACTGCCTGCTGCCTGGAAAATCATCGCAGAAGCGGCAGGAAAACCTGCAGTTACTATTTTACTGTTTAAAGCAGGATAGCTGTCCGAAATTTTAAGAGAAATCAGATTTTCTGCATCAATTTTAAGAATTGCTGTATCCTGAGTATAGCCCTCTATATCCTCAGAAGCTGCAGAAACGCCTTCTTCTACCAAGGTTGCTTCATACTTTATTGCTGAATCAGCATCAGTATTTCCCAGAGCATCCGGAAACCATACCTCAAGCTGAATGTATTCGTCAATTACCTCAGCTCTTGTTGCCGCATCCTGAATAACTACGTCGTAAACCTCTGCTATCTGTTCCTCGGTAAAGGTCAGACCTACATCGGAAAGCTCTGTTATGATACCCGATAAATCACCCACAACATTTTCGTTAAGACCGCTTAAATACAGTTCAAGCTTTGCACCGTCATCAAGAGTTGCAACGTGCGCATTTGTTGCGACGTAACCGTCGTCGCTGATAACAACACCGCTTCCTGTATAAATGCCGTTTACGGTAACGGTTTTTTCTTCGTCATAAGCAAGATAATTTTCAAGATTTTCCTGCACATCGTTAAGTACAGCTCCTGCTATTTCCTCTTCGGTATATTCGTCGGAATGGGCGTTGTATGTATTTACATAAACATTTACAAGCTCGTCCGTATCAAAAAATACCGGCTCGTATGTAATAGTTGCTTCGTAGCCAAGCATTATTTTAGGCACAGCCGATTTCAGAGCATGAGCAATAATTTCATCGCTGTACTCAAAGTTTTCCTGATATCTGTATTGTTCGTACAGTCTTACACTTTCTGTTGCCAAAACCGAGGTCTGAAAAAGTAGCATTGCTGTAATACACACAAAAGCTGTCAGTTTCTTTAAATGTGTTTTCACAATAAACTCTCCTTTAATCTTTGTAAAGCTTCGCACCCTCAGGACGTCTGAAGGCTTGTTCTTTGTAAGTGATTGACGAAATTTTTGTTCCGCTTATGCCATGGTTGGGATTGTAGCCGAAAAGGTTTATGTAATTTAAAAGGTCATCCTCTTCATTATCCATCGCCTTTAGTACCTCAACGAGAGCTAAAGTATCGTCAATGGCACGGTGGCTGTTTGTAACCTTGTCCGAAAGGTTATATTCTTCAATGGCATTTGCAAGCTTGTGAGGATACTTTCGTCTGTCCTTATAAACTGTTAACGCATCAAGCATTTTTATGGATTTTAAAATATCACAGCAGCCGTTACGTGCCAAAAAGTAATATATAAAATTCATATCAAACTGCGTGTTGTACGCAACAACTAAAATTCTTCCGCCGTGAAAAAGACTTACAAATTCTTCGCAGACACTTTTTTGCTCTTCGCCCTCATTTTCAAGCATTTCATCGGTTATATGAGTAAGCTCCACAATTTTCGGCGGAATCTTTTCACCCCCGGGGAGCTTTATTAATTTATCAAATTCATCGGTAACAACTATTTCTCCGTTTTCCTTAATACATCTTACGCAAGACAACTCTATGATTTTATCGTTTTTAAAATCAAGACCTGTTGTTTCGGTATCGAGAGAAAGTATCACATCAAAATTTTCGAATAATGAATCAAGCATACTTATTCCTTTACTATTTCAATATCGGTTGATTTTACGTTAACATCACCTTTAACCTTTGTCTTAAAGGTTTTGTTCATTGTGTTTGCAAATGTTACGTTTGCTTTTAAGCCCTCGTCGCAGGTGATAAACGTGTCAATATCGTCCTTAAACATAGTTCCTGAGAACAAAATATTTGTTTCGGGGTAAACAATGCCCTCTGTTTCGATGTGCTTTAAGTTGATTGCACCGTCTTTAAGTGTGCAGTTGATAAACTTTACATTGTCAACGGGAGTTCTTGAATATAAAAGCTCGGGGATATTATCATTTTCAACAACAACGTTTTCAAAAATAAGATTTTCCTGAACAGGTGCATCTGTATTGGGATAATAGCTTCTTGACCAGTTATCCTTGTCAAAGTGAATTGAAAAGGCAGTAGGTCTCTTTTTCTGAAGATAAATATCCTTGAAGTGAATATTTCTGCAGCCGCAGTCATAATATTCTTCGTCCTGAACTGCAACCCACCATATACCGTCATACTCGGCAAGACCCGATTCGTGACAAGGCGGAGTTACCGATGTGTAAATCTTACCGTCAACAGGCATATTTACTCTGTAAAGTCTGCCGTTTACAAAAACGGAGTCGGAACGCTGAACCTTGATTCCTTCGTACCATTTTGGCCAGGAACCTGCAAGGATTCGGCAAAAATAGCCGTCTGTTGAGTCATCGTCAATATCGTAGCAGTCCTCAATAAGACCGTTTTCAATCCAGCCCATCTGTGGGTTTGAGCCTGTATAGTCATGAGCATTCAACGCAATAGGGTCGTCAAAGGTTTTAAAGAGACCGTGACGGATAACAAATTTGCTTCCGTAACCGAAATGAACGGCATCCTTTTTACCTTCAATGCGAACTCTTTCAATAACTGCGTTTTCAAAGGTGCAGATATGAATACCAAAGCATCTTGAAGGCAGGTCAAGACACTGAAAATCTTCTATAACAATATTTTTAGCATAGAAAAAGCAAATGTGTCCGTTAAGACCCGATATTATTTTTTTGCTTTCGGGAGTTATATCCTCACGTACAACGCCGTTACAGATAAGGTTAAGACCCTGAATTTTGATATTTTTATTGTATGTATGAGTGTATGCACCCTCATTTACAAAAACGTATGCCGTTTCCTCGGGGTTTTCTTCTCTTTTGATATACGAACCTGCGCAGAAGAAAAGGTTTGTGTCGTCATAAAGTAAAACCTGGTCAGCAAGAAGGTATGTACCCGGCAAATCGATATAAATATCTCCGCCTTCCTTTACTGCTTCCTGTAATGCTTTTGCATTGGCAAGACCGTCATTTTCGGGCAAAAAGCCATAATCCTTTGCGTATTTCATAATTATTTTTCCTTTCTTATTTCCTCAATTGTTGCCGCCAGCGAATCGCCCATCTGTTTGTAGCCCGAAGTGTTCGGGTGCACCCAGTTACTTTGATACTGTACATTTATTTCGCTGTAGCGGTTTGCCTTGTAGTAAGCCGTATCAAAACCGTATTGTGGATCAAGATTGTAAATCATAGGAGAAATATAAACATTCTCCATATTTTCAAAATTGTCAATAAAGCTCTTTGTGGATTTAATTGCAAGCATTCTGTATATTTTAGAGCCGCTTCTGCAACGCATGGGAGAATTGCCCCAGCAATACTGCTCCGCTCCGATTATGGGGGTGTTCAGGATAATTTTCGTATCTGGGTCATTTTCCTTTATTTTGTTTATTACAAATAAAGTATTGTCGGTAAATTCCTTAACTCTGTCTTCTATTTCTTCATAGGTACAAAGCTGTAAATCATTACCGCCCATAAGAATACTTACAGCATCAACCTTTCCTAAATCATACCTCTCAACATACTTTTTAAAGCTGAATTCAAATTTAGGTTCTTTGTCGATTAGTATATCGCTGTCATTTTCTCTTTTATAAAGAATTTTTTCTTTGGTAAAATACTGACCGTCTTTAATTTCCTCGTATTTATAGCCTGAATAACAGTAATCGTCACGGGGAAATTTTTGAGTTTCTTCGTAAAACTCAACACAACCGAAGTAATCCTTTCCCTCAACATTTTCAGGGAACAAAAAGGGAGAAACGCCGTTACGGATATAGCTTCTGTTAAAATATCCGTCCCACGCCCAGCCACCTCTTCCTTCATGGAAGATTACGTTGTTAAAGGAACGTGTTCCGATAAATTCGATATTTTTAAGTTTCTTTGCAACGTGGTCAATATAAACCTGCGCCTGTGTCATTGAATCGCCGATGCATAAAAGACGCATTTTCCCGGGGTTTTGCTTAACCGTGTTCATAACAACAGTTGTTTCATTTTCACCGATTTTTTCGCCGTATTCATCGTAAACCTTTATTTTAAGAGGAAAGCTCTCCAATTCACGGGGAAATTCAGTTATTCTCCAGAATGCGCCGTGATTTTTACCGTATTCGCATTCTGTTATAACATCCCATTCTGCCTTGTATGGGTGAATTATATTTTTAAAGTATATGTTAAACTCTTCCGATGCATCCTGAATATTAATCTGCTCGAAATCCTTTAAAATATATAACTTTTCAGGCAATACTATCTGTACCTTCATATTCTTCTACCTTCCTTATTTTTTTCTTTGCAAGTATAACAAAAATTACTGATTGTATCACAAACGTAAGTGCCCAGGATATGGGGTATGATATATAAAGACAGGGCAGAGTGTGAATCTTTGCGAAAATTGTGTATATCCAGAATATACGGAATACGCAAACACCGAAAATTGACAAAATCATAGGGTGAACATAATATCCCATACCTCGTGTTACACCTGTTGAAACCTCCATACATCCGCATAAAAAGTAAAGACTGATAACATACAACACTCTTTCCATAGCTTTCGTTATAGAAGTTGCATCAGAAACAAAAAGGGTTGCCAACGGTTTTGAAAATGCAATTACAGTCCAGCCAAGTGCAAGACCTGTCAGAGTTGTACATAAAAGACATAACCCCCAACCCTTTAAAATACGTTTTATTTTTCCCGCACCGTAATTCTGTGAGGACATAGTAACAGCGGTGCTGCTGAATGCGTTCATACTTACATAAACGTAGCCTTCAATACTTCCTGCCGCACCAGAACCTGCTATGGTGAGTGTATCAAAGCTGTTGATTGAGGTCTGAATTAAAATGTTTGAAATGGAAAACATACAGCTTTGCAGTCCTGACGGAATACCTGCCGCTAAAATCATTTTAAGCTGTTCTTTGTGTATACGTAATTTGTTTAAATGTATTCTGCATCCGTTTTCCACCTTTGTAAGCGCCTTTAAAACAAGGAATGCAGAAACTGCCTGAGATGTAATTGTTGCAGTTGCCACACCTGCCACATCCATACCGCACACTATAACAAAAAACAGATTAAGGCAAACATTTATTACCCCTGCTATCGAAAGAAAAATAAGGGGCTTTTTCGTATCTCCGTAGGCACGCATAATACCGCTTGAAAAATTATAAAGCATATTAAATGGCATACCTGCAAAAATAATCCTTAAATACAGCTCAGATTTAGGAAAAATATCTGCAGGAACACCCGTAAACCTTAATAAAGGTACTGCAAGAAGATTGCCAAGCACCGCAAGAAACAGACCGCATAAAAAGCTAAGTGTTACCGCCGTATGTGCACTTTTCTGCATTCCTTCTCCATGACCTTTACCAAAATAACGTGAAACGGTAACGGTAGCACCAAGTGAAAGACCGATAAACAAGTTAATAAGCAGATTTGTAATGGTAGAGGTTGCACTTACAGCTGCAAGTGAAGAATCCCCTGAAAACTTACCCACTACAATCATATCTGCGGAATTAAATAAAAGCTGAAGAATACCCGAAAGCACCAACGGAACAGCGAATCTGATTATTTTGCCGAGCATCGCTCCGTGAGTAAAATTGATTTCGTTTCTGTCTCCTGCCATAAAGCACACCTCGCTGTACATTATATTGTAATTATTTTATCTCAATTGTAATAAATTGTCAATATAAAAAGGCCTTTTAATGCCAAACATCTCTGACATAAAAATGCATAACAAACCTCTCAGATACCTTCAGGTATCTGAGAGGTTTTATAATTATTGTATTTTTTCAAACTCTTTATCGTTGCGTGTTACGGTATATTCCTTTTTCCACTCCTCGGCGAGGGCACTTTCCTTTTCTGCTTCAAGGTCAAGGCGTATATTCCCGGCTATGCTGTCCATAGTAGAATAGTTTTTGCTTAAAACCTTTACAATATGATAGCCGTAATCCGACTCTGTCGGTTCTGAAACAGTACCATCCTCAAGAGAGAACACCTTATTTTTCATTTCTTCACTTACATCGGCTTCCAAAATCAGATAGCCATCAAGATTATTCTCAAGCTCAGGGTCCTCGGAATACTGCTTCATAAGTGTATCAAAATCCTCACCCGACATAATTCTTTCATAAATGCTGTCGGCAAGCTCCTTTTTCTTTACAAGCTCATCTTCAGGTAAAGGGTTACCGTTGCTGTCTGTTGTGGTAAAAATAATCTGCTTTGCGAAAATTGACGTAATAGGTCCCATTTCTCCATAACGCTCGTAAATTCTCTGATATATTTCCTCGTCACTTATCTCAAAATCTGTTCCTGTTTTCTTATATTCAGCAATAAATGCCGTTATGCAGTAGCTTTTTTCAAGAATTTCTCTGTACGCTTTTTCCGAACATCCGATTTCCTTTAAAAATGCCTTGAGCTCCGCATCGCCACCTTTGGCACTTGCCGCATTATTGTAATGCTCCTCTGCATTTTTTCGGCAGTCTTCGTCAATTGAAAAGCCGTTTTCGAGAGCCTTTAAATATTTTGCCTCAAAGGACATAACCTCTTCAAACGCCTTTTCCTTTGCAAGCTCGATTGCCTTTTTCCCCTCTACCTCAGTTTGCCAGAAGGTTTCGGCACCATCTTCCATAACATCTGCTTCAAAAAGAAGGTCCTCCTTAACGGTATAAAGGAAATAATTAAATGCCTCCACACTTACACCTTTACCGTCAATAGTACCTATTTTAGCTGTTCCTGAGCAGGAACAAAGTGTAATTGCCGTTACAAGCAAAAGAAAAACACATATAAATCTTTTCATACCGCAGCCTCCTTTCAGGTTACTTTACATTATAATATTAACACGAAAATATCAATTTTTCAATGCTTTTATGTCCTGTAACATAATTTTAACATTACTGCAAATATCCTTATGTTTAACTCCTTCAAGAGAGTAAACAAGCATAATTTTTTTACCTGATGTCATATACGCTTTAAGGCGGTTGTTTACAACATACCCTGTTACAGCCTCAATGGGTGAATTGTTGGTAAGGGTTATAAATAATTTAGTTCCTTTCTGTGAAATATCGCCAAAGCCTAATGTCCTTGCCATATTTCTTATTTCGGTAACCTCGATTAAATTAACAACCTCAGCAGGAATATCACCGAAGCGGTCAATAAATTCGTCAATAATGTCGCTTTTATCCTTATCATTTTCCATTGATGCAACACTGCGGTACATTTCAATTCTCGTAATCTTATCCTCAATGTAGGTATCGGGGATGTAGCAGTTTACAGAAAGGTCGATTATAAGCGGAATTTCCTCCTCTACTGGCTCGTTGTTTTTAATCTGTCTTACCGCCGCCTCCAGAAGCTTACAGTACATATCGTAGCCTACACGGTTCATATAACCGTGCTGATTTGCTCCCAAAAGTGAGCCTGCGCCTCTTATTTCAAGGTCACGCATAGCGATTTTTATACCCGAACCGAACTCGGTAAATTCCTTTATTGCCATAAGTCTTTTGCTTGCAACCTCATCAAGAACCTTGTTTTTGGGAACCGTAAGATACGCATGTGCAAGACGTGAGGAACGGCCTATTCTACCTCGCAGCTGATAAAGCTGTGCAAGACCGAACCTTTCTGAATTTTCAATTATAAGTGTATTTATATTGGGAATATCGATACCCGTTTCAATAATAGTGGTACATATTAAAACGTCCACCTCACCGTTAATAACCGAAAGCATTATATTTTCAAGCTCCCGTTCCCCCATTTTGCCGTGAGCGGTAACAAACCTTGCTTCGGGAACAAGCTTCTTTAATTTATTTTCAACAATATCTATACTTTCAACTCTGTTGTGCAGATAATACACCTGTCCGTCTCTGCCTATTTCCTTTAAAATAGCATTTCTTATGGCAGGCTCATTATATTCCATAACATAGGTTGAAACAGGCTTTCTGTTTTTAGGCGGGTCTGAAAGAACGCTCATATCCCTTAAGCCTGACATCGCCATATTTAAAGTTCTGGGAATAGGCGTGGCAGAAAGGGTTATAACGTCCACATTACATTTTAAATTCTTAATTTTTTCCTTATGGGCAACGCCGAAGCGTTGTTCTTCGTCAATGATAAGAAGTCCTAAATCCTTAAAGGCAATATCCTTCTGCAGAATGGAATGAGTGCCTATTACAATATCAATTTTGCCGCTTTTTAGTTTTTCCTTTATTTCCTTCTGCTGTTTTGTATTTCTGAAGCGACAGAGCATTTCCACATTAACCGCAAACTGCTCCATTCTTGATAAAAAGCTTTCGTAGTGCTGTTTTGCAAGAAGTGTCGTAGGAACAAGCATAGCCACCTGCTTGCCGCTGGAAACTGCTTTAAACGCCGCACGCATAGCAATTTCCGTTTTACCGTAGCCAACATCGCCGCAGATAAGTCTGTCCATAGGCTTAATGCTTTCCATATCAAACTTAACGCTTTCTATAGCTTTAAGCTGATCATCAGTTTCATCGTATGGGAAGGTATTTTCAAACTCCTCCTGAAGCTCGGTATCGGGTCCGAAGGCGTAGCCTTTGGTGCTTTCACGCTTTGCATAAAGCTCTAAAAGCTCCTTTGCCATAGCTTCAACATTCTGACGCACCTTAGCCTTTGCGTGGCTCCATTCCTCGCCGCCCAGCTTGTTGATTTTAACGTTTTCCGCTCCGCCAACATATTTACTTAAAAGATTAAGCTGCTGAACGGGAACGTACAAAAGGTCTGTGCCCTTATATTTTATTTTAAGGTAATCCTTGGTAATACCGTCAACGGTAAGCTGATGCATACCCTTGTATACACCGATGCCGTGAATATCGTGAACAACTAGGTCTCCTTCATTTATATCGTAAATGCTCTTAAGACCGTTTTTTCTGCGTTTTGTTTTTCTTGTCTCGGGAGCTGATTTTACCTTGTTTCCGCCGATGCACAAAAATGCCGCAGGCACATTTGTATATTCAAAGCCGTCACTTAAATATCCCGTGGTAAGGGTAACGGTAAAGGGCATAATCTCAGTTTTGAAATCGGTGTCAATATTAAACGGAATTTCCTCATCACTTAATATTTCCGAAAAGTGCTTTATCCCCTTTTCATTTCCGCAGGGCAGAATAACCCTGTAGCCTTTGGTGATGAAATAGGTAATATCCTCCACCAGAAGCTCGCTTTCAGGGTCGTAGGCAGGAAGATTCCTTCCTGTTACCGCAACAATTTCCCTGCTTGCAACAAGCTTATCGCTCAGTGAAAAGTTTGTAACGGTAAATAAAACCCCATCACAAAGCTTATCTGCCGCTATTTTAGGAGAAGTTATATAATATGAGGTCTCCTTTTTATCACCCTTAAGCTTCACTCCGTCCTCTATTGCACTGAAGATAGCTTCACCTAAATCCTTTATAAAAGCATCGGTGCTGTCCTTGCAGGCATTTGGCTCGTCAATAAAAACGAACATATCCTTAAGGTAGTCCGTCAAATCCGCATTTTTCTTCGCAAAATTTTCCGATGCGGGAAGTATTTCAAAGCCGTCACACACATCAACAGAGGTCTGCGTGTCAACATCAAATATTTTTATAGCATCAATTTCCTCATCGAAAAAATCAAGTCTGTAAGCGTTTTTAGAGCCTGACGGATAAATATCTATAATTCCGCCTCGCACCGCAAACTGACCCATTCCCTCAACGTTTGCTTCCCTCTTGTAGCCCATTTTGGTAAGCCTTGAAACGATGCTTTCAATCTGATAAATATCCCCTCTTTTAAACGACAGAGAGCAATATTCAAAATCATCCCTTGAGGGTATTTTCTGACATAAAGCCGTAAGCGTTGTTACAACAAAGCATTTTTCCCGGCAAATGCTTCCTAAAACGTTCATTCTTTCCTCTGCAAGAGAATCGTTGCTGGCAAAGGTTTCGTAAAAAATATACTCCCTTTCGGGGTAAAGATATGCCTTATCGGTAAAAAAGCTCAGCTTCTCACAAAGCTTTTTTGCGGCATACATACTCTCGCACACAAAAACCATACCACGGTCATATTTTTCGCAAAGGGAAAAGGCGAGGTGCAATTTCTGCGACTCCGCCGTTCCTGTGATTTTTAAAGGTGTTATTCCCTTTGAAATACACTCATTTATTTTTTTGTAAAAGCTTTGTTCTTCTAAGATTTTACTGTAATTTTTCATTCTGCCTTACCGTTATACTTATTCATAGAGCTGTCGATACCGTTTCTTATGTATTCCTCAACAGCATCCGAGGTTCTTTCAAATACCTTGAACATAACCTCCTGCTCCGCCTTGGGAATTGTACCTAAAACGTGATTGCACAAATCACCGCCCTGAGGCTTTGAACCTACGCCTATGCGAAATCTTGGAAAATCCTGACTTCCAAGATGTGAAATTATTGATTTCATACCGTTGTGACCGCCTGCACTTCCCTTGGGTCTTATGCGAAGAGCACCTACCTCAAGGTCAATATCATCGTATATTACTATTATATTCTCAACGGGAATTTTATACCAGTCGCTTGCAGACCTTACAGCCTCGCCACTTAAATTCATAAAAGTCTGCGGCTTTAACAGAACAACTCTTTCCCCTGCTATCCTGCCTTCACCCAAAAGTGACTTGTGCTTTGCACTCTTTACTGTAATATCGTACTTTTGTGCCATATAGTCAAGAGCAAGAAAGCCTGCATTATGACGTGTTGCAAAATATTTATCTCCCGGATTTCCCAATCCTGCAATTAAAAACATATTTATCTCTTAACCACCGAAAGAATAACGTTTACTATGGCAGACGCACTCTTTGAGGTGTCCTTTCTGTTCTGATTTTCTGCGATAACCGCACGTTTTTCGTAAATGGAGTCAATCAGCTCGGAAAAATCCTTACGCTCAAGCTCCTCTTCCTCCATATAATCACACAGACCCTGTGCCTTGAAGGATTTTGCATTTTCTATCTGGTCACCTCTGCTTGCTTTTTTTGACAAAGGAACTATTAAAGACGGCTTAACAAGCGCTAAAATTTCAAATATTGCGGTTGCACCGCCACGGGAAATTATAAAGTCACTTGCCGCCATAACATCACAAAGCTCTTCGTTTACGTATTCAAACTGACAGTAGCCTCTGCGGTTGAAAAGCTCGCTGTCGGTATTTCCTTTTCCGCAAAGATGACATACGTCAAATTTCTGCAGAAGGTCGTCTATTTCCGCTCTTAATTTATCATTTAAAAATTTTGAACCAAGACTTCCCCCCATAAGCAGTAATACAGGCTTATTGCCGTCAAAGCCCATAAATTCAAGACCCTTTTGTCTGTCTCCGGATAAAAGCTCTTCTCTTACGGGAAGCCCGGTATAAATACTTTTACCTTCAGGAAGATGTGCCTTTGTTTCAGGGAAAGCGTAGCATATTTTCTTTGCAAAGGGTGCCGAAAGCTTGTTGGCAAGACCCGGTGTTATGTCCGATTCGTGAATTACGGAAGGTATACCGAGTGTCTTTGCCGCCCATATAACGGGACAGGATACAAAGCCGCCCTTTGAAAAAACTACATCAGGCTTAACAGCTCTTAAAACCTTAAGCGCCTGAGCGTAGCCCGTGCAGATTTTTGAAACATCCTTTACGTTCTGCATATCAATGTAACGTCTTAATTTCCCTGCCTTTATAGGGTAATAATCAATACCCTCCCTTGTTACAAGGTCGTGCTCTATTCCTTCCCTTGTACCTATATAGCTTATTTCAAAGCCCGCTTCCTTAAGCGGTTTGAAAAGTGCGATATTGGGAGTTACGTGTCCTGATGTTCCTCCGCCTGTCATAACAATTTTCATTGCTGTACTTCCTTTCATTACTTCTGTAATTCATTATATGAAAAATTTTATTTTCTGTCCTTTGGCTTTACCCAGTTTTCCTTATTTATCTGCCTTGCACGGGCAACTGCAAAGCCGTTTTCGGGAACGGCATCGGTAATTGTCGAGCCTGCGGCTATAAAAGAATTGTCCCCTACCGTAACAGGTGCTACAAGATTTGTATTACAGCCTACGAAGGCATTATCACCTATGGTTGTTCTGAACTTACCCGCTCCGTTATAGTTAACCGTAACCGTTCCGCAACCGAAGTTGACATTTTCTCCCACATCGCTGTCACCTACGTAGGTTAAATGAGAAATTTTAGTTCCGTTTCCTACCAAAGAGTTCTTCAGCTCCACAAAATCTCCCACCTTGACACCTTTACCCACTCTGCAGTGAGGTCTTATATACGCAAAGGGACCGACGGTAGTATCATCCTCCACACAGCTTTCAAGTATAACCGAATTCTGAATCCTTACATTACTTCCTATTTCTGAATCAACAATTGTTGATGAGGAATAAATGACTGTATTTTCGCCGATTACCGTGCTTCCCTCAATATAAACATCGGGATAAATAACACAGTCTGTACCTATTTTTGCAAAGGGTGAAATATAGGTGTTTTCAGGAGAAATAATATTAACACCGCTTAGCATAACTCTTTTGTTTACAGCACTTTGTATAATCCCTGAAAGAACATAAAAATCCTCACGGGTACGGCATATTAATTCATCACCGAACAAAACAGCTGAGTTTACGGGTATATAGCAGGCGTTTTCGGGTGCCTCCTTTACATCATTTAAAAAGATTACGTCTGTTCTGTCCTTTAAGTACTCGTAAAGAGCCCGGTCTCCCGACACATAAATTTCATTTTCCTCTTCTTTAAGCTTTAAAATCATATGCTCAATTAAAGGCACGGAGCATATTTTGTGAAGTGCCATATTTATTTTTGAATTAAAACTGCTTTGATCAATATTTGTATCTATTACTACCATTTTTTTCATACCATTTTACCATCTTTCTCTATTTTTCACTCTTTCGCAGACGAAGTGCCTGCATTATATGATCTTTTGTTATATTCTCACAGCCCGAAAGGTCGGCAATGGTTCTTGCCACCTTTAAGATTCTGCTGTAGCCTCTTGCACTCATTCCAAGCTTTTCGAAGGCAAGCTTGAAAATTGCCTTTCCCTCATTGTCAAGAGCACAGTATTTTTCCAGCATCTGCTCTGTCATATTTGCATTGCAGTAAACATCTGTTCCCTTAAATCTTTCAAGCTGAATTCTTCTTGCACGGTTAACTCTTTCTCTTACCGACTTTGAGCTTTCAGCTTTTGTTTTGGTGCTGAGAGAATCAAAGGCGACGGGCTCAACATCTATCTGTATATCTATTCTGTCGAGCACCGGTCCGCTTATTTTATTTTTATATCGTTCAATTGCCGCCTGAGAACAGGTGCACTCGTGAACAGGGTCGTTTAAAAATCCGCAGGGACAAGGGTTGGTTGCCGCAACAAGCATAAAGTTTGACGGATATGTAACGGTTGCTCTTGACCTTGAAACTGTTATAGACCCGTTTTCCATAGGCTGACGCAGAATTTCCACCGCATCACGCCTGAACTCAGGAAACTCGTCTAAAAACAAAACACCGTTATGTGCCAGACTTATCTCTCCCGGCTTGGGAACACTTCCGCCACCTGCAAGACCTGCAGATGATACCGTGTGATGGGGATTTCTGAAGGGTCTTGTTTTCAGAAGTGCCGTATTTTCGGGAAGAGTTCCTGCAACAGAATGTACCTTTGTTATCTCAATCGCTTCTTCAAATGTCAGATCAGGCATAATTGACGGAATTCGTTTGGCAAGCATTGTCTTGCCTGCCCCCGGACTGCCCGTCATTATAACGTTGTGGCCGCCTGCGGCAGCTACCTCAAGAGCCCATTTACTTGCCGTCTGCCCCTTTACATCAGCAAAATCAAGGGTATACTCGTCACCTCTGAAGCAAAGCTCATTCTGATCACTTTTGTATATATCTATAACTCCGACGCCTGTAATATGCTCCAAAACAGCAGTAAGGCTTTTGCAGGGGTACACATCAAGCCCCTCAACAACTGCCGCCTCCTGCTTGTTGGCATCGGGAACAAAAAGTCTTTTTATGCCGTTTTCCTTAGCACATATTGCCGCAGGCAAAACGCCGTGAACGGGACGTATCTCTCCCTTCAGCGAAAGCTCACCTAAGAACATTGCGTCGCTTAAATCCGTGCTTTTAATCTTACCGCTGCAAAAAGCCGCCGCTATAGCAAGAGGAAGGTCATAAAAAGAACCTTCTTTTTTCATATCTGCAGGTGCAAGGTTTGCTACATAGCATTTGGTCGGCAACTCAATATATGCATTCTTAAGAGCCGCCTTAACTCTTTCACGGCTTTCCTTTACCGCAGTATCACCAAGACCTACTATCTGAAAATCGGGAACACCTTCCACGAAATCCATTTCAACCTTAACCATCTGTGCTCCTATTCCTATAACTGCACAGGAATTAAGCTCTGCTACCATATTAATCTCCGTTCCGCCGCCATACGTCGGCATAAGTGTTAATTAATTTTCTCTTATCCGTAGGCATCGAATGATAAGAGATTAATGTGCCCATGTGCGTTTCTGAACGAATGTGAAGAAAATTTCGCACGGGCTGTTTAAATCCGCCGGCAGGCTTAACGGGAAATGAAATTTCACGTTATCCGCCTGACATTAATATGCATTTTTATTGCCACCGAAAAATGTTTTAAAAAGTATCTTAAAATCAAGTACCGGAGACCAGTTTTCTATATAGTATAAATCCTTTTTGATTCTTTCCTCAATAGAGGTATCACCTCTTAACCCGTTTACCTGTGCCCAGCCTGTCATACCCGGACGCACACGGTGCTTTAGCATATATTTAGGTATCTCATCTCTGAACTTTTCCACAAAATGCACCTGTTCGGGACGGGGCCCGATGAGACTCATATCTCCCTTTAACACATTAAAAAGCTGAGGGAGCTCGTCAAGGTTGGATTTTCTTAAGAATTTTCCGATTTTTGTTACACGTACATCTCCTTTGACAGTCCAGCCCTTGTTATCCGTTTCACTTTTCATTGTACGGAACTTGTAAATGGTAAAAGCTTCTCCGTTAAACCCTACTCTTTCCTGACAAAACAATATGCCTCCCTTTGAAGAAAGCTTCACCATAATGGCAATTGCAAGTAATACAGGTGACAGAATTATTATACCCATCAGAGATAATAAAAAGTCAAAAAGTCGTTTAATAAAACTGTAAAACATATTATCAAGAGGTATATAGCGGGTATTTATCAGAATAATATCGTCAATGCTGTCCGTTTTGGGTCTTGACGGTGCGTACTGAATATATGAAGGAATAATGGATGCTTTTACTCCGCAGTATTCGCAGATATTTATAATCCTTGGAATGTACTGAGACTTTGCATCCTCAAGAGAAATTATAACCTCATCAACAGGATTATCCTTTAAAAGCTTTTCAAGTCCATCATAGCTTTCTAATACCTCGAAAATCTCATAGCCCATATCACGGTGAACCTTAACTGAATTTATAAAATCCTGTGTTTTGGGCCCGTCACCTACTACAACGAGGTGTTTTACATTGTACCCAAGACGCCTCAGGGCTCTTAACGCACCCTTTACAAGTACACGCTGGATAGCTGTAAAAATAAACATAAACACAACAAAAATCAGGGTAAATACACGGGAATAGTCGCTTTTCTTCAGAAAGAAGAGCATAACGAGCATAATCGCAAGAACTATAGCCGAATTTTTAAAGCATCCGAAAATTTCCCTGCTTATTCCGCCAAGACGTCGTGATTCGTACATAGCCGAAAAATACTGAAGCAGAGCAAAGCAAACAAGCCCTGTATAAAGAAGGACTGCATATTCCTCAAAAGGAAGATGGGGCTCTTTAGGGAAAATATCCCAGACGAATTTAATATACCATGCAAAGACAAAAGAAAGTCCGACGCACAGCATATCAAAAAAGAATCTTAAAAGTGAAAGCACTCTTGCGTTTTCTCTAAGCATTTTTTCCCCTTTCTAAAGTCCGAGATATCTTGCAATCCTTATTCCCGTTTTCACGAAAATATCTCCCAGACAGTTTTTCTTATGTTTATCGTAATAAATTTCCATACTGTCATAAAAAGCTTTTCCTGCTCTTTTGTTTTTATGACTGCTGGCTCTTTTTTTGTGGATTATTTCAGCCTTTCCGAAATAGTAAACCTTGTAACCGAGATTTAAAACAGAACGGCAAAGCTCCACATCCTCACCGTACATAAAATAATCCTCGCAGAATTTTCCTGCTTTAAGAAAAACACTTCTCGGCATCATCATAAAAGCACCTACAACACATTCAACCTCACCGACGTAATCGTCGGCAAGGTCAAGTCTGCGGTATCCCGAAAAATATTTAATTTTTCCGTTTAATTTCAAATAGTGTCCTACTGCGTTACGTACGGTAGGCAGACTTCTTTTGCAAGCCATATCCAATCCGCCGCTTTCTAAATTAACACGGCATCCTACTATGCCCGAATCCTTATGCTCCTTTAAGAATTCAAGAGTATCGGACAAAGCGTTTTCGAGCACAACCGTATCAGGATTCAAAAATAACAGTACATCACCCGATGCTTCTTCCACACCCTTGTTGTTAGCCTTTGAAAAGCCGTCATTGGTTGACGAAAAAATCACCTTAAGGTCTGAATTTTCAAGAAGCTTTTTTTCTTCCACCCTTGAATCGTTATCCACTACAATTATTTCATAATCGCAGCAGGGCGGATATTTTTTTATGGACTCAGCACAATCAAGCACGAGTTGTGATGTGTTGAAATTTACTATAATTATTGAAAGCATTATTCTTTATCGGTTCCTCTTAAGGTATTGTTGTAAACAACTTCAAACATATCAAAGTAACCCTTTGTTGCATCAGGAAGCTCTACATTGTTTTCCTCCGCAAGCGGCTTTAAGGTCATAGCCTCCTTTGCAATCTCACCTGCTACATTCATAATGCCGTCATAACGGTAATAATTCATAACCTCGTAAGCATTCTTAATATACACAAGATAGTTATTAAGGTTCTTCGGGAAGAGGTTAACCTGATTTTTAAGACAGGTAACGGCGTAGCGTAATGTGCCGCCGCTTCTTGAATACATCTCAATTCCGTTGCCCTGAACTGCAAAGCTGTAAGGTGCCATTTTTTCCGCCTTTTCAAATTCAAGCACCGCAAGCTCACGGTGTTCCTTGTTCTCGTTATGAGCAAACATTCTCGTTTTAGCCTTGGCAGAAAGTGCAACCGCATCGTAAGGCTTAAATTTTACCGCCTTTCCGTACTCTTCAAACGCCGCAGTATATTTCTCAGGCTTTATATCAAAGCCCTCAAGCTCATCGCCATAAAACTTATTGAAAATTTCATCAGCTCTTGCTTCTGCCGAAGTGCCGAGATAATCCGTTACCGAGAAAACAATCATAACTGCACAAAGTGCAACCCATACATACTTTGAAGCCTTAAAATCTGATTTTCCTGCAAGAGCACTTATTGCTGCAAGGACTGCCCACAAAACAGCAGTTACACCGAAAATTGAAAGGTCAAAGTCGATAAGACTGTGAAGAAGAAGTGCTCCGCACACCGAAAACAGCGACGCCAAAAGTCCGCCCGATACGGCTTTATTCTTCTTAAGCTTTATTGCACCGATAATCAAAAATACTGCAATCCATATAAATGCGATTACACCTATTATACCTGTATCGGTAAGTATCTGCATAGGGTAGCTGTGAATCTGCGATGAGCTGTAATCGTAGGACTGATACATTCCGTACATATCGGACCAGGCTCCTCCGCCAAGACCGAAAAATATATTTTTTACACTCATCCTTAAAGCATCACCGTAGAAAACAAATCTTTCGGTAACTGTCTGCGTTCCGAAATTAAGCCCCTCAAGACGTGTCACAAGACTCTGGGGAAGCATAAATGAAAATGCCGACGGAAACAGAACGATTACAAGCACAAGGGCAATAACAACCACGCCTGCCGCCACAACCGAACGGTTAAAATATTTATGGTTCTTTATCTGATTTACAACCACATCCAGCATAACTCCGAGAATTACAGCTATAACAAAGCCTATAACAAGCCATACGCCGCCCATAGTCTTTGATGCAGAATCAACAGCCTGGGTAAAGGGTGAAAGAACCGCAAAAACAGCGATTGCCGATGTTACAAGATAAGAAATCATTTTAAGTCTTGCGTCCTTATCTGCCATAATAAGATAGATAATAAACACAAAGGGTGCTATCAGCCACGCACCTCTTGAATAGGACATAATTATGCCGAACATAAGCAGATAATATCCAAGCAGATTTACCCAATACAAGGGTTTTTTCATAGATTTTGCGTATACACCGCAAAGACCGAAAAAGCCTGCAAGTGCAAGAATACCGAAGGCGTTATGATACTGAACTGTACCGTTAAGCCATTTTTCAGCCTCGGCATCAGAATATGAACCGGGATAGTTTATAATTCCTGCCGCAGTAAGCAGAGAAATAAGAGATGTAAGAGCAATTGCATAACATATAACTGTTACAAGTCCGTAAATCTTATCCTCTCTGTCGCTGTCGCCTTTAACTGCAACATAAATGATTAAAAGCAGTATATACGAGGCAAAGGCAAGTATTGCACTGTCCTTATTTACCGCAAATGCCGCAGTAATTCCGTAAATTGCGGTAAGAAGTATGCAACCTGCGTCAATATGAAGGTTCAAACCTGCAGTTTTCTTTTTAATTATAAACACCGCCGCAAGTACAATTGAGGCAATTATGCCGAAAATCGCTCTGTCCGCTTCAAAGTACAAGCCTCTGAAAAACATAGGCATTACTACCGCAAGACAAATAAACGGCATAGCAAGATATTCCTTTTTTTCTTTTATAAAACCTGAAATCAGGTCTATTATTTTATAAAGCAGCAACTTTTTTTCCTCCTGCCAAGCAAAACTTTTGCTTAAAGTAATTTGTTGATTTTATCAAGTATCTCATTATTTACGGCACAAAGCTTTTCGTTTGCATTCTTTTCATCGTTACCCTTAACGAAGAAATAGAATTTAATCTTAGGCTCTGTTCCCGACGGACGTACTATAACCTTTGTTCCGTCAGCGGTGATGTAGGAAAGAACATTTGATTTTGGTAAATCAATTTCACTTTCAACACCGTTTTTAACGTCAACACTCTTGCTTGTCTGATAATCACAAATTTCAACAACCTGCTGACCGCAAATTTCCTTTAAAGGATTTTCTCTTAAGTATGAACAGATTTCCTTTATCTTTTCAACACCCGAAATTCCCTCAAGAGTGATTGATTTCTGATTTTCCTTATAGTAACCGTACTTTTTGTAAATATTCTCCATACAGTCAAAAAGAGTAAGACCCTTTGTTTTGTAATATGCCGCCATTTCAGCAATAAGCATTGTTGCAACAACCGCATCCTTATCACGGGCATATGTTCCTGCAAGATAACCGTAGCTTTCCTCAAAGCCTAAAACGTATCTGCTTTCCTCGCCCTTTGATTCAAGATTTTTGATGATTTCACCGATAAACTTGAAGCCTGTCAGAACATTTCTTATTTCAAAGCCGTAGCTTTTACAGATATCTGCGGCAAGATTTGTTGTAACGATAGTCTTTATTACAACAGGGTCCTTTGGAAGGGTGTTAATCTCGCTTCTTCTTGAAAGGATATATTCAACTAAAAGTGCACCTACCTGATTACCTGTAAAGGGAACAAATACCCCTTCCTTGTTAAGAACCATAATACCAACTCTGTCCGAATCGGGGTCGGTACCTATAATTAAATTTGCACCCTTTTCCCTTGCCAGCTTTTCAGCATAAACAAAAACCTCAGGGTTTTCAGGGTTTGGCGATTTAACAGTTGAAAACTCAGGGTCGGGAAGCTCCTGTTCCTTTACCACGTGAACATTTTTAAATCCCATCATATCAAGAACACGTCTTACAAGCTTGTTTCCTGCTCCGTGGAGCGGAGTGTAAATAACATTAAATGAATCCGCCGCTTCCTTAACAGCATCAACGCTGATTGCCTGAGCTGCAACATTCTTAAGATATTCCTTGTCAACCTCTTCTCCGATTACTGTTATAAGGTCACTTTCCTTAACGGTTTTTGCTCCGCCGAGAACATCAGTCTGATTGATAAACGAAAGTACCTTGTCAGCATCAACGGGTGCCATCTGTGCACCGTCCTCGCCGTAAACCTTGTAGCCGTTGTAAATTGCAGGATTGTGACTTGCTGTAATGATAATACCGGCAAAGCAGCCTAAATGACGTACTGCAAAGCTGAGCTCAGGTGTAGGACGAAGCTCGTCAAAAACATAAGCCTTAATTCCGTTTGCGGCTAAAACAGATGCCGCTTCAAAGGCAAATTTGTCCGAATAAAGTCTTGAATCATATGCAATTGCAACACCCTTATCCATTGCCTCCTGACCTGAATTCTTTATATAAAGTGCAAGTCCCTGAGTTGCACGGCGTACAGTATAAACATTCATTCTGTTTGTACCTGCGGCAATTATACCTCTGAGTCCCGCTGTACCGAATTCAAGGTCGCAGTAAAATCTTTCCCTGATTTCGTTTTCGTCATCTTTAATTGCAATAAGCTCTTTTTTTGTTTCCTCATCAACAAATTCAGAATTTAACCATCTTTCATACTCATTTTTATAATTTAACATGTCATATTCCTCCTGTTGTATGTATTTGTTAACATACCTATACATCTTATATAATATACAAAAATTGCTTCAAAGTCAAGATTTTAAGTATAATTATCTTGCCGATGGGTGATAATTTTTTTATAAATATATTAAAGTAATGCTTTAAAAATGAGGTGTTGATTCTGAAACAGACAAAAACTTCTAACTGTATACTTATTTCCCAGGTGGAAAATCCTTTAATAAGTCAGATAATCGTTCTGCTTAAGGATGATGTTTTAAGTCCTCAGGATGAGGCGGTGGAAATAAGCCGTGCTATAGTAAATAACTGTATGAAACGTTATCATCATAAAAAGAAAAACCGGTTAAAAAAATCCCTTTCCTTAGCGGCAGGGCTTGTTTTAGGCATAGCCATAGGCTTTTTTATCTGATTGACATTACACTCTTTTGATATTATAATATATTTAAAACAATACAGAAAGAGTGACGTTTATGAAATTATTTATCGCATCGGATATACACGGAAGCGAATTTTACTGCAAAAAAATGCTTGAATGCTACAAGAATGAAAAGGCAGATAAAATGCTTCTTTTAGGAGATATTCTGTATCACGGGCCAAGAAATGATTTGCCAAAGGATTACAACCCCAAGGCGATAATCGAGCTTTTAAATGCCATAAAGGACGAAATTCTCTGCGTTCGGGGAAACTGCGAGGCAGAGGTTGACCAGATGGTTCTTTCCTTCCCCGTTCTTGCGGATTACTGTATAATAAGCGAAGGTGACACCACAATTTTCGCCACCCACGGCCATAAGTATAACGAGGAAAATCTTCCTCCCCTTAAAAACGGAGATATTCTGCTGAACGGTCATACACATATACCAAAATGCACCGACCACGGTTTCTTTGTTTATATGAACCCCGGAAGTGTTTCCATTCCCAAGGAAAATTCCCACCACGGCTATATGATTTTCGAAAACCGTGAATTTTTATGGAAAGACCTCGACGGGAACGTAATAAATACTTATACAAAATAAACAACGCAAAAACGCCATCAACATAGCCTTAATACTCCTATCTACGCATAAGTACATTTTCAGATTGAACTGTCAGCCATACAACAACTACCTGTTACCCATAAATGGTTAGTTATAGGAATTTTTTGATAAATCTTTCAGAAAAAAGGCCCCCTTAGACTCCCTTAGGCTCCCTTAGGCTCCCTTAGGCTCCCTTGTGTAAAGGGAGCTGTCAACGAAGTTGACTGAGGGATTGTTTTTTGCTTTCAATTTTTAGTTATATTTCCATTTTAACAATTGCAATCCTTCCACCGTCTCCGACGGTCCCCCTTCCTTTACACAAGGAAGGCTTTTCTTATTAAAACTTTCTGTTAAACTTCTCATTTCACCATACAGATATTTTATTTCTGTTCATCGGTTAAGAACCACGAGATTGACGCGTGATTTTAGGCATACAAAAACACCAAAGCCAAAAGACTTTGGTGTCAGTATAACTACTTTTTCGACAGTCTGAATTTCATAAAAAATTCAAGACTGTTTTTATATTCTATGGATTGCAAATATGACAAGCACGATAACCTTCATCTTCTGCTTCTTCCGCAGATGCAAACCATATTTCGTTATCCTCTTTAATTCTGTTCGCCCATTGACATTCGGGGTCGTGGTATATATCCGAATTAACAGAGCCTACATAATTTTCTTCCATAGTCAACCCTGTTTCATCTATCCCACCGCAGGAACACAACAACAAAATCAAAACTACCCCTATAACGCACATCAATCTTTTTTTCTTCATAAATAAATTACCCTCCTTAAAATAAAAAAGTGCGTAGCCCACCCGAAAGCAGAGCCACGCACTAAAAAACGCATTGACTTTGCTTCCAAAGGTTACCACACACTTTTTTTATCATAACACAACTTACTCACATAAGGGTATGAAGAAACAAAGTGTACGCTTTTTACTTAGCGTACCCCCTATATGAGTAACATATTATTAAATTGTGTTTTAAAATAAAAAAAGTTGTGGTATAAGTATTATATCACAACTTTTATAAAAATACAATAGAAAAAGCAAGCCGTGGAAAATCCACGGCTTGCGGCATAACGACTTTTTGAATTTAAAAGTTCTTATTGTATTTCAAGAGCCTTAGTAAGCGGAACCATTGTGCTAAGTCCGTCCCAAACAAATGCTTTAACCTTTACTTCGTCTTTTGTTGGTGTTACCTTAACCTTAACAAAGGTTTCAGCCTCTGTTGAGCCTGTTTTGAACGCACCGTCCTTTGTTGTGTCAATAAGACGAACCAGCCTGCCATAGCTGTCATAGGTTGCAACGAGGAGGATACCATCCTGAACGTCACTACCCTGATAGCTTGTTGCAACTGTAATTTCCTTACCTGCTGCAACTTCATTTGTATCAAATACAGGACGTGTAATCTTTGTGCTATAGTTTCTTGTAAATGCAGCTGCAAGCTTAACATTTGCACCTGTAGAAGAAGCGTTCTGACCTGTTACTGTAACAGTTACTGTATGTGTTCCTTCGCCAAGACCTGAAACTGTCTTTGTTGAGTTAGGAACATAGTTTGCTGAATTGTAAGCATCAATATTTTCTGCTACAACGTTACCGTCAACAGTAATACTGAATGTACCTGCATCCGACTTTTTGCTGTATTCAAGAAGGAACGCATCGCCGCTTACTGTAAATTCGTAGCTTGAGCCTACACCCGAAATTGTCTGATTGATTGCTGTATAATCGTATACAAAATCACGGAAGTCAGAAGCAACAGGTGCTACAAACGCGTTTGCTGTCGGACGAACGAAGTATTTTGATGAATCAGATTCTAAGAGCGCTGTTACATAATTACCGTAAAGTGTTGAACCTGCATCTGTAGGATGAGTTGTGTCACTACCGATGTATACTGTGCTATCCCAGTCTTTTGCGAACTGCGACTCTGTGTTGTATCTTGTCTGAGTATAGTCGTGAATGTTGATTGAAGGAATACCGTAAGCTTTAGCTACGCTTTCCTGAAGTGCAATTGCGTTTATATTGTTGCTGAAGTTCTGAACAGTTGTATAAACGAAAATGATTACAGGAGGCTTATCAAGCTTATTTAAGTTTCTTACGATAGATTCAATATCACGGTCAGCATTCATATTATTTGAATCGTTAACTGCAAATTCAATGAATACGATGTCAGGATTATGTGGAATTACGTCACGGGCAAGTCTGTTCCAGCCCCAGTCTGCGCCTGTACCGCCAACTGATGCGTTAAAGTGCTTACTGTTGGGGAAGAATTCCTTGAACCAGTTTGTTGTTGTTACTCTCCAGCCGTTCTGGTTTGTAATTGAACCGCCGAAGTAAACAACGTTGAATTCGTCGTCCTTTTCAAAGCCTTCAGGATAAACAAATTCTGCCGCTTGATTCCATACTGTTGTAAACTTAACTTCCTGATCGTTTTCAGCACCTATTATTTCCTTTGGAAGTGTTAATACATACTTTGTATTATACTTAAGGTTGGAACCGGGAATAATTGAAACTGTGTTTGAATTTACAACTGTTGCAACCTCTGTTTCGTTTCCGTTTTCGTCAACCAATGTGATACCTGTCAGCGATGCAGGAGCTTCAGCTAATGTAAATTCGAAGATATTGTCTGCAACAGGAACGAGTGCAGATCCGTCAAGTGAAGCAGGAACGCCTGCATCATATGTTACATCAACCTTGCCGTAATCGTTATCGATAATATAGAAGTATTCGATATCCAAAGGAGCATAAGTGTTATTAAGCTGTCTCTGGAAACGGAAGTCTGAAATTGTGTCTTTTTGTGTATTGTAGATGAACTTAACCGGTCCCGAATTTGCAATGTTACCGTTGCTGTCGTCTACAGATACATTATAGGTATATGCTTCAAAGTCGAAATCGAATTTAAATGTATACCAGTTGTTTCTTTCAACGAGTAATGGGTCAGCGTTAACCATAAACGCCTTTTTACCGCCGTTTGAACCGCCATCACCGTTGTATGCAAACGCACCGTCAACAAAAGTAATCATTGCGATGTTGTTACCGATGTACATAAACTGATTGTCAAGTGTACCCTCGCCAACTCTTATCTTTGTTTCGATTGTGATATTCTTCTTGCCTGCTACATCCAGGTAATTTGATTCTCTCGGTACGTTGGTTCTGAATTCAAGTGATGTATTATAGTTTTCAAAGGTAGGTGTGAATGCACCGTAGCTTGTAGTACTGAAGTCCTGACTCCACATTCCATTCTGTACCTGGACAGCTGAATTACCTTTGCCTGTAAGAGAGCTGTTAACCCTTGTAAACCATGCAGTATCATCGTCATTGCCGTCAAATTCATATCTTACAAGATATTTTCCTTCATCTGCGGCTCTGAATCTAAAGCTGTTTTCAGGCATCATACCGATTTTTTCAACCTTTAAGGTGTGGAAGGTTCTTGGTGTTAAAGCAGGAACTGACATTGTAACTGTTTTGCCGTCTTCGCTTAATACAAGACCTTCTGCTGACGCATCGTCAAGCTTGATTGACGCAAGGTTTTCTTCTGTGATAGCTTCAGGGAATGAAATTGTAATTTTTTCACCATTCTTAACAGAACCTGCACCGTCTAATTCTTCGCCATTATAAATTGTTGCTTCTGCCTTTGGAAGAAGTGAATCGTCCCAGATACGGATATAGTCAACATTTGATGCTACCTGATAACGGTATGAGTAACGTATACCGTAAATCTTTGAAACGCCGTTACTTGACATTGAAGCATTATCAATAGTGATTCCCTCACCTGTGTCAGGTGTTACTATTAACTTAGGAGCATTTGAGCCTGCGGCAAATTCCATTCTTATTGTATACCACATTCCGTCTGTAAGTAAGTATTCTGTCTTTACACCCTTACCTGAGTTATCGCCGTTACCGCCGTAGCCTAAATAACCGTCAGAAGACCAGAGAGAGAATCCTGAATTAAGAGTTCCTTCGTCACCAAGAAGAGCAAAGAGGATTTTACCTGACGAGATAGTGTTAGTTGCATTTGCAGTTTTCATTGTAAACTTAACTCTTGTTTCAAAAACAAGCTCCGATCTTCCCGAAAGGTCGATAGTTGAAATTGGGTTAACTCTCGTTGTTGTGCCACCCGGTGTTCCCGGAAGATTTAAAATACCCTCTGTAATTGTGTTGTTTGTATCGCTGAGTTCGTATGCATTAATATCATTCTCGTCAAATTCAGCCTTGAAGAGATACTGATTCATAACTGTTGCAAAATTAACCTCAAGTGCGTTTGAAACACCTAAAGCAGGAACCGAAAGTGTGTAAGCACTTGCAGAATTAAGTCCCGACACCTTGTAGCTGATTTCCGTGCCGTCAGCATTAAGTGTTGCTGTAACATTTCCGCCGTTTACTGTTATTCCGCTTACATCTGTTTCAGGGTCAAGAGCAATACCATAGGTAATCTTACCTGAAAAATCCACAGGAACTTCTGTTGCATCTGCTAAAACAACATCTTCTGTTCCGTTATTGTAGTATGCTGTAACAGGAGCCGCTTCTGTTGTAAACGAAAATACCTTTGCCTTGTTTAATCCAAGTGTTGAAACTGAAATATAGTACTTTTCGTTAAATTCAAGACCCGAAATTGCAAGAAAAACTGTCTTGTTATCATCTGAAAGTGTTTTTTCTACTGTTGCACCGCTTGACACAACAATTTTTTCAAGGTCTGAAGCGCTGATTTCGTTTGCAAATGTAAGTGTTGCATTTAATGCTTCTTCCTTGTCAACATCTGTTGCACCGTCTAAAGCTATACCGTCATTATATGTTGCTGTAACCTCGCCAAGTGAGCTGTCTGCATTATCGTAAAGGTACATATAATCTGCAGCAGACATACTTGACCATGAAAGGTAACGGTACGGATATGTAACTGTTACATCATCAATAGGCCAATTGAATCTTACACCTGTAAATGCACCGTCGTAAGCGTTACCGTTTTCGTCAATAACGAATACCTTCATTTTCTTTGTATCGTTGGTTAATGTGATACGGAAGGTATACCATGTATTCTCATAAATCTTATAATCGGTTGTAATGTTTGTTCCACCACCGCCATACTGCATAAAGCCGTCTGTGCTTGTTCTTACGATAGCATTACGGTTTGTTGATTTACTTCTTATACCAAGAAGCATACCGTTATTTGCATCACCTGAATAAAGTGAGCCGTCTGCGTTTGGCTTACCGTCATTTGATGTAAATTTAACCTTTGTTTCGTATGTAAGCTCACCAAAGAAGGTTGCGCTTACATTTGCAGAAGAACAGGTTGTTGCACGAACAACGTCGTTAGGGAAACGAAGTGCAGGACGAACACCCTGTAAATAAACAGCATCTGACATTCCGTCTTCATCGGTATCAAGCCATGTGAGTTGTGATCTTGGCTTTGTATCATCGCTTGAGTCATTATGCCAGTTACCCTTTGCAACTCCGTTAAACTCTTCCTTTGCAATAAAGTGCTCTGCAACAGTTGTAAATGTTGCTGATTCCGAGCTGTTTGAGCCGATTGCAGGAACCGAAAGTGTATACGTTGTTGCGTTGGTAAGTAAAGGAGTAGCAACGGTTGCTTTTGTAAAATAACCGTCTGTTGCTGTCCCTGCTGTAAGTGCTACAGTAATTGCATCACCGTTTGCAGGTGTAAGTGTTGCACTTGGTAAAACAGTACCCTCTGCAACAGGTGTTGCAAATGCAACTGTTGCAGTAAATGCAACGGGCATATCAGTCTGACCGTCTAAGTTTGCACCGTTCTGTGTAATAGCCTTTGCAGGTTCAGAGCCTGTCTTAAAGGTTGCAGTAACACCCTTGTTCATGCCGATTGCCGGCACCTTTAAGGTATATGCTGCATTGTAAGCCATATTTGAAATTACAAGTGTAACGGTTTTGTTATCCTCTGCAAGAGTCTTTGTAACTTCAAGACCGCCGTTTAAAGTAATTGAATCAAGGTCAAATGCTGTGATTGGATTTGTAAATTCAATCGCAACAGTTAAATCGTCCTTTGCATTTACGTTTTCGGCACCGTCTAAATCCGTACCGTTATTATATGTAACTGATGGTGCTGCAACTAAATTGCCGTCCCATGCATAAAGGTAGTCAATTGTTGACATATAATATGCACCGTAGGAATAACAAACATCACCTACAGCATTGAACACACCGCCGTTGTATGAGGTTGATGCATAATCGCCGTTATATACGTTTCCGTTGTCATCACAAATATCAACCTTATACTGTCTTCTTGTATCGTTGAATGTGAAACGTATTGTGTACCATGTGTCCTTATAAAGCTTGTAATCTGTTGTTACTGTGTCGGCATTTGTGTTACCGTAGCAAAGATTACCCGATGCATCTGCTTTAATACGAGCCCAGTATGAGCCTGCGCTGTACAAACGTAAAAGACCGCCGTTGTTGTTATCGTCATTACCCTTTATTGTGCCATCCTCGTTAGCGTTAGACGCATTTCTCGGAGTCCATTTTACTCTTGTTTCGTAAATTAATTCTGTGCTTGCATTGGGAGTAGTTGCAACTTGGGAATATGTAGGATGATAGTAACCTGTAAAGCTTGCTGAATCGCTGTTTCCGTCACCGTCTGAATCCTTTAACACAGCTGTTCCCACTCTGCCGCTGTTTCTTGACGAATTCCAGTTGCCGTTGATTTCCCCATTGAAATCTTCCTTAATGAAATAAGGACTTGGAATTGTTGAAAATGAAGCTGATGCAGGTAAATTATCACCAATTGCAGGAACCTCTAACGCATAAGTTCCGTATTCAAGAACAGGAATTTTAACTGTTGCAGTTGTAAATGTACCTGTTGCTGATTCGTCAACCTCTCCATCTTCATTTGTTGGCTTTGTTACTGTTCCCATTTCAACGGTTACGCCGTCAATAGCTACACCGCCACTGGTTACAGTAATGCCTGTTAAGTCTGTACCCTCGTCGACAGGTACAGCAAATGTTACTGTTGGTGTAAAAGAAAGAGGCATATTTGTTTTGCCGTCTAAACTAACACCGTTCTGCGTAATGGTTGTAACATCTTCGGCACTTGCAACTGTAAAAAGTGCCATTACCATTAACACAGCTAAGAAAATACTTAAAAGTTTTTTCATAGTTTGTTTTCTCCCCTATTTTTATTTTTTGTATGCAAAATTTTGCATACTGTAACCTGATTGTAACATAAATTGCACATAATTGCAACATATTTTTGTGAACACTGCACATAACCAAAAATTTTTTCCAATAAATTCGAAGCAAACAAAAAACTTCCGTGTGCTTGTTGCACACGGAAAGTTTTTTATAAATTTATGATTTTTATTTTATTGCAAAATATTTAATAATTTAAAGATGTCATTGAATGTCACATACATTATATGATATAATTAGATTCAGAAATAACGTTATTTACTCTATTTTTATGAAAGGATATGACAATTGAAAAATTATATTATTAATCTTACAGATATTAAATCACAGCATGAATTTTATGAGACTATTGTAAATGGAATGGAATTCCCGAAGTGGTGTGGAAAAAACGCCGATGCAATCTGGGATATGATGACAAGTCATATAATTACCCCATGCAACATTACTATACTTGGTATTAGCCGTCGGAGTGTCGAACTCAATACGGTTTGAAAACAGAAATTTCCCTTAATATCGCAGAAATTCCTGCGAACATACGAAAGTATAATTCTTGAAATTTCTTTATCTTAATGAAAATTTCTTGTTTTGAAACTCTTCGACCTTAAACGCAGAAAAATTTTTAAGATTTTTGATGCGGAGGACGAAGGAATGCTGTCGCCTTTCGAGGACGACAAATTAAAAAGATTAAAATTTAACAAGTTTAAGGCGTATTGAGTTCGGTACTCCGACGGCCTGCCTTACGATTTAAAGGATGAGTTTAAGCTTATAGAAAAAATTCTTATTGATGCTAAGAAACGAAAAGAAAAATTCAATAAACAATTAAATATTTCAATTAAATAAAAGCTCCCCGTGTGCTTGTTGCACACGGGGATAAATTTGTAATTTTTAATTTGTTGGAAAATGTTGTATTATTCCACAATTTCGTCTTCTACGACAGGTGCCGGATAGATTCTGATATAGTCAACCTCTGTCTTTACCTGATAACGATAAGAAAAATGGAAGTGTGAAATCTTACCAAGTGCATATCCGTTACCCAGGTCAAACTTTTCTACCTTTAAGGTTTCCTGATTTTCATCATCGGGAATAATTTCAACTTCAACATAGTCTGTGCCAACATAAATTGTATACTTAATTGTATACCATGCACCGTCTGTCAAAGGATAATCATAATTAGCAACAGCTTGCTCGCCTGTATTATCACTTAAGCCACCGAGATATATTTTACCGCTCTGTGCCGCAAGTGCTATTACATCCTGTGAGAAACCTACATCGTATACACCCATAAGTGACTTTGATGAAGAAACATATCCGCCATCGTTTGCATCCTTATTTGTAAACTTAATTCTTGTTTCCACAACTACCTTATCGTAACCTTTAATAACAGCAGCTTCATCGGTAACTAATGTAGTTGTTGTACCACCTGCTGTTGTAGGTAATGTTAAAATACCATTTACTATATATTGTTTACCATCTGACACAGTAACATCTTCTTTAGTTTTTGAACTTAATGAATAGCCCTGTGCATCTGTGCCGTTAAATTCGTTTCTGTAAATGTAATCTCCGCTTATTGTAGAGAAGGTCACATCTAAATCAGCATTATCACCAAGGGATGGAATTGAAATTGTATATTTCTGAAGATTTTCAAGACCTGTTACTTCAAGGCTTGCTGAAAGACCATCATCTGCAAGTGTTGCAGTAACCGAACCACCATTAATTGTAATGCCCGTTAAATCTGTTTCTGCTTCAAGTGCATCTGTAAAGCTAACAGTTGCATTAAAGCTTAACGGCATTTCTTCAGCACCATTCAAAGCTACATCATTATAAATAACTTCAATAGGCTGTTTCTCTGTTGTAAATGTTATAACACCGGTTTTATTTTCACCAAGCTGAGGAACATTTATATTGTAAGTTGTGTTCCAATCAAGATTTGATATTACAAGATCAACAGTTTTACTGTCTGTAAGGGTTGCAACAACAGTTGCTCCGTTACCTATAGAAATTTTTGACATATCTGCTTCGGTGATATCATTTGTAAATGTGATAGTCGCTGTAGCTCCGTCTTTAGCAACATTTGTTGCTCCATCAAGAGTTGATGTAACTTCGCCTAAATCCGCATTATCCCATACTCGCAGATAATCAACGGTTGCTTTAATATACGCGTTATAAGAATATCTGATATCGCTAAGAGTTGTCATCTTTGAATTAAAAGTAGCATAACCTTTTACAGTTGAATTAATTGAATTACCTTCATCATCGGTTACATAAATAGTGTACGTCTTTTCGTCATTAGAGAATGTATAACGTATGGTATACCAGGTATTTGCATATAACTTGTAATCAGTAGTAACCCTGGTAACTTTTTTAGAGCTCTCTTTGTTGATACTATATGTAAGGAAACCTTCAGAATTTGTTGATATGAAATATCTATAATTATTGCTGTTATTTCCTCTTACCACCATAAGACCACCATTGTTGATGTCATTGTCATCCTTCAACGAACCGTCTTCAAGAATATAAGCTGTGCCGCTATTTGAACCATCGATAAACTTCACTCTTGTTTCAACAGTAAGCTGATCAATATTTGTGGTAGAAACACGGGTAGGAATACTTATTGCTGTATGTTTGCCACCACCTTTAGACCCTAAAGAATCAACCACACCGTCAGAATCAGTATCAATCAATTCATTTAACTTATAAATGTCGGTCACAGTACTTAAAGTATGCCATGTTCCTGTAAAGCTATTATCAAATTCTTCATTTATAATGTAAGGTGCACTTACTGTTGTAAATGCGAAGTTCGCCTTGGCATTGTCGCTGATTGCCGGAACAATTAATTTATAATCAGTTCCGTTTGCGAGAATTGGTGTCGTAAAGCTCGCAGTGGTAAAATAACCGTCTGTTGCTGTACCTTCGGTAATAGTTAAAGCATACTCGTTTGTTCCGTCTGTAATAACAATACCAGAAAGGTCAGTGCCTGTAGTAATTGCTGTCGGGAAAGTGATTACACCTCTAAAGCTCGGAATAACATCAGTTGCACCATCAAGACCATAGCCTGACATTGTCACGGTAACCGGTTCTACAATGTTAACTTCAATAGTTGTAGGTGTACAGAAGTAGTAGTCTGTGATTGTGATTGTTGCGTTTCCTTCACCTGTAAATTCAATTGTTCCCTTTGTCCAGTCTGTAGTATCTGCTGTGTAGATACCTTCTACTGTGCTTATTCCGTCATCTGCAGGAGTTACGAATACCTGAACATTATCGGTATCGATTGCAACTGCTTCTGCTAATCCATCAACAGCCTCGAACAATTCGCCAACTGTATAGGTTGTATCTGCAGCATACTTATCGCCTGCGATTGAAGTAAACTTTGTTACAGAATCAGCAACCTCTCTGTCGAGAATTGTGATGCCGTCGAAAGCATAATCTTCACCGTTATAAACAGGAATATG
>JAGAJK010000025.1 GCA_017626145.1 Clostridia bacterium
CGTTCAGCTTTATGTAAAGCGTGAGGACTTAAACCATACCGGAGCACATAAATTAAATCACTGTATGGGCGAGGTTTTGCTTGCAAAATATATGGGTAAGAAAAAGGTTATTGCAGAAACAGGCGCAGGTCAGCACGGTGTTGCACTTGCTACTGCTGCGGCATATTTCGGTCTTGAATGTGACATCTATATGGGTGCTGTTGATATTAAAAAGCAGGCACCAAATGTTGCAAGAATGAAGATACTCGGTGCAAGAGTAATTGAAGTAACTGACGGACTGCAGACACTCAAAGAAGCGGTTGATGCGGCATTTATGGCATACTGCAATGAATATAAAGATGCCATTTATTGCATAGGTTCTGTTGTAGGACCTCATCCATTCCCGATGATGGTAAGAGATTTTCAGAGTGTTGTAGGTATTGAAGCAAGAGAACAGTTTATTAATATGACGGGAGAATTGCCTGATGCCATTGTTGCTTGTGTTGGCGGTGGCTCAAATGCAATGGGACTTTTCTCAGGCTTCTTAAATGATCCCGTTGACATTTACGGTGTCGAACCATTAGGACGCGGAACAGCGCTCGGTGACCACGCTGCAAGTCTTACCTACGGAACAGAAGGTATTATGCACGGCTTTAACAGCATTATGCTGAAAGATGGAAACGGTGAACCTGCACCTGTTTATTCTGTTGCAAGCGGACTTGATTATCCGTCAAGCGGTCCTGAACACGCATTTTTGCGTGATTCAGGCAGAGTTAAGTATGATGTTGTAACTGATGATGAGACCATTGATGCTTTCTTTGAACTCTCAAGGATGGAAGGCATTATTCCTGCAATCGAAAGCTCACACGCAGTTGCTTACGGTGTGAAGCTTGCACAGACAATGGGCAAAGGCTCTGTCCTTATCAATCTTTCTGGCAGAGGTGATAAGGATATGGATTATATCATTGAAAAGTACGGCATTAGATAACTGAATGATTTCGCAGACCGGCTAAGTATTTAACTTGGCCGGTAATATAAATAGTTACTTGTGCGCAAAGGGCGGATATAAGAAATTGTATTTGTAAAGCAATGTAAAATAAAATATATTATGTAGATTGAAATTTAGATACAAATATGATATAATATAAAAAATCAAATAGCAAGAAGGTAGGTGCTATTATGAATATATTACATATGAAATATGCAGTTGAGGTTGCAAAGGCAGGTTCTCTCAACAAAGCATCAGAAACTTTGCTTATTGCAGTACCTAATATCAGTCGTTCGATTAAGGAACTTGAAGCGGATTTGGGAATAACAATTTTCGACCGGACAACGAAAGGCATGTGCTTAACACATGAAGGCGAAGAGTTTATGAATTTTGCTAAAGGGATACTGAACCAAATCGAATCTGTTGAAAAGTATTACAAATATGGTGCTCCGAATAAACAGAAATTCTCTATTTCTGTTCCACGTGCTTCTTATATATCGGAAGCCTTTGCTGAATTTTCACGAATGCTAACAAAGGATTCGGCCGAAATATTTTATAAGGAAACAAATTCTCAGAGAACCATTCATAACATGCTTAACCATGATTACAAGCTTGGGATTATCCGATACGCAGAAAATTATGATAAGTATTTTAAATCAATGCTCGATGAAAAAGGTTTTGTATATGAGCTTGTAACAGAGTTCAGCTATTCACTTATTATGAGTGCAGATAATCCCCTTGCACAAAAAGGAGAAATAACTTTTGATGATTTGACTGACTACATAGAAATTGCTCACGCAGACCCATTTGTTCCTTCTATGCCTTTATCAAAAGTTGTTAAGGAAGAATTGCCGGATAATATCGATAGAAGGATTTATATTTTTGAAAGAGCAAGTCAGTTTGATTTGCTTGATAAAAACCCCGAAACATTTATGTGGGTATCTCCTGTTCCGAAGAGCTTGCTTGAAAGATACAATCTCGTTCAGAAGAAATGTGTAGAAAACAAAAAATTATATAAAGATGTTTTAATCTATAAAAAGGGATATAAATTAACTGAACTTGACCGCAGATTCATAACAAAACTGTGTGAAACAAAGAGAAAAATATTTAACTACTCCCATTTCTAGATAAGTATTGATGAGTAAAAGTATACAAAAATCTCCAATCCCTTGTATGAGATTGGAGATTTTAAATTTTATAGATAAATGAATTGTTATTTTATGCTTAATAAATCCTCAGTAGAAATACCAGCAGATTTTTCAATCACAATAGCACCACCAATACTATCTAAAGAGCGAACTTTTTCTAAATCTGTTTGATTGTCTGTTGTTACTCTCACCTTAATTCTGTTGCCAATTTCATCTACAACAGAAGATGTAACAAAAGGAAACTCCTTATTTGTCATTGCATTTGAAATCTTTGTCTGTAGTTCTGTGAGATATGCCAAAGTATAAGTACCAGTTACAAAAGTAGTATTGCTTTCACTTCTGCCAAGTTCTTTACAAATAGCTATTCTGTTTTCTTGGGTGTTCTCCGTAAGAACGATTACAAACTTTCCATTACTGTCTGTATAAGAACCACAAAAAAACTCAGAAGTATCTTTGGTCAAATCACCACTATTTATTTCTCCATTACTGTCAGCAGGAACATCCTCTACATTTTGAATAGGATTAACATTCTGCTCATTACCAACTTCTTCCTTGGCTGTTTCTTCTTTATTCCCCTGAAGGTTTTGAATTCCAATGTTAGGAGTGTCATTTGTAGTAATCTGAGTACCATTAAATACTCCCACTCCTAATAATGCCACTATACAACAACATACTGCGCCAGTAGTTACTTTCTTGATTTTATTCATAGTCATTCTCCTTTCAGCATTATACTTCTCTCTGCGCTCAAATACACTTTCAGCCATTTCATTATAATTCTTCATAGCTAAAGCCCTCCTTGTTAAGTTCTGATTTCAATGATTGCTTTGCTTGATAAAGCAGATTTTCTATTTGACGTTTATTCTTTCTCATTACAAATGCTATCTGTTCATTAGTCAAATATTCAAAAAATTTGAGATATAACACTTGACTATAATCCTCTTTGATTTTTGAAAGTGCCCTATGAACAATAATTTTCTGTTCCTCTATCAAATATGTTTTCTCGAGAGTTTTTTCATCTGCATACATACTTTCCAAGTTCTCAAAAGGAACATTTGAAATTTTACTAGTACGTTTTAAATAGTTTATTGCTATGTTTCTACCAATTGTATATAACCAAGTTTTGAAAGAATACTTTGCCATAAATCTTGGCTTTTTAGTTACAATTTTAAAGAATGTGTCCTCAGCCAACTCTTCAGCAATATGTATGTTATTGACATATCTATTTAGAAAAAGAATTAAACCATCTTTATAATCTCTAATTATCTCAACAATTCCATTGTCATCGCCTTTTAAGAAACGGCGGTAGCTACTTGCACCGTTATCCATTAAATTGCTCCCTCCCAAATTTAATTTAGGTTTCAACCTTTTCATCTATTAAACAATTCAACTGTATATTTCTCTTAATTAAATCTAATTTTTTTTGAAAATTATAGATACATGTTTTTATTATACCATATCATATCAATAATGGGATAATATTTTTAGTATCAAAAGGAAAAGGTCTATATTTCAATTTTGGGAATTCCACCTTTTCAGGTACACCTTTTGTCAGCATATCAAGTAACATATTAACTCTGTCTGCTGTTCTGGAATTAAAACCTTTTTCTTGCCACCTAAACAGAGCAAGGTAGTGGTCTAAATACTTTGAGCCTACTTCTTTGTATCTGTCAAAAAAGTCAGTCATTTTTGAATGATAGGAATTAACCTTACCTAAATTGAATGGACCAGAAGTATGTCTGCCTGAAGGTATCTGTCTTAAATGTATCTTGTTGTTATTAGCAAATGTTCTGTATGCTCTCAAACTATCAGTAACAAGAATACTATCTTCAGCAAATCTGCCACCTAAATGCTGTTCTAAATGTTTGGGTTCAATCTTACCCAAGCAAGTAGGTGATAGATAAGCATTCTGCATTTTATCCACAGCAGTAATAACACAGACCTGTTCGTTGCTAATACCTCTTTTTCTCTTTTCTTCCTTATCAAGACCATTCAATTCCTTTGATACTGAAAGATTAGAGGGGATAGTTTCATCATCGTAAAAGCCATCCATATCTTCAACCTCTGCTACCTCGTAGCCAGCCTGTTCAATATATTCAAACTTTTCTGCTCTGTTACGATGGTGACGTGGCATTCTTTTCAATTCCTCAATAAAGAAAGACTTGTTTCTCTCACCAATGAAAGACAGCGGAATAAAGAACTCGTCGCCTTCAACAATAGAGGGGAAACTATCTTGTTCGCCCTCCAACTGCATTATAAGAGAACATATCTTATGTCTGTTGTACCAAGCAGTTGCAAGGTTGATACCCATATCCTTTTTAATTCTGTTTAGACTTGCATTATAAAGGGTTAAGGTTAAAAACTCAATCCATTGCTTTACTGTTAATTTTGAATGATAGAGCAAAGTTCCATAAGTATCCCCGAAAGTTTTAACACAAGCCTTGCATATGTATCTTTGCCTACCATCTTTTTTGCCATTTTTATTTACAGAAGTGCTACCACATAAAGGACAAACTAATTCTTCCCCTCTGTTTATGGTGCATTTTTCTAACAATGACACCAATTCGGGTGGTAACACAATCTTACCTTTTTCAGCATTTTCATTTTTCTTCTTCATATCTACAATGATAGTAAGAAGTTCTGCAATCTGTTCTTCTGTCAAATTGACATTTTGAACTAAATCTTTTAAATCCTTTAACTTTGCCATTTTATAACCTCCACAGAAAAATATTTATACTTAATCGTATATTTTTCTGTAGTCATAAAATGTTTTTATGCATATTAACTAGTATTTTTTTAGAAAATTAATTATCAATACTTATCTAGAAATGGGAGTTTAACTAAAAAATTTTTTTGCCTGACTTTTTCGAAGGTCAGGCTTATTTTTTTGCTTTATTCCGCCATTCGATAAAGGGGTTATCGATATTGATAATACCGATTAAACATTTTAAGAATTCCCAAGAATTAAAAAGAATGTTAAAATATTAACGAAGTCAAGAGATGGGAGGTATCAGTATGGAAAAGATCGCTGTATCAAAAGCAACTCTCGGCAGACTGCCGCACTACTTGCAACACCTTCGTACAGTGTTCAAAAACAATGATGAATACATTTCCGCAACCTCAATTGCAAAAAGCCTGGCACTTGGAGAGGTTCAGGTCCGAAAAGACCTTAACTCAGTAAGCGGTGCCGGAAAGCCCAAGATAGGGTATGAGGTTGAAGAACTGATTAAAAGCATCGAAAAAGTGTTAGGGTATGACAATCTCACAAATGCGGTGTTAGTCGGAGCGGGACAGCTCGGCAAGGCACTTCTGAACTACGAAGGATTCGAAGAGTTTGGCGTGAGAATAATGGCAGGCTTTGATATAGAAGCCAAAAAACAGACATCAAACCAAAAACAGATACTTCCTATGGAAGAGTTCAGTAAATTTTGTAAAGAGAATAACATTAAAATTGGAATCATCTCGGTAAATAAAGAATCATCACAGCAAATTTGTGACTTGATGATAGAGAACGGGATAAGTGCAATCTGGAATTTCTCACCGCTTAGACTTAATGTTCCCGAAGGAATATTGCTACAGCAAGAGAACCTGGCCTTATCACTTGCACACCTAAATAATCAATTAGTAAATCAAAATTAGGAGGATAATAAATCATGGAAAACAAGACTTACGAAATTGTAGACAGCGTTGAGAAGCTCGAAGAAGCTATTGCACGCACCAAAGAAGCTCAAAAGGTTTTTGCAACCTACACACAAGAGCAGGTTGATAAAATTTTCTTAGCTGCCGCTTCTGCTGCAAACAAAGCAAGAATCCCACTTGCAAAAATGGCAGTTGAAGAAACAGGTATGGGTATTGTAGAAGACAAGGTGATTAAAAACAACTATGCTTCTGAATACATTTACAATGCATACAAGGATACAAAAACCTGCGGTGTTATCGAAGAAGATACGGCTTATGGAATAAAGAAGATAGCAGAGCCTATCGGGGTAATCGCAGCTGTTATTCCTACAACAAACCCTACATCTACAGCAATTTTCAAATGTTTGCTTGCTCTTAAGACAAGAAATGCGATTATTATCTCTCCTCATCCAAGAGCAAAGAATTGCACAATTGCAGCCGCAAAACTCGTTTTAGAAGCTGCAGTTAAAGCAGGTGCTCCTGAAGGTATCATCGACTGGATTGATGTTCCGAGCCTGGAAATGACAAACACAGTAATGAAAGAAGCAGACATCATCCTTGCAACCGGTGGTCCCGGAATGGTTAAGGCTGCATACTCAAGCGGTAAGCCTGCTCTCGGCGTTGGTGCCGGAAATACACCTGCAATCATTGACGACAGTGCAGATATTCTTCTCGCTGTAAACTCAATCATCCACTCCAAGACATTTGATAACGGTATGATTTGTGCATCTGAACAGTCAGTTATTGTTCTTGAAAATATCTACGACATTGTAAAAGAAGAGTTCGCAACACGCGGATGCTATTTCTTAAGCAATGAAGAAACAGAAAAAGTAAGAAAAACAATTATCATAAACGGCGCACTCAATGCGAAAATCGTTGGTCAGCCGGCAGCTAAAATTGCGGAACTTGCAGGTGTTAAAGTTCCTGAAGGAACAAAAATACTTATTGGTGAGGTTGAATCTGTAGAGCTTTCCGAAGAATTTGCACACGAAAAGCTTTCTCCTGTTCTTGCAATGTATAAGGCAAAGGATTTCACAGAAGCGCTTGATAAAGCGGAAAGACTTGTAGAAGACGGCGGTTTCGGTCATACATCTTCTGTATATCTCAACGAGGTAACCGAAAAAGAAAAATTAGATGCATTTGCTGCAAGAATGAAGACTTGCCGTATCCTTGTTAACACACCTTCTTCACACGGCGGTATCGGTGACCTTTACAACTTCAAGCTTGCACCAAGCCTCACACTTGGTTGTGGTTCTTGGGGCGGCAACTCCGTATCTGAAAATGTTGGTGTAAAACACCTTATCAATATCAAAACTGTAGCTGAAAGAAGGGAAAATATGCTTTGGTTCCGTGCACCTGAAAAGGTATATATTAAGAAAGGCTGTCTGCCTGTTGCTCTCGATGAGCTTAAAAATGTAATGGGTAAGAAGAGAGCGTTTATTGTAACAGATACATTCCTCTATGAAAACGGTTATACAAAACCGATAACTGATAAACTTGATGAAATGGGTATAGCTCATACAACATTCTTTGATGTACAGCCTGATCCTACACTGAACAATGCTAAATGTGGTGCAGCACAGATGGCAGCATTTAAGCCGGATACAATCATCGCACTCGGTGGTGGTTCTGCTATGGACGCAGCAAAGATTATGTGGGTGCTCTATGAACATCCGACCGCAGACTTCATGGATATGGCTATGAGATTTATCGATATCAGAAAGAGAGTTTACACCTTCCCGAAAATGGGCGAAAAAGCATATTTCATCGCAATTCCCACATCGGCAGGTACAGGTTCTGAGGTTACACCTTTTGCAGTTATCACAGATGAATCTACAGGTGTTAAATATCCTCTCGCAGACTATGAACTTATGCCTAATATGGCAATCATCGATACCGACTTCCATATGTCAGCTCCTAAGGGACTCACAGCTGCTTCCGGTATCGACGCAGTAACGCATGCTATCGAAGCTTATGCTGCAATGCTTGCAACAGACTACACAGACGGTCTTGCTCTTAAATCTCTTAAGACAGTATTTGAATACTTACCGAGAGCTTACGAAAACGGACAGACAGATGTTATCGCTCGAGAAAAGATGGCTAACGCGGCTACAATGGCAGGTATGGCATTTGCAAACGCATTCCTCGGTGTATGTCACTCTATGGCTCATAAACTCGGCGCATTCCACCACTTGCCTCACGGTGTTGCAAACGCTCTTATGATTGAAGAAGTTTTAAGATTCAACGCGGCTGAAGCACCTGCAAAGATGGGTACATTCTCACAGTATGACCATCCGCACACACTTGCTCGTTACGCTGAAGTTGCAGATTACCTTGGTATTAAGGGTAATTCTGATGAAGAAAAACTTGAAGGCCTTATCAAAGCAATTAACGACCTTAAAGCAAAGGTTGGTATAAAAGAAACAATTAAAGATTACGGCATTGATGAAAAAGTATTCCTCGACAATCTTGACGAAATGGTTGAACAGGCATTTGATGACCAGTGCACAGGTGCTAACCCAAGATATCCGTTAATGGCAGAAATCAAGCAGATGTATTTAAATGCATACTACGGCAAGCACTTTGAAGAGAAGGCTATGCCTACAGCAATGGATATCAAATCCAATGCAAAACCGGATGCAATCAAGGGCGTATATAATAAAGGCAAAAAAGCCTGAGTCAAAATAGAAGGAGGAATAAATCATGAAACTTGAAAGAGTAATTGCAGTTAGAAATAATAAAACCATATACCGTGACGGAGACAGATGCATAAAGGTATTTGACGATCACTATTCAAAGGCCGATGTGCTTAATGAGGCACTCAATCAGGCAAGAATCGAAGAAACCGGACTTAACATTCCTAAAATCCTTGAGGTAACAATGGTTGACGGAAAGTGGGCAATCGTTTCAGAATTCATTAAGGGGAAGACTCTCGCACAGCTTATGGAAGAAGAGCCTGACAAAAAGGAAGAGTACATTGAACTTCTTGTTGACCTTCAGCTTGAAGTACACTCTAAGAAATCTCCTCTCCTCAATAAGCTTAAGGATAAGATGAATCGCAAAATTAGTGCAGCAGATATCGATGCTACAACCCGTTATGATTTGCACACAAGGCTTGAAGGAATGCCAAAGCATACCAAAGTTTGTCACGGCGATTTCAACCCTTCAAACATTATAATAACAGAAAACGGAACAGCATATATCTTAGACTGGTCCCACGCAACACAGGGAAATGCATCAGCAGATGCTGCAAGAACATATCTTTTGTTCTGGCTTGCAGGTGATATTGAAGGTGCAAAATTATATCTTGAACTTTTCTGCAAAAAGAGTGATACTGCAAAACAGTACGTTCAGAAGTGGATGCCAATTGTAGCTGCGTCACAGTCAGTTAAAGGTAACGAGAAGGAACGTGAATTCCTGCTCTCCTGGGTAGATGTTGTTGATTACGAATAATAAATTGTTAACCGGATTATGTGCCTTTTCACAAAGGCACATAATCACGAAAAATTTTGAAAGGATTGAATAGTAAAATGAAAATAACAGTATGTATCGGTAGTTCATGTCACATTAAGGGTTCCCGTCAGGTTGTAGAACAGCTTCAGTATCTTATTAACGAAAACAATCTCGGCGATAAGGTTGAGCTTGGCGGAACATTTTGTATGAATAAATGTCAGCAGGGTGTTTGCGTAACAGTAGACGACGAATTTCATTCAGTTACACCGGATACAGTAAGCGAGTTCTTCCAGAAAGAAGTTCTTGCAAAGGTGTGATAATATGATTATTCAGATTTGTGTTGGAAGTTCTTGTCATTTGAAAGGCTCACCGGAAATAGTAGAACTGCTCACTCAAGCGGTTAAAGATCACAAGCTTGAGGATGAAATAACACTTGCCGGAAGCTTTTGTATAGGTAAGTGCAATAGAGTAGGGGTAACTGTACAGGTAGATGATGTTATACATACAGGAATTAACCGTGAGAATTTTAAAGAATTTTTTAATGACAAGGTGCTCTCTGTAATAGAAAACGAAAGGAAGTAACGGGAAATGCCAAATTGTTTGACCTTAAAAAAATCAAATTGCAAAAACTGTTATAAATGTATTCGTCATTGCCCCGTAAAAGCAATTCGCTTTTCCGGAAATCAGGCACATATTATAGGGAATGAATGTATCTTATGCGGTCAGTGCTTTGTTGTATGTCCGCAGAATGCAAAACAGATTGTAGATGAAACAGAAAAAGTAAGGGTATTATTACAAAGCGGCAATCCTGTAGTTGTAAGTCTTGCTCCGTCATTTGTTGCCAACTATGACGGAGTAGGCATCAATGCAATGCGTGATGCACTTCAAAAGCTTGGATTCTATGATGTGGAAGAAACAGCTATCGGTGCAACCATCGTAAAAAAAGAGTATGAAAGAATGCTGAAAGAGGATGAGCGCGATATAATCATCACATCTTGCTGTCACTCAATCAACTTGCTTATACAGAAGTATTTCCCGGCAGAGCTTGAATATCTTGCAGATGTGGTTTCTCCTATGCAGGCACATTGCATGGATATTAAGAAGAGATTCCCGAATGCTAAAACAGTATTTATCGGACCTTGCGTGTCCAAAAAGGATGAAGCAGAGCATTATGAAGGAATTGTTGATGCGGTGCTTACATTTGAAGAACTTACACAGTGGTTAAAAGAAGCAAATATAGAACTGAAAAAGGAAATGGATTCAGATCCTGAAAGTCGTGCAAGATTCTTCCCGACAACAGGCGGAATTCTTAAAACAATGACTAAGGATGCTCCCGGATACACATATCTTGCACTTGACGGTGTAGAAAACTGTATAGATGCACTTAAGGACATTGAAAGCGGTAAAATTCATAAATGTTTTATTGAAATGTCAGCTTGTGTAGGAAGCTGTATCGGCGGTCCTGTAATGGAAAAGTATCACCGTACTTCTGCGGTAAAAGACTATATCACGGTTTCCAATTATGCAGGAGAAAAAGATTTCGATGTGTTACAACCCAACTCGGTTGAATTAAGCAAACAGTTTGAATTTATTGAACACAGACTCCAGCAACCATCAGATACAGAGATTTTCAATGTGCTTCGCCAGATGGGTAAATTTAAACCTTCTGATGAACTCAACTGCGGCTCCTGCGGATACAACACTTGCCGCGAAAAGGCTATAGCAATCTGTCAGGGTAAGGCTGAAATATCCATGTGTCTGCCGTTCTTAAAGGATAAGGCTGAAAGCTTCTCTGATACAATTGTAAAAAATACACCTAACGGTCTTATTGTTCTTAATGAGGAACTTGAGGTACAGCAGATAAATGACGCGGCAAGAAAAATAATGAATGTACGCTCAAGCACAGATATATTAGGTGATCAGGTTATTCGCATTATGGATCCTACAGACTTTATGGAAGTAAGAAATACAGGCAGAGATATCAGAAATAAGATGGTATATCTTCCTGAATATAAAAGATATGTTGAACAGTCAGTTATTTATGATAAAGATTCACATCTCTTAATAGGCATTATGCGTGATGTAACCGATGAACAGACAGAAAGAGAAAAGAAAGAAAGCATCAGCAGACAGACTGTTGAGGTAGCAGATAAAGTCGTAGATAAGCAGATGCGTATAGTTCAGGAAATTGCATCTCTTCTCGGCGAAACTGCAGCAGAAACCAAAATTGCTCTTGCAAAGCTAAAGGAGTCGATACAGGATGAATGATTTATGTGCAGATATCGGCTGGAAGAGTATTAACCATGTAGGAGAACAACTTTGCGGTGACCATGTTGAAATAGTTGAACAAAACGAAGACTCAACTGTTATCGTTCTTGCAGACGGTCTTGGAAGCGGAGTTAAGGCAAGTATCTTGTCTACTCTCACATCAAAGATAATATCCACGATGATGGCTGCCGGACTTCCGATAGAGGAATGTGTTTCAACAATTGCCGCAACACTTCCTGTATGTTCGGTAAGAGGGGTTGCATATTCAACTTTCACCATAATGCATCTCATAAACAATGAAACTGCAGAAATTATACAATATGACAATCCGCAGGTGATTGTACTTCGTGATAATGTGAACTATGATTATCCGAAGACCGAAATGAATATTGACGGTAAAAAGATTTATAAATCTGTTATCCGTCTGCAGGAAAATGATATTTTTATTGCAATGAGCGATGGCTGCCCTCATGCCGGTATCGGTATGGCATACAACTTTGGATGGAAGAAGGAAGACATCATAGATTTTATGGAAACGATGTCTGTAGCCGGATTAACCGCAAAAAATTTGTCAACATTGCTCGTTGACGAATGTGATAAGCTGTACGGATATAAGCCCGGCGATGATGCAACAGCGTGTATTGTTAAAATAAGAAAACGCGAGCCGATGAATATACTCTTTGGTCCTCCCTCTAATCGTGATGATTGCGACAGAATGATGTCTCTGTTTTTCTCGAAGCAAGGCAAGCATATTATATGCGGCGGAACAACATCATCAATCGCTGCAAAGTATTTGAGAAAACCTTTGCAGGCAACTCTGAATTTTGAAAAATCAGATGTGCCTCCGATCGCAAAGCTTGAAGGTGTTGACCTGGTAACCGAAGGCGTTATTACAATGAACAAGGTAATTGAATATGCAAAGGATTATCTTGGTAAAAACGAATTATATGAGCAATGGAATTACAAGCGTGATGGTGCTTCGCTGATATGTCAGCTCTTATTTGAAGAAGCAACTGATATAAACTTTTATGTAGGCAGAGCAATCAACCCGGCACATCAGAATCCTGATTTGCCGATAAATTTCAGTATTAAGATGAATCTGGTTGAAGAACTTTCAAAAAGCCTTAAGGAAATGGGTAAAAGAATTAAAGTAAGTTATTTTTAAGGAGAGTGAATTATGAGGAAGTTTGATACAAAGGTACAGCATTTAAAATATAAAGTGCTTCGTGAAGTGGCAAGACAGGCTTGGAATGACACTCTTCTTGACAATATACTTGAAATACCCAAGAAAATTGTACCCGGCAAGACATCAACAATGCGTTGCTGTGTTTACAAAGAGCGTGCAATCCTCGGAGAACGTGTTAAAATTGCCATGGGTGGGGATAAGGAAAATCCAAATGTAATTGAGGTAATCGAAATTGCATGTGATGAGTGTCCTGCAGCAGGCTTTGAAGTAACAGATTCCTGCCGTGGATGTCTGGCACACAGATGTGAAGATGTGTGTAAAAGAGGAGCAATTTCCTTTGACTACAACCACGTAGCTCATATTGATAAATCAAAGTGCATTGAGTGCGGACAATGTGCAAAGGTTTGCCCGTATTCGGCAATCGTAAACCGTAAGCGTCCGTGTCAGAATGCATGTAAGATTAAAGCAATTTCTATAAACGAGGAAAATGCTGCAGCAATAGATAACAGCAAGTGTACTGCATGTGGAGCTTGTGTATATCA
>JAGAJK010000026.1 GCA_017626145.1 Clostridia bacterium
GGAAACAAATTATTCGTTAAACCAAAGCACATATTCAGATGTAGTCAAAGGCAAAAAATCATTGAATATAACATTTTTCAACGAACTGGTAGGACAAAACGAATTAAGTATGTCAGGTAACGATTATAACGGTGTGAGTGCATCTATTTCTTGCGAAACAAGAGACGGAATTCTGTATTATATGTTGACAGTAACAATAAATTAAATGCACAGATACAGATAAAAAATAATTTTTTTAAAATTTTTTCAAAACTATAAAACCGAATTAAAACTTAAATTCCCTTTATAAGTGTAAGGACAAGAAATCGAGTCCAAAAACACTGATAAAGGGGATTTTTATTATGAAAAAAATCGTAGCAATTTTTTTATGTTTGGTATTTGTATTATCGCTTACCGCTTGTGGTAAAAACGATACTGCAAAAACTAACACCGATACTACCGAACCTACTGTTTCGGCAGTGGCATCAATAACCAATGAGCCAGATAGTGATGATGAAAGTGAAAGTAATGAAACCGTATCATCCGACACCGCTATTGATTTTAGCGAAGTATCAAGTTTTGATGATTTCGTAGAAAAGATGGACGAAAGTGGTTTTAAGACCACCGAAACCAAAACGGAAAACGGTATTATTGTAAAACTCGAAACTCCTACAACTAATACTGATGATAAAACCACAACATCTACACCTGCGATACCTTCCATTGATGTTGTTGTAAGACCTACCGAGCCCACACCTACAAAGCCCGAAAAGGATAAAACCTCTTCCGAAGAAACATCTGCTCCCGAAAAGGAAGAAGTTCCCGAGCCTACCGTTCCTGTCGAGCCAGAAACACCTTCAAACCCAGAAGAACCATCGCCCGAAGAAGTGAAGAAGCCTGAATATACTTATACAACAAGTCAGAAGCACGAAAAACTTCACTACACAGGTCGTTATTTATATTCCACTCTTAATGCCGAGCAGAAGCAGTGGTATCAAAAGATTGATACTGCCGTTAACAATCTCGAAGAAAGAGTAATTTTAAATGCTACCAATTTAACCGAAAACAGAAATTATTATATTCTCTATCTATATTTGTTTGATAACCCCGAACACTTCTATCTTGTAAATCAAGTTATGGTAACAACTTCTGATGGCGGTGGATTATTACTCTATTATGCTGTCGGCAACAACAAAGGTGATTACTGCGGATACGGTTATGGTTCGATGACTAAAGAATTAAAGGACAAAATCATTGCAAAGAAGCAAACTTTTGAAAAAGAAGTCAACCGTATTTTAAGCACCATCCCTGCAAATGCACCTGATGTATGGAAAGAGAAACTTATTTATGACCGAATTTTAATTGATAGCCACTATAATCGTAGTGCCAAGTGGGACGGACTTGCAAACGACAATTGGACAGCATACGGCATACTCGTAAACAAAACTGGTGTTTGCGAATCTTATTCAGAAGCATTTCAAACCCTTTGCCTTTATGCAGGTATCAACTGCACAAGTGTTAGAGGTACAGCAGGCGGCGGTCACAAGTGGAACTGTGTGGAACTCGATGGCGAATGGTATATGTGCGATATTACATTCGATGACCCCATCGGCGGAGAAGAAGGTGCAGCATATCATTCCTACTTCAATCTCACATCGGAAAAGATGGCAGAATATAACCACGATTGGACAAATTCCGATTTCTCTGTACCGAACTGCACAGGCACAAAGTATTCATATTTCAATTATTTCTTTGACTAACAAGAAAGGGGGAATAATATGTGCTTACTAACATAGAGAAAACAGGTCATTACAACCTGTATTATATATTCAAAGAAGATAAAGAACAAAATCAGTTACAAAAAAGCGAGGCTTTAATTCTATGGAATAACATTCTCAAAGCCCTGCAAAAAAACAGTAAAATTCAAAATTAAAGGAGACTAAAAATTATGAAAGATTTTAGAAAAGAAACATTTAATATTATGTGCGAAGGTGTGCTACTTGCTTATAGCAAAGAGCAGGAAAAAGTTTTTGAAATTCTTGCTGGTCGTCCGCTTTCATCCGTATCAGAAAAAGATATGAGAAATTATAAGAAGAATGCAAAATTGTGGGAAATCCTCACTAATGTAAGAAATGAGGAATTACCTCTAAAAGAAGACGGTACAGTTGATATGACAAATTACAAAAAGATTGATGTCGAAAAACATATCAATAAACAGATTGACAATATAATGGAAGCAACATTTTGGATGAAATTAAATGATTATATTGGAGCACCTGTTTTTAATGTTCGAGAAATGTTAACTGCGAATAAAGAATAAAAATAAAAGGAGTGTTTAGTTATGAATAAATCAAGACGAGCAGCATTATATGAATTACCAACGAAACTTCAAAATTCAAAAGAAGAACTTGGAAAAATTTTGGAAGAGGAAGAAGAATGCTATAAATACATTTCCGAAAAATTCAAATATAGCAAACGAGCAAAGGAAAGTGAAGAAGTGATTGGCCAAATTCAAGAAGCATACAAACTAATTGATGAAGCAATCGATATATTGATGAAATATCTTCTTATTGATTATACATAAAAAATGAGTAATCAATACCAGCCGTCCTCTTTTCATAACTCACAAAGAGCGATGAAAATAAATTAATTCCTCTAAATAACAGCAAATTGAAATATATTATGGGTCATACTTAAATTTTCCTTCAAATAATTAAATTCCTCAATAAACATTTTTTCATTTTCAACGATTGACCCATAAAACTTTTCCTTCTAAAATCTTTAAGTCTTTTTAAAAACTCATTTCTTTTTGTGGGTTATGAAAGAAGGACGGGTGGATAACAAAAAAGCACGGTAACGTTCCGTGCTTTTTTGTTGTTTTAAGCCTATTATGTAGTTTTCTTGAAAAATTTTTAGATTAATTTTAGATTCTTCTTACAGTAAAAACTTTAATTTTTTAAGGAGAAATTTAATTATGATGAACTACACACAAACAAAGGAAATACATAGAGGCGAAGTTTATATGGTTGACCTCGGCAGTGTTGAAGACAGAGAAAATCCTCTGTTTGCAAAAAAGAGAATGGGAATTTGCATTTCAAATGAGAAATGTAATAGACACTCTCCAATTTTAAGTTTTGTTTTTCTTTCGAGCAATACCTCACAAGCGAAACTTAAACTTCCGACAAGAGTTTTTGTAAGTGCGGTAGAAACTGGTCGTAAGGATAGCACCGCAGCCTGCGAACAGATAGTTTCGGTTCCGAGAGATAGTATTATTAGATATGTAACCAAGTTATCTAATGATACTATGCAAAAAATCGATAATGCCGTAAAAATACAACTTTCTTTATAAATATTTTTCATTTGGTTCCTCCCAAAACAAATGTAAGAAATCTTTCATCACTCTATGTAGAAAAAGTCTCCCGCTTGCGCGGGAGACTTTTTTCTTTGATGGGTAAGATAGCAACTGCGGTCAGTGTGGCAACAATAACCGTTTCAATAGAAACGAAAATATAATCAAGCAATATAACATCATAAATTATATGATTGTATATACAAACGGATAACAAAATAGCATAAGCAAGGAAAATTGCTGCCATAAAGATTTTTCCGTATTTTTTATCAAATAGGTCTATTGCCATAGCCCCCAAAGTGTATATTAAAAAGACATAGCAATAGATTATATTTTTAGACATCGCTTGAAGCAGACCATTCATAATCGCTGTAAAAAAGATTATACCGATATTCATAAGCACCACCTTTAATGAAAATTCAAAATTTTCTCGTTATACTGTTTTGTATATTCATCATAAGACAAGTTTCCGATGTTTTCATAGATAATTCTTTTCTGACCGTTCTTATATCGCATTAGGTCAGTAGTTAAATCAACAAAATATCGTTTTGAACCTGTTTCAATGAAGTTGTAACTATGATAATTTAAAAGATTTACCCGTACATCGCAAACAAAGACTTTCATTTCGGGGAAAATGGTGTTGAAGACAATTTTTAGATAGCAGGAGTAATCAAAGCATAACCCTTTCTTTTCCTTGACAAAATTATCAAAATCAAACGATTGAAAAATGATGAAAGGGCGGTGATAGGTGTATTCGGTGCAAATTTCATTATTTAATCGAATAATTAATTCTTCCGCCGTCTTACAATCGCCGTAACGGTTTAAAATATATTCTTTATTCTCGGCACTAATATTACAGGTGGCAGCACTTACAGTTCCAGTTCGGTTTTGGTTGTATGTGGTTGCGAACGACATACAAATCACTACCACAAGCAAAATAGAGAGAATTATACTAATAATTTTATTTTTCATATGCTTTTACCTTATTATAGAAAGTGCTTGATTTCATACCAAGTCGTTTCATTGCTTCAACTGCTGTAATTTCACCTTTTCGCCAGATTTTTACTACCTTTTCAAAATCGGGGTGTGTGATTGGTTTTCTTCCTTTGTAAACACCCTTTGATTTTGCTATGGCAATGCCTTCGGCTTGCCTTTGATGTAAATATGATACTTCAAGTTCGCTAATAGCGGCAAAAACAGTGAGCATAAATTTACCAGCAGGGGTGTTAGTGTCTATTGCTTCCTTTTTAGAGACAAAATTAACATTTTTCTTTGTGAGTTCTTCAACAAGGAATAATAAATCTTTTGTATTACGAGCAAATCTGCTTATTGCTTCTACTACTACCGTATCGCCTTCACGAACAAAAGATAACATTTTCTGTAACTCTGGGCGGTCAAGTGTTTTTCCTGTCATTTTGTCTATGAAAATTTGCTCAACACCGAGTTCTTTCATTAAAACCTCTTGTCGTGCTTCATTTTGTTCGGCAGTACTAGTTCTGATGTATCCGATTTCCATTAAATATGTTTTCCTTTCTTCCAAATAGGGTGTGAATTTGTTTTTGTATATTCAAAAATTCAATTTTCAACCCTATTTGGGATATTTTTTTATTCTTTAATTGGGGTATACCTTAAATGAACATGGATTTTTATACTTGTTCGTGGCTTTTATCATAGATTGCTTCGCATAGTAAACGACAGGCAGTTTTAAAGCCAACTAAAAAAGCAGAATATTCTAAATGGCAGGAAGTTAGTCCGATTTTATCTGCATAGATATTAAGAAGTTCTTTCTGTTCATCAGTCATAGTTTTTTCGAGTTTTTCTCTTGCATCACTTGCTTCCCTTAAAGACTTATTATATTCAATATTTTTAACCATAGGTCTATCAAATAGATTAAGGTTTCCGTAAAAAAGGTCTTTTATGGTTTTGCTTGTCATTATTTCACCATCCTTTATTCATCATTCAATAGTTCATCGGTTCCGAAGATTTTATATGCCGTAGCATTTCTTCGGTTTTGAGTTTCGATAACAATGGTACTTACACCTTGAGGTAAAGTAATTGTTAATTCTCGCTTGGGCATAGACGGGCAGAAGTGTATTTGCCCGTCACGGTCTTCGTACTCTAAAATCAGAATTTTCATTGCCACACCTCCTTAAAGTATGTAGGTGGCACCGTCTGGCTCGGTGCCGATGAAGGAGGAATTTTGAATTGGAAAGAATTTAATTGGTGCCAGATAGACATAAAAAGAAATGGAGAAAAATGAAAAGACTTACATACAGAATCCGCCTTAAAAAACGGAATAGTATGTAAGTCTAAAATTCTTCAAAATATATGTTAATCTCTATTTATTTGACACATTAATTATACCATATTTTTCATTTAAAGCCAAGCCCTAAATGAAAAGTTTTAAAAGATTTTCCGCCCGTCCTCTTGCCAAAACACTTAAAAAGAAAAAATGGTATAATTGCAGATTTATTTCGGTTTGTTTATGTGTTGGGAGCATTATTTCTATTTATTGAATTACGAATAGAGGGTGGGTGGTAAATGTCTTTTATATGTAAGTATTGATTTTTTAAGTAATATATATTATAATATAAATGCAATCAGTTTTTGCAACAAAAAAGGGCAAAAACGACCATTTTTATAAAAAATTGAAAAACCTCGTAAGCCCTTGTAAATAAAGGGTTTACGGGGTTTTGTTTGAATTGGTAAACTTGGTGAGGGGCTCCGTCTGGCACAAGACAGACTTAATGAGAAAAACTTCTATGCATTTAACCCCGGCTTTGATAAGTAATTCTAAAACAAAAAGGGCTCTTTGTCAATAGTTGGGGTAAAGAGTTAAAATGAAAGTATTTCATTCAAGCAGTCGCAATTAGGCGACTGCTTGTTTGTTATGTAGTTGTTGATGGGAAAATATATGTAAAATACGGTTTCTGAAACGTTTAAAATTTCTGTAGCCGTATGCGTTTCTTTTTAAAACTTTAATCTTGTTGTTACAACCTTCGGTAAACCCATTCGTAATGCCGGTAGAAAAAGAGTTAACAATCCCTTTGTACCAATTTCGCATTGTTTCTGCACATTTTTCAAATGGTAGTAAACCGCAATCTTCTGTATCTTCAATCCACTCTGCTAAGGCTTTCTGTGCAGTTTTAGGGTCATTTAAGCTTAATAATTCTAAAAACGTTTCTTTGTAAAAATACGCTCTGCTTATATTTACTGAATAATAAAGCATAACATTTACTTGCTGCTTTTGTTCTTCTTTAAGGGAGCTGAATCTTTTAATAAGCAAGGATTTTGACCTTTTGAAATATTTTCTGAGTTCGGGACTTAATTTGGTTTGCTCTTCTTTTCTAATTTTTTCAAATGCCCATATAGCTTGCCTTATCCAATGGTATTTATCTATTACCTGAGTTGCATTTTTAAACCACATATCTGAAACATCTGCATAGGTGCGCCACATATCACTGACGAAAAACTTAACATTATCTCTTTGTTTTCTGGAAAATCCTTTAAAATAACGGTTTAAATAAGGTTTGTAACGTTCCGGCAGTATATCTAAAACCACCTTGTTTTTTGGATCTGTTAATATGCACTGGTATTTTTCACCCCAAGTATTTCCTTTAAATTCGTCAATAGATAAAGTTTCTGGCAACTCGGGTTTAGGATAAGATACAGCATCGAATATTCTAATTATTGTAGACACAGAGAGGTTAACCTCTCTGGCCACGCTGGTAAAGGAGCGTTCATCACGAAGCTTATCTATTATGTGTGCAACCAACCGAGTTGTATTTCTATTGTATTTTGGAAGAAATTCTATTTCCTCAAAAAAGCGTTTGCCACAGTTTGGACATCGATATCTTCGCTTTTTAAGAACGAGAATAGTTTGTTTACCCGAAATTGATACATCTTTTATTTCTTGCTCGCGATAATCGTGCACTGCATCTGTTGCGGTACCGCAACAGATGCAGTTGTGCTTTTTTCTATCCATTTTTATGAACATTTTTAAAATTCCTTCTTTTTCCTCAACATTTGTTATATTTACCCCTTGCAATCCGAGAAGTTTTTCTGTAAAATGTTTGTAGAGCATATTTGGTCCTCCGTTCATGGTTACTAGTCATTTCCATTTTAACGGATTTTTTCCAAATATGCTCTACTTTTTTATAATTTTTTTAAATTTTTTCTTGTAGGCTCTACTTGGTTACCCCAACATTTATTATAGAGCCA
>JAGAJK010000027.1 GCA_017626145.1 Clostridia bacterium
AAGCCTTGCGTTGCAAGTCTTTGCGGCTTTGCCGCCAATGTACTTCGTACATTTTGCAATATTGACGGCGTCGTAAAAATGCCCTTGCAAGCAAGCATTTTTACTCCTGGTAACGGGTGCGAGAAAATCCAGTATTCTCGCAGATTCTAAGGGGAAGACTTCAAGGAAAATCGTAGGGGTTGATGCCTACATCAACCCGCCTCAAGAGTATAAAACGTAGTTTCTAACACGAGCTTGCGAGTACCAAGGCTTTCGGTGCCCAATATTGGGTGTTGGTTATTGTTACGGAGTAACAAGGGTCTCCCCAATATAGAAATCTTTGATTTCGTTATATTTCGTGATGGTTCTTGTTATTCACTGTTTTCCTGACTTGACACAAACATTGCGAAGCAATGCAATGAATTGATAGACGGCATAAAATGAAAACAAAGATTAATCTAAAAATGATTGGAGGAATTTTTCTGGGAAACTTGCGTATTATGAGTCACAATGTCTGGAAGTGTGACAATAATCTTCCTGATTGGGAAGTAAAAGGGGAAGACTGTTCTGCATTTGTAAGGGCAAAGGGGATGATAAGGGTTTATGCTGAGACACAACCAGATATCATTGGTCTTCAGGAAATGTCTCCCGTTATGTCAGACCACATTATACAGGGGCTATCAGAACAGGGATACCGCTATGCTATGCTTTGGGGAAAAGATACGCCTGTGTTGTATCGTCAGGAAAGGCTTGAACTATTGGACTCTGATTTTCTGATGTACCCTACGGAAGTTCCTGGTCTTGATGGCGAATTCAACAACTATGGAACAAAGTCCTGGTGCTGTGCTGTGTTTAAAGATAAAACTGACGGTAAAAAGCTTATTTTTATGACTACCCATCTTTGGTGGATGAGTGGTGATTCTGCTTCAAAAGAATATCAGGCAGGCTCTGATGAGGCGAGAGTTTTTCAACTGAATATGGCAATGGATCGTCTAGAAAATTTTAATAACATATACAACTGTCCTGTAGTTTTGGTTGGTGATTTTAACGCAGGCTATACAGAACCTGTAATTCATAATGCACTAAGCAGAGGCTATACACACGCACACGATATTGCTACGGAATTTGCAGATTCGGATTGGGGTTATCACTACTGTTTCGGTGATGGATACAAGCCTTATGTAAGAGAACCCTTTGAAAAAGGATTAGACCATATTATGGTGAAATTTGCACCTGAAGGTTTTGTTCGTCGTTTTGAACGGTATACCCCGGATTATTATCTGCCATTGTCCGACCATTCACCGGTTTTTGTTGATGTGAAGCTGTAGGTTTTTCAGTATTTTGTTTTTGGTGGGATTGTGTCCATGCGATAGATAAAAATATATTGAGGAGTAAAATTATGATTGGAAGCATTTTTATTTTAGGAGACAGTTATTCTACATTTGAAGATTATATTCCTGATGGGTATGCATATTATTATGCTACCGATGGACCTAACTACGTAAAAAACGATCCGAATTTGCAATTGGGTGATAACGATGTCAGCGACGTAACGCAGACCTGGTGGTACAATTTAGCAAAGGAAAACGGCAAGCTGCTGAAAAACTGTAGCTGGTCGGGAACAACTATCTGTAATACAGGCTATGGTGGAGCAGATTGCTGCGATAATTCCTTTATAGCAAGAATTGATAAATTAATTGAAAAGGGATATTTTGCCGAAAACAAAGTTGACACTTTATTTTTATTCGGAGGAACAAATGATTCCTGGTCGAATGCACCTTTAGGTGAGGCTAAGTATTCCGATTGGACAAAGGCAGATTTATATAACGTACTTCCTGCCTTCAGCTATTTAATTGACAGACTGGTTAAAAATCTTCCGGATACAAAAATATATTGTATAATAAATACCGAACTGAAAAATGAAATTTCGGAATTTTATAAATCTGTCTGCAATAAAGAGAACGTAGATGTTATTGAACTTTATGACATTGAAAAAGTAAGCGGACACCCTACTGTAAAGGGTATGAAAAGTATAAAAGAACAAATTTTGGATTACATTAACGAAAGGAAAAAATTATGAGAATACTTCTTATAAGACACGCAGAACCTGATTATCCCAATAATACCTTAACCCCTAAAGGCTTTGTTGAGGCGGATTTTCTTTCAGAAAAATTACAGCACAGCAAAATAACTCATATTTATTCATCACCTCTTAACAGAGCATTTTTAACAGCAAAGCCAACAGCCCAAAAAATCAATAAGGAAATAACGGTATGTGACTGGCTTACGGAGTTTGAAGGTAAGGTTATACTTAATGACGAAAAAAGAATACCCTGGAATATGCTTCCCCGTATCTGGCAAAATGAAGAGGGAATATTTGATATACATACTCTGGAAAAAAGCTCTTTGTATACATCTTCCGATATGCTTTTAAAATATGAGTATGTAACAGAAAATCTTGATAAATTACTTGAAAACCACGGTGCCAAAAGGGAAAATATTATTTATAAGGGCGAAAATAATAACGATACAATTGCGCTATTTTGCCATTTTGCGGTGGGAATGGTTATCGCATCTCACTTAACTGGAATTTCACCGGTGCTTTTGTGGCAGACTATGTTTCTTCCCACATCCTCGGTTACAGAATTTATAACCGAAGAAAGAGTTAAAGGTGAATTTGTTTTTAAATGTAAGCAGATGGGGGATACCTCACATTTATATGCTAAAAATGAACCTGTTTCCAATTCGGGACTGTACAGCGAGTTTTTCGGCGGTGAAGGAGAGGGCGCCCAGGTTGGGTTTGTGCGTAAATAATAAAGAAACAAGAACAAAATAAATAATGGGATGTAAAAAATCAATGATTTTTTACATCCCATTATTTATCATAATTTTACAGGAGCACCTGTTGAAATACTTTCGTAAACTGCGTTCATAACTTCGATGGTTTTCTTATGCCACTTTAAGTTAATAAGAGGCAATTTGTTGTTTCTTATATTGTCATAAAATTCGTCAATTAAGCCAACCCATTCATCGAAGTAGGTGTACTGAACTGTGTATCTGTCGTTAGGACAGCCGTTGTGGTATACGTTAGGACCGAAGCAATCCGCCATAACAGAACCGTTCTCGCCGTTTAAAGTAATGTTTACTTCCATTCTCTTTGGGAAAACTTCCCAGCCTGGACCGGGAACAGGAAGTCTTTCCTCCATCTTTGACCAGGATGGGTCAAGGGAGAATACAACGCCGTTTTTCATTTTACCGATAACTGAAAGCATATCCTCTTCTTCAAGATCGGGACGGATGTTTGGAGCAACCTCGGCATAAATAGTATCAAAATCGCTGTTTGTCATATGTCTTATCATATCAAAGATATGTGGATGATCGCAAAGTGCACCGCCACGGAATCTGTGGTCACCCTCTTTAATCTGAACACGCTTTCCGTAGCTTTTTTCGGGAACGCCCTGCCATGGGAATGCCCATACAGGTGAAAGTGTGATATTAGTTGCGTTAAATGATTTTAATTCACCGATTTCATTGTTTTTAACAAGCTCTTTAAGTCTTAAAATAACGGGGTTATAATGCATTTCAAGCTCAATCTGACATACGAGATTGTTCTTTTCAACAAGCTCAATCATTTCGTCATATTCCTCCATATCAAATGTAGGAATTTTCATTGAAAGAATATGTATTCCTCTCTCAGCACAAAGCTTCATCTGTCTTAAATGATCTGAGTTTTCGCTGGCAAGAACAACAGCTTCAATTTCGGGATGTGCATCAAGCATTTCGATTTCACTGTCGTAGCAGGGGATACCTTCAACACTGTTTAAAAAGATTTCCTTAACGGTATCATTAGCTGTTGAAACAGCAACCCAGTCAAGCTTCGGGTTTTCCTTTAATACCTGATAATATTTTCTTGTATGTCCGTGAGTCATACTCATCATAGCAATTTTTAATGGCTTCATTCTTACAACACCACCCTTTCACAATTTTTTGCAGATTTTTCAGCAGCCTGAACAAGATTGTTCAACTGTTTATCAGCAGCAATGTTTTCGTCATAGTTTTTCTTTTGAGCAAGCGCAAAAGCACTTCTTACAACAGCAATTTCTTCAATTGAAAGACCGTAAAGCTCAAAGTCTACATCTGTATACTTTTTATTTTCGGTTCCGTAAACATAAATTGAGTCCTGCTTAAGCTGGGCATCAACAACTACGTCACAGGCAATGCCACGCTCTGAAATAATCTCGTGTTTTTCGATAGGTCTTTCACCTTTCTTCAATGTAGCTGAAACTTCAATTGTGCAAACAATGTCTGATTTAGTTGTTGCGATAGCATTTAAAACATTACCGTTTTCCATAACAGTAATCTGCTTGATTTCATCATTTAAAATCCACTGACATAAGTCAAGCTCACGGTAAAGAGCCTTGTATAAGTCTTCACCCTTTTCAATAATTCTTGCAACTCTCATAACACTTATGCCAACCAAAGTTCCGCCTAAAGCGATGTTTTTAAGTTCTATAAACTGTCTCTGGTATCTGTGTGATAAAAGAGAGATGTCCTTGCCGTCAATTGTAACGGTGTTTAAATCTTTAATAACAGCCTTTGTTTCAACCTGATATTTATCAAGAAGAAAATCAAGCTTTTCTTGTAATTTTATCATATGAATCTCCATTCCGCCGCCATACGTCGGCATAAATATAATAATTAAATTTCTCTTATCCGTATGGCGAGGAATGATAAGAGATTTGTGCCCATGTGCGTTTCTTTGCTATAGCAAAGAAAATTTCGCACGGGCTATTTAAATCCGCCGGGTTAATAATGTGAAAGGAACTTTCACGTTATTAACCTCCTTATAACATTTTAATTCTTGGTTTGTATTTTTCTAAATATTTTGCGTTCTTTTCGTCGCCGCCGGGTGTATTTGCACTTGACCATACCGGAGGGGTAAGACCTCGGTCAATACATTGCTTAACAGTTTCAATTTCAAGAAGATGAGCAATGTAAAAATCAATTATGTTTGAAACGGGAGCAATTGGAGTATCAAGTCCCGGAACATTAACAACCGCATCACCAACAGGGTTAAAGTCGTCAATGCATACATCCGCATAGTCAAACAAATTCTTTTTGTTGGGATGTCTTATAAAGTGATCCTCAGGCATTTCATTCTGCCAGAAAGAGCTTGAGATGGCGATAATCTTAACGCCGCTCTTTTTAGCTTCTTCTGCTGCATCGATAGTTGCGGGGTTAATTCCTATGTTATGGAAAATTATAAGAACATCGTCTTTTTTAAGATCATAGTATTTAACGATTGCACTTCCGTAATTAACAGTTCTTTCAAGCTCTAAATACTTAAGCGCCTGATTAAAAACAGAAAGACCTGTTTCCATAATAGGGTTAATATTTGAAAGTCCGCCTGCGCGGAAGAACATTTCTCCCATACAAAGAGTTGTGTGTCCACCGCCACCATATACACTTATAAGTCTGTCATTCTCGATGGCATCTGTCATAAGTGATGCAGCTTTTCTTATGTTTTCAGACTGTGTTTCGTTAACCTGACGGAAATTCTCCATCAAACTTTCAAAATATCCGAAATCATTCATTTTTCATTCTCCTTTCAACTTCTTCTCTTTTTGGTATAGAATCGATTACGTGCTTTTTTGAAACACTTAATCCTGATGCCGTAACCGCTCTTACGCAAGATGTTTTTAAATCCATTCCTTCAGCAATACAAACTGCTAAAACTCCGCAAAAGGTATCTCCTGCACCGGTTGTGTCAACAACATTTGTTTTAATGGCAGGAATAATTTCACCATTTACAAGGCACCCCTTTGAACCAAGCGTAGTAATGCAGTTTTCCAAAACAGCATCACCGATAAATTCCTTTTCCTGCTCATTGGGAACAACAAGATAAATCTTGTCGCAAAGCTCTTTTTTCAGAGTTCTTGCAGGTGCAGGATTTAATATAACCTTTACATTGCTTTCATTTGCAATTTCTATTGCTTTTTCGTTAACTGCTTCAGGTACTTCATTCTGAAGAAGCAAAACATCTGAACTTTTAATTTCATCTTCAAAAATTTCAACATCATCAATGCAAAGCTCGGCACCGCGGTAAACGGTTACTCTGTTTTCACCGTTTTTATCGGTAAGAATAAACGCACTTGCTGTGTTTTCATTTTCTTTTTTCACCCAGAAGCCGTTTATGGCGTTTTTCGTTGTAAATTCCTTGCACGAATTTATACAGTCAGCGCCTGCTGCTCCTAAAAAGGAAACCTCTGCACCGAAGCGTTTTGCTGCTACCGCCTGATTTATTCCTTTTCCGCCAAGCTCGGTAAAAATACTGTCAGCCTTTAAGGTTTCACCGTTTTGGTGGAAATGGTCAACTGTCATAAATGTGGAATTGCCGCATATTCCTATAACCGCAATTTTTGCCATAAGCGTTATCCTTTCTTAAAGATGCTTTATTTTAGGAAGAAATTCTTTTATAATCTTTTTGTTGTATTCACTTCCGCCTTCAACGTTTCCGCTCATATAAACAGGCACTCTGCAACCGCTGTCAGCTGCAATTTTTGATGCCTCCAGAATAACAGACTGCAAGATAAACGAGCTTGCCGCAGTTGAAATACTTCCCATATTGGTGTCAATTCCGTCAATTTCCATAACCGCATCACCGTGAGGTACGCAGTTATCAATAAAGAAATCGCTTGCTTCATAAAGAAGGTGCGTATCTTTTTTATCATCGAAATATGCCGAAGAAACAACGGAAATATTTTTAATGCCGCGTTTTTTTGCTTCAAGTGCCATCTCAACGGGAACAGCGTTTTTCCCCGATGTTGAAACAACAAACAAAACATCCTTTTTGGTAAGACAGTATCTTTCAAGAACATTCTCCGCAATACCACTCATTTTTTCCATTTTACTGCTTTTGGCTGCACCGTTGTGAAGCATCAGGTCGGTGTCTAAAATTGCACTTACATTTGCAAGACCACCTGAACGGTAAAAACAGTCAAGAGCGATTAAATGAGAGTGACCGCAACCGAATATGTAAATAATTCCCTCATTTTTTATTACGTCCGCAACAATTTCAGCAGCTTTTAAAATCTTGTCCTTTTGCGTGTCTTTTATCTTCTCAAGTGTTTTGGTAATTTCACTAAAGTATCTGTCGGTAATCATTTTTTAAGAACCCTCTTATAGTTTCTTCCGATGTTATCCCATAATTCAATGGGGTCTTTTGCTGCAACAACTGTACCGTAACCGCCACGGTATGTCCAGGTTGCAAGTCTGTCAACGCCTAATTCCTCATACATATCAACAACCTTGTCAATCTGTGAGAAATCGTCGGGACGTTTATTATAACCCATAAGCCATCTTTCTGACTGCTTGCCGTATTTTTTAGCCATAGCAACAGTTCTTTCGGTAATTTCCCTGAAGAAGCTTTCGGGAAGTGACCAGTTGATAATTGTTGTTGAGAATACGTCAAAGTAAGGGCATGAAGCAACCATATCCCAGTTATCGTAGCCACGAAGTTCTGTTACATAGTATGAATTGAGCGTTGCGTGAACACAGCAGGTAATTTCAAGGTTAGGATTAAATTCCTTTAATGTTTTTGATGTGTCTGAAAGTGTAAAGAGAGCTTCTCTCCATCTGAACTGCTTAACATCGTCATTCATGAATTTGGGCATTTCGTAGCCATAGTATTCTTCGAACTTTTTCATGCATTCGGGACAACGGCAAGCCCAGTCATCGCCTGCACCGCCTGTAATTGATGCATAGGATTTCGGGTATGCGTAATGTGGTTCGTCCCAGAAAAATCCGTCTACTTCCGTATCTGTTGCAAGCTTAACGCAAAGTCTTTTAAAATAATCTCTGAAAGAATTTGTATTAAAGCAAGCTGCGTTCAATACTTCGCCTGTGTAAGCTGAAACCTGTCTGTGGTGAATGTTATTCTGCAGAAATAAGCTAACCTGTTCACCACCGAAATATTTACCGATACCCCAGGTATCTGCAAGAACACGAAGTCCCATTTCGTGAGCAAGCTTTACAATATTATTGATATTAGGGAACCAGAAGTCCATATCAAATTCTGTAATAGCGAGAATAACGGTATCGCAACCGTGCTCAATCATTTCCTTAAAATCTTCTTTTGCGTGTTCAACGTAGTTGAAGCCGTAATAGCTTACGGCAGTGTGCTTAATTGACATATTTATCCCTCCGTAGGTTTATTTAACTTCATTATATAAAAATGTACCGATATAGTAAACTCATATTTCATAATTAAAAGGTGGATATTTCATAACTTGACTTACAAGTGTTTTCGTGCTATTCTAATATTGGTGATAATATGATTTTTGATAATAAGTCTCCATTTATGTTTAAAATACTTTCTGTTCACGAGCTTTCCTGGAATGAAAGCAGGCGTTATACTGACGGACGTGGTTTTCACGCCCTTTCATTTCGTATAAAAGGGAGTGCACAGTTTAAAAACGGTGATAATGTCTGGAATGCAGGAAGTGACAGTATAAGCTTTGTACCAAAGGACTTTCCGTATTACCATTCTCATAATTACGAGCATCTTTATGTTGTTCACTTTAAAACCGATAAAGAGATGGAAAACGAAGAAATATTTACTTATGTTCCGCAGACACCCCAGCTTTACAATACACTTTTTAAAAAGATGTATGATATATGGAATAATAAAGCCCACGGTTATTACTATGCGGCAACCTCTGTATTCTACACAATTCTTGAAAATATGCAAAATGACCTTATTAACGCAAGCCTTAAAAAGACTGACAAAATGACCCGTGTTATGGAATATCTGCATACAAATTTTACCGACAGTATGATTTCTGTTGCCAGATTGTCCGAAATATTCGGAACGAGCGAAACGTATTTTCGAAAAACCTTTAAAGAAGTGTATAAAACAACACCCCTTAAATATATAAACTCACTACGAACCGATTACGCACTCGAGCTTCTCCGCTCCGGCTATTTCTCGGTAAGTCAGGTTGCTGAAAAGTCAGGCTTTGGCGATGCAAAATACCTGTCCCGCGTAATAAAATCAAAAACAAAAAAATCCCCCTCGCAGTTTAAATAACTGAAGCTAAAATGGAGGTAATTATTGCTATGAAAAAGCTTATATCAATAGTGCTTGTTATCTGTGTGCTTACGGCAAACATAACAGCAATGGCAGAAACGAAGGAAGTTGAAGGCTTGCACGAAAAATTAAATGCCATAATTCTTGAAAATAATTTTACCGAAGAACAAATAGCGGATATGGATGCTCAATTTGTAGAAGAATTTAACTGGGAGGAAGCCCTCGACATCTTAATAAACGAAGGGATTTTGTCCGAAGAAGATACCACGGCAATGGATTTATTCACCCGTGGCGACATGGCAAAAATCATTTACGAATCTATGGAAAACGGTATATTTTAAGTTAATAAAAGGGAGAAACATTTATGAACGATTTTATTTATTACGCACCCACAAAGGTGTATTTTGGAAAAGACAAGGAAAACGAAGTAGGAAAAATTATTAAAGACTACGGCTATAAGACCATTATGATGCAGTACGGCAAGGAAAGCATCAAAAAAATCGGTCTTTATGACAGAGTTATGAAATCTCTTAAGGATAACGAAATAGAAGTTATCGAAATGGGTGGGGTAGAACCAAACCCTAAGGTTGAATTTGTAAGAGAAGCAATTAAGGTTGCCAAAGAAAATAAGGTTGAAATGATTCTTGCTGTAGGCGGCGGAAGTGTTATTGATTCGTCAAAAGCTACGGCGGCAGGTGCAATGTGCGATTTTGACGTGTGGAAATTTTCATCGGGTGAGGAAACTCCGAAAGCAGCATTGCCCGTAGGCTGCATTTTAACTCTTGCTGCGGCTGGAAGTGAAATGAGTGCATCTGCCGTTTTGACTGATTTAAGCATTAATATGAAGCGTGGCTACGGAAGTGAATTTAACAGATGTAAGTTTGCAATCTGCAATCCAGAGCTTACCTATTCGGTAAATAAATATAATACTGCCTGCGGTATTGTTGATATAATGGCTCATACAATGGAAAGATATTTTACACCTGTTGATGACACACCTCTTACTGACAGCATCGCTGAAAGCATTTTAAAATCGGTTATTGATGCAGGAAAGGTTTTAATGACTGACCCTGAAAACTATGAAGCAAGAGCAACGGTTATGTGGGCGTCAAGCCTTTCACATAACGATTTAACAGGGTGCGGAAGAGCAAATTATTTAGCTGTTCATCAGCTTGAACACGCCCTGAGTGGTGAATTTGACTTTGTTGCCCACGGTGCAGGTCTTGCGGTTTTATTCCCTGCCTGGGCAAAATATATTTATAAACACAATATAAAAAGATTTTCACAGTTCGCAAGAAATGTATGGAATGTAAAAGAAACAGATGACGAAAAATGTGCAATTAAAGGCATCGAATGTATGGAAGAATTTTTCAAATCCCTCGGTATGCCAACTACATTAAAGGAGATAGGAATAAGTAACGAAAACGCAGAAAAAATGGCGCTTCTCTGTACCTTTAACAAGAAAAGAACAATTAAAAGCTTTGTTGAACTTGACTATGAAATTATAAAGGATATTTTTGAAATGTGCTGATTGGAAGAAATATGGATATAACTGAAAATAGTATTTTAAACAGAATTTACAATTTCAGCAGACAGTAAAATATAGTAATAAGTATTGAATATTTTAATAATTTGTGATAAAATTAGATAAAATGAAAATATAGGAGAATACAAATGATTATTACAGACACAATTAAGTACGTAGGTGTAAACGATCACGTAATAGATTTGTTTGAAGGTCAGTATATTGTGCCAAACGGAATATCGTATAATTCATATGCGGTAATTGATGAAAAAATTGCGATTATGGATTCTGTAGATGCCCGTTTTGCCGATGAATGGCTTGATAATATTAAAAATACTTTAGGTGACAGAAAGCCTGATTATCTTATTGTTCAGCATATGGAGCCTGATCATTCGTCAAGTATTGTGAATTTTGTTGAAGCTTATCCTGATGCAAAAATCGTTTCATCTGCGAAAGCATTTATGATGATGAAACAGTTTTTCGGTAACAGCTTTACTGCAAATCAGGTTGTTGTAGGCGAGGGTGATACAGTTTCTCTCGGAAGCCGTACTCTAACCTTTGTTACCGCTCCTATGGTGCATTGGCCTGAGGTTATCGTAACCTATGATAATAAGGATAAGATTTTATTTTCCGCTGACGGCTTTGGAAAATTCGGTGCGTTGGACGTTGAAGAAGACTGGGCCTGCGAAGCAAGAAGATACTATATCGGAATTGTGGGGAAATACGGTGCACAGGTTCAGGCACTTCTTAAAAAAGCTGCAGCACTTGATATTTCAAAAATATGCCCACTACACGGTCCTGTTTTAAAGGAAAATCTTGGTTATTATATCAATCTTTACGATATCTGGTCAGGGTATAAAACCGAAACAGAAGGCGTAGTAATTGCCTATACCTCAGTTTACGGTAACACCAAAAAAGCGGCAATTTTCCTTAAGGATAAGCTTGAAGCTAAGGGTGTAAAGGTTGCAGTAAATGACCTTGCAAGAGTGGATATGGCAGAAGCTGTTGAAGACGCATTCAGATACGGTAAAATCGTTTTTGCAACAACAACTTATAACAACGATATTTTCCCGTTTATGAAAGAATTTATCAACCATCTTACCGAGCGTAACTTCCAGAATAAAACCGTAGGCTTTATCGAAAACGGAAGCTGGGCACCTGTTGCTGCAAAGGTTATGAAGCAGATGCTTGAAAAAAGCAAAAATTTAACTTACGCCGAAAATGATGTAAAAATTATGTCAGCACTTGATGAAGAAAGCTTAAAACAGCTTGATGCACTTGCAGAAGAGCTTTGTAAATAATAATTATTATGGAGGTAAATAAAATGAAAAAGTATGTATGTGATGTATGCGGTTGGGTTTACGACGAGGCTGAAGGCTACGAGGAAGCAGGAATTGCTCCCGGAACAAAGTTTGAAGACCTTCCGGATGATTTCGAATGTCCTCTTTGCAGCGTAGGCAAAGACAACTTTTCGGAAGAATAATTAAATACCTGTGCCGCGTCATTTTGTCGCGGCACGGGGATTTTTGTTAATAGGGTGAAATTATGAATTTAGTATTAATTACAGCGTTAGGAGTCGGTGGAGCAACAGTTTTTGGTTCGCTTATAGGCTTTATATTTAAAAAAATGTCCCATAAGTTTTCCGACCTTATACTGTCCTTTGCGGCAGGAGTTATGCTTGCAGCGGCAGTTTTAGGACTTATTATGCCGTCTGTGGAATATGGAGGAAAATTCGGTCTTGTTATTACAGTAGCAGGAATTTTTGTCGGTGCAGTTTGTCTTAATCTTATCGACAAGCTCGTTCCTCATCTTCATAGGCTTGTGGGAAGTGAAATCGAAAGCCATAATAATGCAAACTTAAGTAAGGTTTTGTTGTTTGTAACAGCTATTGCAATACATAATCTGCCCGAAGGTATCGCAGCAGGGGTGGGTTTCGGCTCGGGAGATACGACGCAGGCGCTGATAATAGCGGGTGGTATCGCACTTCAGAACATACCTGAAGGTATGGTAATAATAGCTCCTATGCTTGCGGCAGGTGTTACTCCAAAGAAAACATTTATTTGTGCTATGGCAACAGGACTTGTGGAAGTTGTGGGAACGTTAATCGGATATTTTGCAGTAAGCGTATCTCAGGCAATACTTCCTTTTGCGCTTGCATTTGCAGGGGGAACAATGCTTTACGTTATAAGTGATGAAATGATTCCCGAAACCCACGCACACGGCGGTGAAAGAGGAGCTACATACGCACTTTTGGCAGGCTTTTGCGTGATGCTTGTAACCGATGTGCTTTTAGGATAAGCAGCAGCGTAAAAACACGGTCCCAAAACGGGTTCAGATATTAATTAAGGAGAAAACGTATGAAAAAAGTTGTTATAACAGGCGGAAATAAAGGTATCGGTCTTTCGTGTACAAAAATGTTTCTGGAAAAAGATTATTTTGTTACGGTTATTGCCCGTGACTTTGCAAATTTCCCATATAAAGATAATAAAAATGTTGAATGTATTGAATTTGACATAAACAATGTTTCGAAAATTAAAGCACTTTGTGAAAAAATTTCAGGTGCGGATATTCTGGTAAATAACGCAGGAATTATGTATTCTCTGCCATATAACGAATACCCAATGGAGAAACAGGAACGTCTTATGAATGTTAATTTGTATGCACCTATTGAGTTTATAAAGTGTTTCTCGGAAAAAATGATTGAAAAGGGAAGCGGAAGAATTATAAGTGTAACATCTGTTGCAGGGCAGATTGGGCACCCTGATATATGGTACGGTGTTTCAAAGGCAGGCTTGATTAATGCAACAAAAAGCTTTGCTAAAATTCTTGCACCAAAGGGTATAACCGTTAATGCCGTTGCTCCGGGACCTACAGTTACCGATATGATGAACGTAATTCCCGAAGACAGAAAAAATATGATGAAAGCAAATACATATACGAAAAGATTTGCAGAAGCCGATGAAATCGCAAAAACCATTGTATGGCTTGCAACAGACGCACCGGAATATATAAACGGTTTTTGCGTTGATTTAAATAACGGGTCATTCCCAAGATAAAAGAAAGGTGGTAATATTATGCCGTATATTGCTATAAAAGCTTATCCAAAGGATGAGGAAATCAAGAAAAAAGTCGTTGAAGAAATTAACGAAGTGTTTTTAAAATACTGGGGTTGTCCACAGGAAGCAATTTCAATTTCTATGGAGGAATTCGCTCCCGAAGAATGGGAAAATAAAGTTGTAAAGCCCGAAATCGAACCAAATGCCGACAAAATGATGATAATGTCAGGGAAAAAGAAATACTGATTCGGATTACGGATAATGAATTGTAACAGTATTGTGAATTTTTGACACTGAATTTATTGAACAACAGCAAAAGGAGAGAAAAATGTTAAATATTACAGTAACACAGCCTTCATATTTTGCAGGCGAAAATCCCGATGAAAAGATAGCACGGTTTTTGATTGAAGAGCTTAACAAAGCAACTCCCGGAGGACTTATTGTTCTTCCCGAGTATTCAAACGCAGGGGGCGTATCCGATGTTGAAAGTGAATTAAATGCATTGCCCCGTGCACAAGTGATGCTTATTGAGGCATCAAAGGTCGCCAAAAACAAAGGCTGTTATGTTGCCGTAAATGTGTTACACAGATTAAACGGAGAAATTAAAAACAGTACATATTTGTTTAATAAAAAAGGGGAAGTAGCATTTGTATATAACAAACAGCATCTTCCGCCATCGGAAATCAAGCTTGGCGTTGTACCGGGTAATGAAAACGGCAAGGTAGCATGTACCTGCATTCTTGACGGTATACGTTTTGCATTTATGACCTGCTATGATGTTTATTTTAATGAACAGATTGAATATATCGCGAAATTTAAGCCTGATATTATATTAATTCCCGGTTATCAGAGAGGCGAACGAACAGATATTATAAGAGCCCAGGCAAAGCTTACAGCATTTCGCTGTAACGCCTACGTTGCCCGTTCTTCGTTTTCTATGGACGATGATGAGCATGGTGGTTGCTCAATGATAGTTGCTCCTGATGGACAGATTTTAAAAGATATGGGAAAAAATGCAGGTTCTGTATCAGCAGAAATTGACCCATTATTTAAATATATGCGTACAGCAGGTTTTGGCGGTGATACTGTAAGAAATGATGATTTCATATCAGCCGGATTATGTCCTGAAGCCTTTGAAATATAAGAACAACCCGTATGAGTTTTACTCGTACGGGTTGTTTTAAAGGTCTTTTTTAAAGTAAATCATATCAATAAGCTGTTTTCCGCATTCAAAAATAGGGTGGTCATAGTTGTCTGTAAAAAAGTTTTTTATTAAATGGGAACGTACAAATCCGCACTTTTCATAAAATGGAACGGTTAAGGGACTATCACCTGTGCCAACCTGCAGCACAGAGTATTTATCCTTATACTTATTGCTCACAAATTCAATTAAATATCTGCCGTAGCCTTTACCCTGAAACTTTGGCACGGTTGCAATATTTTTTATTTCGAGAACTCCGTTTCCTTCGTCAGTAATAACGATAACAGCCATTACTTCGCTATCTTTCAGTACATACATAGTACCTCGTTCCAGATAACGGTCAATCATACTTTCCTGTTCATCGGCAATAAGCAGTAATTCTAAATATTCCTTTTTGTTGTTTTTTATTTCAATAATCCTCACCATTCTCACCGCCTTTTTTATATTGTACTACTTTATACACTTAATATCAATATAAATTTTATAATATGAATACGACAATTTTATTGAAAATCCTGTTTGTATCTGTTATAATGAGCATATTAAGTAAATTGTTGCAATGCTCAGGAGGAAATATATGCCTTTGGTAGATATTTTTAAAATAACAGCAGTTGTTGCATTTGTAATAGCCTTTTTTATCCATAAAAAGAAAGATTATGAATATAATGAGCTTGATAAAAAGGGTGTAGTGTTCAATATAATTCTATCGGTGATATATATACCAATGTCAATTGCAGGCGTTTTTACAGTGTTTTTTGCTGATAACCTAAGCGGATTCACACAAACAAAACTTGCACTGTTGTATATTGCAATTTATATTGGACTATCAATACCTTTAGCATCAATAGTGAGTATATTTACTTCTGTTGTTGCAAGAAAAAGAGGAAAAAGCAAATTTAGCTTTGCCGTACAATTTATACCAATTGCCATATTTATAATCGCTGTTTTATTTTTGATTTGTGCGATGCTTTTCTAAAGCTTTGTATTAAAAATAAATAATTAACAAAATGTTTGAGGTGACCTAAATGTACAAATACGAGACACATCTTCATACTGCTCCTGTAAGTAAATGTGCAAAAGCAAGTGTTCGTGAAAGTCTGGAGTTTTATAAAGAAATGGGCTATGACGGAGTTTTTATAACCAACCATTTTATTGACGGCAACAGTAATGTTGACAGAACAACTTCCTACGAAGATATGATTAATTATTATTTTTCCGATTACGAAGAAGGTTTAAAGTTGGCAGAGGAAATCGGCATAAGGGTATTTTCAGGTATTGAAACCTCATACAAGGGAACCGATTTTTTAATTTACGGATTGGACAAAGAATGGTATCTTTCGCATCCTGAAATTACGGATATGAAAAAAAGTGTGCAGCTTTCACTTTTTGCGGAAAACGGAGCACTTGTAATTCAGGCTCATCCTTTCCGTTCTGCAACTTATATAGACCATATCCGTCTTTTCCCCGAACAAATTCACGGTGTTGAAGTTATTAACGCCTGCAGAAACGAGCTTGAAAATAAAATGGCAAAATTATTTGCCGAAAACTATGAATTAATTGAATTCGCCGGCTCCGATAACCATAGAGGAAAAGCACAAAAAAAGCTCGCAGGAATGCAGTCTGAAAACCCGATAATGAACGAAACAGATTTTGCCGAGCGCGTAAAAAACGGCAAAATGAGCATTTTCAGTGTCGAAACAGAATAGAAACTTTAAATACCAATAACCTGCAATATTAATTTCCCAAAAACGTAACTGTAATCTTTGTTTCTGACTTGACAAAAGTCAAATTGTGTCGAATATTGTCAAAATAATAAATAAGAATTTGATCAGGTGATTTATTTGTATGCAAAATGGATTTTCTTTGATATTGGTTCAACACTTGTTGATGAAACAGAAGCCTATAATCATAGAGCAAGAGAAATGATAGAGAATACGGACATCACATTTTCTGTATTTGATGATAAAAGAATTGAATTAGCGAAACAAGGATTTGATGGTAATTCAGAAGTAATTAAGTATTTTGGATTAAAGAAAACACCGTGGCATTCAGAGGATGAAATACCATTTGAAGATGCATTGGACACTTTAGAAAAACTAAAGGAACGAGGCTACAAATTAGGTATCATTGCAAATCAATCTGTAGGAACAACACAAAGATTAGAAAACTGGGGACTATTAAAGTATTTTGATGTTGTGGCTGCATCTACAGAACTCGGTATTGCAAAACCCGATAGGTTGATTTTTGAAAAGGCTATTGAATTAGCAGGATGCCAGCTTCAAAATACAGTAATGGTTGGAGATAGACTTGATAATGACATCATACCAGCAAAAGCTTTAGGTATGAAAACTGTTTGGATTAGAAAGGGATTATCAATATATCAGAATATTGATTTGGGGAAGAATATTGCGGATTGGGTAATTGATACTCTTGCAGATTTGAAAGTGATATTTAGTTAGATAAATTGCAATTTAACGAGATGTTTCATATAATTTAATATAATAGTTTGCCGATTTTGATATTTGCATATACTATAATATATGCAACAAGCCTTGCAAAGCAAGTCTTTGCGACTAAAGTCGCCAATGTACTTCGTACATTTTGCAATATTGACGGCGTCGTAAAAATGCCCTTGCAAACAAGCATTTTTACTCCTGGTAACGAGAGCGAGAAAATCCAGTATTCTCACGGTAACAGTTAGAAAATGGTTATAGGAAAAAGAAAATTTTGTTTTTTATTGTTTCCTGATGTGATAAATTAATTTATATTAAAGATTTAAGATATTATTTATAGGGGGAGCTATAATGGAGTTTATTACCAATTACAAGCTTGAGGATTATGTATTAAAAACACAATGGGAAGACCTGCCTGATGAGGTTCAAAAGCGCGCAATTGTATGCGGAATTGATCTGATGACGGCACTTATACTGGGAAGCCAAGGAGAACAGTTTAAAAACGGAAGACGCCTGACAGAATGGATGAAACCCGGCAACATTGAAATACCAGGTTGTGATGGAAGATTCAGCTTCCTTGGAGCTGCTTTTGCTATGGGACACGCATCTAACTCTTTTGATATCGATGATGGTCATAATATGATTAAAGGGCATCCGGGCACTTCATTTATTGGTGGTGTTATGGCAGCAGGTCTTGAAAAAAATATTACATACAGAGAATATCTGACCGCTGTTGTTGTCAGCTATGATGTTGCGGTGCGTATGGGTCTTGCTATTCAGGATCACTATCAATTTTTACACAGCACCGGTACCTATGGTGCTGTTGCTACGGCAGCCGGTGCCGGACGAATTCTCGGTTTAAACAGACAGCAACTTAATACGGCAATTTCAATGGCAGAATTTCATGCACCAATGGTGCCTGTTATGCGGGCTGTGGAATATCCTTCGATGAATAAAGACGGAGTACCTTTCGGCGCTATGGTTGGTACCCTCGCCGTACTTGATACGCTTGCCGGCGAAACGGCAAAAACGCACTTGCTGGAATTACCGGAATACCAAAACCTTTTAGATTCACTTGGGGAAACCTACGAGATTATGAATTTGTATTTTAAACCGTATACCTGTTGTCGTTGGGCTCATCAGCCTATTAAGGCAAGCATTGACCTGATGAGAGATAATCGGATTGCTTATACAGATATTGAGTGTGTAAAGGTTCATACCTTTAATTCCGCTACACGATTGAGCAAAATAGTTCCCAATGATACGGATGAAGCACAGTATAATATTGCATATCCGGTTGCGGCAGCTATTGTACACGGAGAACTTGGCTATAATCAGGTGTGCAATGCGGCACTTGGTGATGAGAGAGTAACAGATATGATGAATAGACTGTCCTTTGAGGTTGATCCTGAAATGGAAAGTCAATTTCCCGAAAAACGTCTTGCATGGGTGGAATTTACTCTTAAAAACGGAGCATCATTCAGAAGCGAGGTGTATGCCGCAGACGGTGAAGCGACCGATTGTGTTGATTATGAATGGATTGCGAATAAATTCCGACGGATAGTTGCACCCTTTCTTTCACCGTGTGATTGTGATAAGCTTCTTTCTGTGCTGACTTGTAATCCGGACAGAAAACTGAGGGATATTGTAAAGGATGTCAATATAATTTTAGGCCAGTAAATAATGCATTGACTAATTATTACAAAACATAGTGATAATTAACTAAACGGCCGGTCTGTTGTCCGAACAGATGTAAGTAAGCAGGTCACTTCTCTGCTTAAGCAATTGCTTAGTGCAGAGAAAAGAGGAGATAATTGGGTTATTAAAGCATAAAAGAAACAGATAAAGTCAGAATTATTATAAAATCTGATAAAAGAAAGGTGGAATATATGATGTTCAAAAATAATATTAAAATTAGCGGTATCGCAACCGGACATGTTCAGGGAATAGCGGTAGATAAAGAACGAAAATATATGTGTTATTCATTCACAACATCTTTTATAAAGACTGATATGGATGGTAATATAATCGGTTCTGTAACAGGACTGGCAGGACATTTGGGTTGCATAGCATATAATTATGAAGACGGTAAGGTATACGGGTCATTAGAGTATAAGCACGATGTTATCGGATGTGGAATACTGAAAAGCATTGATAATGACATTGATATAACAGACGGATTTTATGTTGTTGCGTTTGATGTTGAAAAAATTAACCGTTTGGATATGGATGCAGAAAATGACGGAATTATGGTTGCCGTACATTTAAACGAAGTATTGGATGATTATAAAGCAGAAGGACACAGATATGGCTGTAGTGGTATAGATGGTATTACTTTTGCACCTGTTCCGGGAAATTGTGAAGGTAAGAAATATTTGTATGTTGCTTACGGAATTTATAGTGATACACAAAGAAAAGATAATGATTATCAGGTGATTTTAAGATATGACATCGAAGGATGGAATGAATTTGCAAAGCCGTTAAATCAAAGCAATATGCACAAACAGGGGCCTAAAGAACCTGATAGCAAATATTTTGTATATACGGGCAACACAACCTTCGGCGTGCAGAATCTTGAGTATGATGAAGCAACAAAATGTATGTTTATGGCGGTTTATAAAGGCGAAAAAAAGGAGTTCCCCAACTATCCTATGTACGTAGTTGATATGCAAAAGGATGCAATCAAAGAAAAGCTTATAAACACAGATGAAATCGGTGAAGTTATGCAGCTTGCAGAAGTGGGGAAAAGGGACGAAGTAACAGGAATTTGGGGTATAGAGTTTTTGTATGGTGCAACAGGTATGATTTCCCTTGGTGACGGCTACTTTTATTTTTCAAGAAATTTTTATGTTGATGATTTATGGGGAACAGATATTGGTTTGTATAAATTTTCGAAAAACAATCCAAATGGCTGGTCTGTTATTTGAGCATAAAAAGTATATTGTCTTTTTATTTGATTTTAATTTTAAAACATAATTTATATAAGGAGAATTATTTATGTACACAAAACATGTATGGAAATCTGATAAGTATTTATTTTTAATTATGTAAAATATTTACCAAAAGATTATGACGAAAACAAAAGATATCCGCTGGTATTTTTCCTGTATGGTGCAGGTGATGAGTTGATGGATTGGTTATTAAAGCAAAAAAGAAACTGATAAACTGGAGAAGAATATGAATTATCTTACATACGTTATAGTAACATTTTCTGTTATCGGAGCGATTGACAAAATAATTGGAAACAAATTCGGCATAGGAAAGGAATTTGAAAAAGCCTTTAATCTGCTGGGTGCAATGGCACTTTCGATGATTGGTATGATAATAATTTCGCCACTTATTGCGGATGTTATGAAACCGATTTCTGAGTTTTTGGTAAATGTACTTAATATAGATGCATCAATTGTACCGGCAAGCTTGTTTGCAAACGATATGGGGGGAGCACCTCTGGCAACTGCAATGGCATCTGATGAAAAGATAGGACTTTATAATGCACTTGTTGTTTCGTCTATGATGGGTTGTACCATTTCCTTTACTATTCCATTTGCTTTGGGTGTAGTAAAAAAACAGCAGCATAAAGAACTGCTTTTAGGTCTTTTGTGCGGTATCGTAACTATTCCGTTAGGATGTATAGTATCGGGAATAATCTGCCAAATACCGTTTGGTGCGTTAATGCTCAATCTGTTACCTTTGGTTATTTTTTCACTTGTTATCGGCTTCGGACTTTTGAAATTTCCCGATGTGTGTGTAAAAATATTTAAAGTTTTCGGCATTTTTATAACTGCACTTATAACTATAGGTCTTACTTTGGGAATTATAAGATTTCTTACAGGTTATGAAATTGTTAAAGGTCTTGCAACCATCGAAGAGGGAGCAAGTATTTGTATGAACGCAGCAATTGTGTTATCCGGCTCATTTCCGTTTATGTATATTCTTTCAAAGCTGCTTTCTAAACCTCTTAAATATATAGGCAATAAGACAGGAATGAACGAAAACTCCGTAATAGGTGTCGTTTCCACCCTTGCTACAAGTGCAACAGCCTTCGGAATGATGGATAAAATGGATGAAAAGGGAATTGTTGTAAATTCTGCCTTTGCCGTGTCCGGCGCTTTTATAGCAGGAAGCCATCTTGCCTTTACTATGGCATTTGACAGTAGCTATATTTTACCTGTGCTTACAGGAAAATTAGTTGCAGGTATTTTCTCAGTTATCCTTGCCAATATCATTTTTGGTAAAATGAACAAAAGCGAAGCTTAGAGCGAGGTGTGAAATGAGCGACTATAAAATGATATCCAGAGGTAACTGGCACGGTGTTGATTATCAGCATGTAAGCAGTAAATGCTCAAAAGAAACCGTTCATTCACCTCATACACATAATTCCTATGAGATTCTGCTGTTTGTAAGGGGAAGAGCCCATTATACCGTAGAAGGTGCAAAATATAATTTGTCGCCTATGGATATGATGGTAATGCGTAACAACGAGCTCCATAACATAACACAGTATGCCGATGCCGAATACGAAAGAGTTGTTATAAATATTCGTCTTGATTTTTTTGAACGTTACGGATGTGAGGAATACAGAAGTATTTTTGAAGACCGTCTTGCGGGCAGAGGAAATTTAATATCTTCTTCTGTAATAAATAAGCATAAATTGTATGACATAATAAAACGTATGGAAAAATACAATGATGAAAAGGGTGACGATGCAGTAAAATCTTCCTGCCTTATCGAGCTTTTGTACCTTTTGAATAAATACGGAAAAACCGCTGAATACAAAAAAGCGGAAATCAATATAACCGTTGAGAAAATTATTAATTACATAAACGAAAACCTTTCGGAAAAATTAAGTCTTGATGAAATATCCGAAAAGCTGTTTTTGTCAAAATATCATCTTTGCAGAGTTTTCCGTGAGCATACCGGCTATACCATAAACCGCTATGTTGCCTACAAACGCATTTTAAGTGTGAAAAAGCTTTGCTTTGAAGGTAAAAGCCTAACAGAAGCCAGCGAGCTTTCCGGCTTCGAAAGCTATTCGAATTTTTATAAAACCTATACTAAAACTATGGGTTGTTCCCCTAAAGAGGGAATATTCAGAAGATGAATTAATACCCCCACGATTTGTTCGTGGGGGTGCTTGCTTTTTTTGAAAGGTAGGTATAGCAAGCATTTTAGAAGGAGTTAATTGCTTATCAGTTTTTTACTTCGTGCTTCGTAAATAATTTTTGCCATATCACCTCTTGTGAAGAAAGACATATCTTCTGTATCAGTATCGGTAAGGATTCCCTGTTCAACTAGGATTTCAAGGGCGTTTTCCCAGTTGAATTCATCAATGTTACTACATCGAAGTATCATTGTTGCAAATTCATTTGCACTTACTTGCTTGTCAGGGGAAAAAGTTCCGTCACCGTTTCCTAAAATTAATCCTTCCTGTGCAGCAATAAGGGCGGTTTCGTAGCCCCAGTGACTTTCGGGAACATCGGAAAAAACTTCCTCCGATTGAAGCGTTACAGAGTTCTCTATGCCGATAGCTCTTATCAGTATTGTCGCCGCTTCAATTCGTGTTAACGGCTTTAACAAATCAAGCCCTTTTTCATTGCCGTACAAAAGTCCTTGACTCTGCAGTGCTTCAGCTTCTTTGGTAAATGTAGTTTTTATTTGTCTTGCTCTTTCTGCGAACTGACCTGAATGGGTTGCCGCTTCGGTTAATTTAGGAGTTTTATCCAGCTCACCCCAGAATTCTTCGGCAGAGTACAGTCCAAACAGCTCAACACTATGCAGGTTTTGACCGTCAGGCTTGGCACCGGTATTTTCATCTAATTTCATAAAATACTCATTTCCGTTACAATTGACGTATAATATCGGGAATAGGTCTAAACCACAAAATATTTTTATATCCGAGACTTCGGTTTTACCCTTTTCAAGAATAAGAGCTTTGATTTTTTCTTCATTGCGAAGAAAATCAAGGGCTTCATCAGATAAATACATAGGATATCCGGTTGGATATTTTTGATTCCATGCATAGTAGCTTAAAATATTTCCGTTTGCTTCAAAATTTTGGTCACCGTTCCAAATATATTTTTTCTTTACATACCAGTAATAATTGTCTAAAAGATATCCGAAAGTACCATTTTCTGCGTATTGTTTGTAGTAATATTTTGTATTAAGCAAGCTTACTTTAACAGCTTTATTGTAATCAAGAACAGCCTCGTGCATTAAAAGCTCGTACTCCTCTTCTGGCGTAGAGGTTCTGTTTTTAGGTATTTTAAATGCCAATGGAATATATATGTCTGTTAAGTAGCTTGAGGTGTATTCGGTATAGTGTTCATCCAAAGCTGTTAATTCTTCTTCCGAAAAATTATTTTTCATCCACAGCCCTTCAAGGTTTTCGTGAAGCCCCTTAACCTCTTGTTCCTGTGCAGACGCAGGAATAAAACAGCTAAAGAATACACATAAACACATTAAAACAGTTATAGCCTTCTTCATATTATTTTACCTCCTATGTATTACTGAGTTCGGCTTTATATGTTGTTCCTACTTTTCCTATACAGCAAAGGGTTATTATATCAAATATGACTTCCTCTCCCGGTGGAATTATCGAAGTAATGTCGCTGACCCATGTACCGTTTGTCGCCCATTTGTTTCTGTAATATCCTGTAGTATATTCTGAGCTTTCATCAAAGCGATATCCTATAAGCATTTCATCAAAACCGGTGATTTTCACCGTAGCCCTTCTTGCGGATGTTCCGTTGTTCCTGAAGGTTACTTTGTATTTATATGCGGTACCCCATTCACCTAAAGACAAGAATGGATTTACACTGCCTTCTTGCGGCAGACTTTCTGCTTTTATGCCGGTTTCAACACTTCTTTTTAAGTCCTCAAGCACATTATCGTCGATTTTTGCATTAGCTCCCGAGGAGTCAAGATTTAGTAGATCCTTATGAAATATGTCAAAATGAAATTCTTTCCCGTCCGAATTTGTATATACGAATTTGTGGAGATTGTTCGGCATTGAATATTTAAATGCCGAATAGACATCAAAGGTTGGGCTTATATGGGACATCCATACATCTCCGGGACCTTTTACTCCGGCGGGGTATTCCTTGTCCTGATAGTATACCGGTAATGTGCCATTAGGCGTTGAATCGGTAAATTCAAAAGTCAGTTCTGTATCAATCCACGCACCTTGATTTTCAGCAATTCCCTTAGCTTTATGGTGAATATCATGTTCATTTTCACGGTTTTTAAAATTTGTGTCTATATCCCCGGGTTTTATTTCACTACCGGGTGGACCAACTCGATTTTCACCTTCTAAAATTAAGAAAAGTTCATCAGATGCGGCAAGGGAGCTTACAGTAACGGTTTTGCTATCCATAACCTCAAAATCAAATAGAATTGCGAGTTTGGTAAAATTTGTATATGCACCATTTTCGTTTTTGGATGGCTCAGGACATAATAATGATTGGTAAAAGGTTTCGGGAGAATGACCTAAAAGCAGATAATGCTCTCCGGCGCCAACTGTAATGGTGAAGTCTAAATTGTTAGGAACTATATAAAAAACACTGTTTTCAAGTAATGTTCCGTAAGCAAGATCTGATATGTTTATAGTTATAGCCTCATTTGACGGATTATAAAAATCTACATCTATGTAAAAATCTTTGGTAGGGTAATTCCCGTTACCCCACCAGGCAATATGGGTTTCGTAGAATGTGTTTTTCCCTGTAACATTCTTCTGTTCAAATATTTTTGTTTTTTCAAAAGGTGCTTGATCCACAATGTCATAGTATGTGATGTATTCGGGATGGTTTACGTAAATAAAACTTGAATCGTTTCGGATTTTCGGTGATACTACGGGTATGGAGTTATTTGTATCAATGTTGGTTATTGTAACAGTGTAATGACCGGAGCCGTACATAAGATATAAATAATAATATCCGGCTTGTATATTTACTTTAAATTCTTTGCTTGCATTTAATTTCACAAATCCTACTTCAAGATCAAGCATTGTCATTTTAGGTTCTTCTCCTGTACAGGTACATTCTATTTTATAATTACCGCTTTGCGGAATGTACAAGAAGAGACCATCGATATCGTTGTTGTTCGCAATTCCACGTATCGGTTTGGAAATGTCGTCTATATATGATAAATGACGTTGATTAGAACTGTACATATCGCCACCTTCGTAAAATGCTTGTGCATATGAATATGGTTGTAGAGTGTTCATATTTAGCATAAGAAATTTAACATAGCTACAGTCATCTGAAAAAGAGTAGTCCGGAATTTCGGAAACTAAAAGTGAATTTGGATTTACTGTTTGTTCTATTGCTGTTATGCAACGTAGCATTTGACCAAAACCATTATATTCAACTATAATCGGAGTGTATCTGACAGAGTGTGATGTAAAATTATCAAAAATGAACCTGACAGTCTTGGGAGTTCCGTCAAGATATTCGGTATATCCCGAATTTTCTGAATAAAGTATTGCATGAGTGAAATAATCTGAAGCGATTAAGCCTGAGGAGAGATATATGTTGTTGTCCTCCGATGTGGCAAGATTATTTAACATTTGTATAGCTTCAACGTTTTCTTTGGCGCGTTGTTCTTCTTCTGCCTGACGCATTAGTTTTTCAAATTCTTCTTCCGTTAAACCATTTATAAGAATATTATTTTGTTTATTTACATTAGTAGTTTCGGTAACTATCGGTTCTAACACTACAATATTTTTGTTTTTTTCATGAAACAGGTTTACTTCCGGATTTGAATCAATTAGTTCTTTCGAAGTTTCAGGGGAGGAAACATTACTTGGTGAGTTGCCCTCTGTTGAAAGAACGGTATCATCGATTTCTTCTGTTTCTTATGAGACCATTATATCATATTTTTCTATGTTGTCAATTTTTGTTACCATATTGTTAGAGTATACATTATGATTCACAGATAAAATCATTGTGAAAACTAACATAAAAGTTATTATTCTTTTCATAAAATTCCCTTCTTTCGTGATTTTTGAACAGTACTGTTTTGTCATTTTATGACGATCACATTATAGTTCATACTAAATGTAAAAGTCAACAAAAACTCTTCGTCAAATTCGTTCATAAATTGACAAAAACTGCGTTTTTGACGCAGTTTTTATTGAAAAAATTATTGTTTTTTGTAAGATATTGCGTTTTTTATTTCTTTATTATCAAAAAAGTCTTTTAGATTCTGAAGAGTTACTTTGGCAATACTTTCTAAAGCTTCGTTTGTTAAAAATGCCTGATGTGAGGTTATAATAACATTTGGCATTGAAATAAGTCTTGGCAGGGTTTCGTCGTGAATTATTTCCTGGGAAAAGTCCTCAAAAAAGAAGTGTTCCTCTTCATCGTAAACGTCAAGAGCTGCACCGCCGACTTTTCTCGACAAAATTCCCTCAAGTAAATCCTCGCTGTTTATAAGCTGACCACGGGATGTGTTTATAATGTAAACTCCGTCCTTCATTTTTCGGATGCTGTCTTTGTTTATAATGTTTTTTGTTTCCTTTGTTAAGGGACAGTGTAGTGAAATAATATCGGATTTTTCAAAAATCTCGTCTAAAGAAACATAGTTAATGCTTTTATCTTTGACAGGGTAGGGGTCGTAAGCGATAATATTTGGCTTAAATCCTGATATTACATCAATAAATGTCTGACCTATTTTTCCTGTACCTATAACACCAACTGTTTTGCCGTAAATATCAAACCCTTCAAGTCCGCTGATGTTAAAATTATGCTCCTTTGTACGGATATAAGCACGGTGAGTTTTTCTGTTTAATGTAAGTAAAAGTGCAACAGCGTGCTCTGCAACTGCATAAGGTGAGTACACAGGTACTCTTACAACGGTTATTTTATCCATTGCCGCTTTTAAATCCACATTGTTATATCCTGCACATCGCATTGCAATAATATTAATTCCCAAAGCAGAAAGAATATTAACTGTCAATTCGTCAATTCTGTCATTAACAAAAGCACATACACCGTCAAAATCTCTTGCGATAACAGCTGTATCTGATGTGAGCTTTACATCAAAATACTTAATATCAATTCCGAATTCTTCTTTATATTTGTCGAACCATATTTTATCATAGGGCTTTGTGTCAAAAAAAGCAATTTTCTTTATGGAAACCACTACCTTTCTTTTAATGATATCTTTTCAAAAATCTTGCTTTTTATGTACAGGTGTGATACAATTAAAGAATGTAAATGAGGTAATAAAATGAAACAGAAACGAATAATGGCAATTAACGATATATCCTGCTTCGGAAAATGCTCTCTTACGGTAGCACTTCCTGTTTTATCGGCGTGCGGAATAGAAACCTGTCCCGTGCCTACGGCAATTCTTTCTACACATACAGGCGGTTTTTCAGGCTATCATTTTAAGGATTTAAGCGAACATATAATGCCGGTTACAAATCACTGGAAAAGTATGAATCTTGAATTTGATGCAATATATTCAGGATATCTTGGTTCAATAAAGCAGGTTGAGGATGTTAAGGCTATAATAGATAATTTTTCATCGGATAAAACCGAAGTTATAGTTGACCCTGTAATGGGAGATTCAGGCAGACTTTATGCAGGCTTTGATTATGAATTTGTAGGCGAAATGCAATCCCTTTGTAAATGTGCCGATGTAATCACACCTAACATAACGGAGGCTTGTTTTCTTACAGATACTCAATATAAAGAAGCTCCTTTTGATAAAGAATATATTGATATATTAATTGAAAAGCTTTCAAAAATCTGCAACGGGAAAATAGTTTTAACAGGGGTTTCCTTTGATGAAAAAACAATGGGAGCCGCTGTTTACGACGGCGAAAAGACCGAATACATTTTTAACGAAAAAATAAACGAAACATACCACGGAACGGGCGATGTTTTTGCAAGCTCGTTTATAGGCAGTTACATTTCGGGTAAAACTATACATAATGCAACCCGTATCGCTGTTGATTTTGTAATAGATGCAATTAAAGCAACAAAAGCTCTTGACGGCGATATTCACTACGGTGTAAATTTTGAAAGTTGCATTCAAAAACTTATAGGTGAATTATGAAAAAATTAATGATTTTTGACGGTAACAGTATAATTAACAGAGCCTTTTACGGAATTAAAATGCTTTCAAATTCCAAGGGCGTATTTACCAACGGCATTTACGGATTTTTGAATATTTATTTTAAATTTTTAGAAGAGGAAAAGCCCGATTACATTGCCGTTGCTTTTGATTTAAGAGCAAAAACCTTCCGTCATAAAATGTATGACCAATATAAAGCACAGAGAAAGGGTATGCCTGAGGAACTTGCTCAGCAGATGCCTTATTTAAAAGAAATACTGAAGGCAATGAATGTTACAATTCTTGAATGTGAAGGCTTCGAAGCCGATGACATTATAGGAACTGTTTCAAAAAAATGTGAGGACGAAAATATCCTTTGCCGTATTGTAACAGGCGATAAGGATGATTTACAGCTTGCCTCCGAAAATACGATTGTTAAACTAATTGTAACCAGAATGGGCAGAACCGAAACAACAGATTTTGATGCCTCAGCCGTGCTCGAAAAATACGGCGTAACACCGAAAGAATTTATTTCGGTAAAGGCTCTGATGGGTGATAATTCCGATAATATTCCCGGGGTACCCGGAATAGGCGAAAAGGGTGCGTTTGAGCTTATTAAAGAGTTTAAAAGTCTTGATAATCTTTATGCTAATACAGAAAGCTTAAAGGGTGCTAAAAAGACTAAAATTGAGGATGGAAAGGATATGGCATATTTAAGCTACACTCTTTCCGAAATAGTAAGGGATGTTCCTCTTGAGACCGAAATTTCCCATATGACAGTAAATGCTTACAATCAGGGCGAGCTTTTTGATATTTTAGATGAGCTTGAATTAAAGTCAATAATTGAGAGAACAGGTATCGAGAAGCAAAAGGAAACAGCAACCTTTGAAGTTGTTGAGGCAACAGAAAAGGATTTTGAGACAGACGAATTTATCTATTTGATGGATTTTGATGAGCAGTTAAAAGAAATAGTGTTTTTCAAGGACGGAAAAATTTATTTTAAAACCTTTGAAAATGCTTTTGAAACTATAGCATACACAGATATACTCAAAAATATATTTGAAAATGAGAGCATATCAAAAGTTTCTCACGGCATAAAAAAGGATATAGTATTCTTAAAAAACAGCCTTGATATCGATTATAACGGAAACTTTTTCGATACAGAAATTGCATCTTATATACTTGCACCTACAAAAAATGAATATATATTATCCGATTTATGCGAAGAATACCTTGGAAAAACAATTTCCGATAAGCAAAACGGAGTTGGTATATTAAAAGACCTAAAAGAAGTATTACAAGAAAAAATCAAAGAAAACCAGCAGGAAGAGCTTTTGTACGACGTAGAATTCCCTTTGGTGACTGTTCTTGCTTCAATGGAAATTGAAGGCTTTAAGGTTGACCGTGATATGCTTCACGAATTTTCGGAATTTCTTGCAAAACGAATTATGGTTCTTGAAAGCGGAATATACGATATGGCAGGGGAGACTTTTAATATTAATTCTCCAAAACAACTTGGGGTGATCTTGTTTGAAAAGTTGCAACTGCCTGCCGTTAAAAAAACTAAAACAGGTTATTCCACCAATGCAGAGGTTTTGGAAAAGCTTTCCGGTAAGCACGATATAATAGAATATATTATGGAGTACCGCACTCTTACAAAATTAAAGTCAACCTACGCTGACGGTTTATACGATGTAATTAATCCACAGACAGGAAAAATTAATTCAAGCTTTAATCAGACGATAACCGCAACGGGAAGAATAAGCAGTACCGAACCTAATTTACAGAATATTCCCGTAAGAACGGAAATCGGAAGAGAAATAAGAAAAATGTTTATAGCCTCCGATGATGAGCATATTTTAGTGGATGCTGATTATTCTCAGATAGAGCTTCGGGTTCTCGCTTCAATGTCAGGTGATGAAAATATGCAGGAAGCCTTTATCGAAGGTGTTGATATTCATAAAATGACTGCATCAAAGGCTTTTAATATGCCTCTTGATATGGTAACGCCACTTCTTCGCTCAAGAGCTAAAGCAGTAAACTTCGGTATTGTTTACGGCATAAGCGAATTCAGTCTTGCGCAAGATATTAAAGTTACCCGCAAGGAAGCTGCAAAGTATATTGAAGATTACTTTGCAACTTACCCTGAAGTAAAAAATTATCTTGACGGTGCAGTTGATTTTGCAAGGGAAAACGGTTATGTAAAAACGCCTCTTAACAGAAGACGTTACATTCCCGAAATTAAAGCTTCAAACTTTAATCTCCGTTCCTTCGGAGAACGTGTGGCAATGAATGCCCCTATTCAGGGATATGCAGCAGATATTATAAAAATCGCAATGGTTAAGGTTTATAAAAGACTTAAAAAGGAAAATTTAAAGTCAAAGCTGATTTTGCAGGTTCACGATGAGCTTATAATTGATGCTTTAAAAACAGAAGAAGAACAGGTAAGAAAAATACTCAGGGAAGAAATGGAAAGTGCAGTAAAACTAAATGTTCCGCTTGAGGTTGATATGAAGAGCGGAAACAGTTGGTTTGAAACTAAATAGAAGGATTTATTATGGTTATAGGAATAACAGGACCTACAGGGTCGGGAAAATCTACCGTTTCTGCTTATCTTGTAGAAAAGTACGGATTTTTTCTTATAGATGCAGATAAAGTAGCAAGAGCTGTTACTGAAAAAGGAACAGCTTGTATTGTTGAGCTTGCTTCTCGCTTTGGCCAGGAATATTTAAATAACGATGGCTCCTTAAACCGGAAAAAGCTTGGTACACTTGTTTTTTCTGATAAGAACGCCCTTGAAGCATTAAACGTAGTTACTCATAAATACATTGTTGAAGAAATTAAAAAGGCAGCAATGGAAAACGAAAATAGTATTATAGATGCTCCGCTTTTGTTTGAGGCGGGACTTGATGAAATCTGTGACAGAATTATTTTAGTTACGTGTAATAAGGAAAAGCGTATTGAAAGAATAATGAAGCGTGACTGTATAACACTCGAGGAGGCACTGAACAGAATTAATTCTCAGAACGATTATTCAGAATATCTTTCAAGGTGTCATCTCGAGGTTTTAAATGATGGAACAGATTTAGCTTTACAGCTGCAGGAGGTGGAGAGTTGGCAAAAAAATTAATAACACTGCTTTTTGTGGTTTTGCTCATTGGAGTCATTTTTGTGCATTTTGTTGATTTTATGCTGCCGGTAAAATATGAAAACGAAATAGAAAACGCATGTATGAAATACGATGTGTCGGAAGAGCTTGTTTATGCGGTAATAAAAACCGAAAGCAATTTCGACGAGAACGCGACATCAAACAAAGCTGCAAAAGGACTTATGCAGCTTAAGGATGATACAGCCGGATGGTGTGCACAGAAAATGGGCTGGGAAACATTTTCTTTGGATAATGTATATGACCCTGAAACAAATATAAATCTTGGCGTATGGTACCTTTCTTATCTGATTGAAGAAACCGGTTCACAGGACCTTGCGATAATTGCCTACAATGCAGGTATAAACCGTGTCAATGAATGGATAAGTGAAGGTTTTGTAGAGAGGGAAATTGATGAGGATAACGAAATCCCTTATCCTGAAACCAAGAACTACCTGAAAAAAGTTAAATATTATAAAAATTTATATACTTACCGTTTAGGAAAAAAATAAAAATATTAATAAATATTCGTCATATTCTGTTGACGAGTATTTATTTTTATGTTAAAATTGTTGTATACGAACAATTCGGTTGTTTGAAATGAACAATAAAGGAAGAATATAATGAATAAAAAAAGAAGAACAGACATAAATTCATATATCCAGTCAAAAGGTGAGGTAACAATGAATGAGCTGGAGAATCTGTTTCCTCAGGTTTCCTCTATGACGCTCAGACGTGACCTTAACTATCTGGAATCTCAGAACAAAATTATCCGTACACGTGGCGGAGCAAAGTCTATTGAATTTCTGTCAATAGGTGCGCAGGAGGAAAGGTATCTTAAGAAAACTCTTACACATATTGACGAAAAGAATATAATTGCTGCAAAAGCGGTTAAGCTTATAAGCCCGGAGCGTTCAATTTTTCTTGATGCAGGCTCAACCTCTATGTGTCTTGCTAAAATGCTTCCGGATGAGCGTTATTATGTATTTACTTCAGCTCCGAATGTTGCTATGGAGGTTGTGTATTCAACCTCATCAACTGTAAACTTAACGGGTGGAGAAATAAACAGGGATAATCTGGCAGTTTCAGGTGCCGGTGCAGTTGAATTTATGGAAAATGTTAATGTAGATATTGCGTTTATTGGTGTTCCGGCATTTGATTTGCACAACGGTTTTTCCTGCGGCAATATTAATGACAGTCAGCTTAAAAAGGCTATTATTAAAAGAGCAGCAAAGGTTGTTGTGTTAATGGACAGCTATAAAAACGGCATTAATCTGCCATATACCTTTGCAAGACTTTCGGATGTAGATATAGTTATAAGCGACGGCAAGCTTCCTAAGGAATTTCTTGATGAAGCAAAGAAAAACAATGTAAAGGTGCTTTAATCTTATTTATGTAGGTTATTGGATAGACATTTAAGACGCCGCTATGCGGCAGAAAGGCAGCAAAGAATTATGATATCAAACAGAGATTACAGATTTAAAAAGAGAGAAACAAGTTTGATTTGTCCTGCCGAGGCACACCTCATATGGTCGGACACAAATAATAAGTATTTACCGTGGAAGAATTGCAATTCATTTTGTATGTTCAGAAGAACCTTCCGTATCGATTTTGTACCGGCAATGGCAAAGATGAAGGTAATGGTCGATTCTAAAATGTGTCTTTATATAAACGGCAGATTTGTAAAAAGAACTCTGTATTCCGGGCTCACTTCAGCAAGAATATATGATGAGATAGACATAAACGGGTATCTTGTAAACGGCTTTAATGTTATTGCAATTTTAGCGTTGCACTACGGTTATGATACGGTATTTTGTCAGAACGACAGACCGGGTCTTTTGTATGAATGTAAAATAACTGGAACTAACGGGGAAGAAATGATAGTTTCTTCAGATAGAAATACAAAAGCAAAAATTTGTGATGCGTATGACCGTTTTGCACCAAAAATAAGTCTTAATGGCGGTTGTGTTGAAGTGTTTGATAACAGACGCTACGATGAAAGCTGGACAAGTCTTGATTATGATGACAGCCATTGGCACAATGCATCAGAAGAGCTTTACGAATTTCCGGCAAGTAATCATACAAAAAGAATGACCGATGGCTTGGTTGAAAAGAAACACTTTGCAAAAGCTATCGTTTCGGCATCTGTTTGTACTGAATCTCAGAAGGAAGGGATTTTTGAACGAATAACCGAAGAACTTGAAATGAGTCGTTTTAACGATATGTACGTAGTAGGCTCGTCCTGCGAAATACAGCCCTGTGAAATAGGGAAAATGAGTTATGTCGTGATGAAATTCGGTAAAGTACGCAGAGGCAGAGTGGTGATTAATTGCGAAGGATATTCTTCGGACGTAATCGATATAGTATACGGCAACAGTTTTGAAAACGGAATATTCAGAATGTGCGGGCTTGCAAGCTTTACGCTGAAAAATGGTGAAAATATTCTTGAAACACGCTTTGACGACTGTATTTTTCAGTATGTTATGATAATAGCACGTAATCACGTCAAAACTATAAAAATCAACAGTGTTGATATGATTGCTGACCGATACGGCTTTGATTATTTTATGGATTTTACGAGTGACGATCGTGAATTTTGTGATATGTTCGAAAATATAAAAAGCGGTATAAAAAATCTGTATATGACAGAAACTGTTGATTATGACGGTTGTGAACCTGTGTGGCATTTAAGGGACGACAGGTGGCAGAATCTGGCGTACTCAATAATATCAGGTGACGACGTTCATTTGAAACGTAATATAATAAAATATGCAGAGCTTATTGATGAAAGAGGATACCGTAAATCGGTTTTGTCCCATAATAAGGCAGTTGAAATGGTAAGAGATTCGCTGGTGTGGATTTCATCCTTTGGCGACTTAGTCGACTTAACAGATGAGACATATCTTTTTGAAAGATACTTAAACAGAATTGTTTCAACACTTCGCTGGATTACCAATTTCGAAAATGAGGAGGGGCTCCTGACAGGACTTGATGTCCCTGATTTTTCACCGACAGTAATTAATTGTATGTATGTACATACAATAGAGAGTGTAGTTAAAATAACTAAAAGAATTGATGCGATACAGGAATATACCTATTATAAGTCGAAACATAAAAATCTTTTAAAGCTTATAAAGGAAAAATTCTGGAACGAGGAAAACGGATTGTATTGTGATGGCTTGCTTGGTGGTGTTCCTGTTGAAAAATGCGGTCAGGATGCAAATATAGCAGCAATTATATCCTTACATGAAAAGAATGAAAGAAGAATTAAAACAATAGTTAATAATGCGTTTGAAGGCAGGGAAATAAAGCTTGAGCGTGCTGACAGCTTTGTAAAAGCAATGCTCAAGGCGGGATGCGTTGATATGATTTACCAACAGCTCAAAAAAGGAATGAATGCAGAAGCGCAGGGCGTTTTTCTTGTAGAGGGTATTCTTGGACTTGATATGGGTAATGTTAAGGAAGGAATGGTTAAACCGTGGGTTCCCGAAAACATAAGCTTTAAGGCAAGGATAAAAACACGTTTTCGAACCATAGAAATTGAAGCAAAAAATTCAAAATTCAAAGTAAGATAAACATTGAAAGGTAGTGTTTAAAGTGTCAGAATCAAAATTTGAAAAGCTGGAAAAGGAACTGTTGCTTGACAGAAGAAACGGTTTTGAAAAGACAGAGCATAAGGAAAATGAAGCTGCTTTTAAATTCAGCGAGGATTATAAAAAATTTCTTTCAGAATGCAAAACAGAGCGTGAATGTGCATTCTATTTTGAAGAGGAAGCGAAGAAAAACGGGTTTAAGGAGCTTGGTGAGTATAAAACTCTGCTTCCGGGCGATAAATTTTATATAAAGAATACAGAAAAGGCCATCTTAATTGGTGTTTTGGGTGAGAAAGCTATAAGTGAAGGCGTTTGCTGTATTGCCGCGCATATAGATTCACCTCGTCTTGATTTAAAGCCAAATCCTCTTTACGAGGATAGCGATATAGCGTATTTCAAAACCCATTATTACGGCGGAATCAAAAAATTTCAATGGCTTACAATTCCTCTTGCAATACACGGTGTAATTGTTAAAAAGGATGGGGAAAAGGTAAGAATCACAATTGGTGAAGATGAAAATGACCCTGTTTTCTGCATTTCTGATATACTGCCTCATCTTGGAAATGCACAGATGTCCGGAGAAGCAAGAAAGATTATTCCGGGTGAAAAATTAAATGTAATTATCGGTTCAGTGCCTGTAGACGATGAAAAGGTTTCAAAAAAAGTAAAGCTTAATGTAATGATGCTGTTAAATGAAAAATACGGAATAACCGAAAAGGATTTTGTAAGTGCTGATATAGAAGTTGTTCCTGCTTATAAGGCTCGTGATATAGGTATAGACAGAAGCCTGGTAGGCTCATACGGTCACGACGACAGAGTTTGTGCTTATACTGCGTTTAAAGCTATTCTCGAGGCAAATGCACCGCAGAAAACGGCAATTTGTTACCTCGTTGACAAAGAAGAAACAGGAAGCAGCGATTCAACCGGTATGCAGTCTGCATTTTTCGGAAACATCGTGGCACTTCTTGCCAAAATGACAGACGAAAATTATGATGATGTTACAGCAAGAAAAGCGCTTATGAACAGCGAATGTCTTTCAGCCGATGTTACAGCAGCATATGACCCCAACTTTGCTGAGGTGTTTGAGGCAAATAACTCAACCTACCTTAACGGCGGTGTTGCACTTATGAAATATTCAGGAGCCAGAGGTAAGTCCGGTACAAGCGAAGCACAGGCTGAATTTGTTGAAAAAATCACATCAAAGCTTACGAAAAACGGTGTAATATGGCAGGTTGGTGAGCTTGGCAAGGTAGATGAAGGTGGCGGAGGTACTGTTGCACAGTTCTTTGCAATACTCGGTATGAATGTAATTGATTGCGGTGTGCCGCTTCTTTCGATGCATTCACCTTTTGAAATAGCTTCGAAATTTGATATTTATATGGCATATAAAGCATATCTTACATTTTTGCGATAATTTTAATTTCATCCTTTTTTACTGCTTTGAGTATAAACAGTATTAATGTATATAAAAACGAAAATACAATAAAGGATGAAATTGTGTTAAGATTAAAAAGCTTTAAAACAGAAGCAGAAACTATAGCAGATACAGCAGGTTTAATTATTGAATTTGCTGTATCTGTTTTGTATTTTAAGCTTCTTTTCAGTATTAAATTACTTGTAATTCCGTTATAAATTTCACTTATATAGATAATTAATATATATCCTGTTGTTCCCATGACAGGCAAAATAAAGTTTATTAATATAATGCAGATTATCGTGTCCGTAATGTTAATCAGAACTACCCATATTTGCTTATCAATTCCTTTAAGAACAGCATCCACCGTGCAATCATAATATATAAAAGGAATAATCGGGGCAAGGTACATTATATATCTTCCGACTGCTCTGTTTTTATAGAAAATATCTCCCATCTCACAGCCGTATAAAATAAGTATGCTTATTGTATACACCGAAATAATTATGGTGTACTTGTGAATTTTTGAAAGAATAGCAGCGATTTTTTTGTTTTGTTTTAAAACACAAAGCGAAGCTATTTCAGGTACAAGGAGATTGGCAATTGATGTAAATAAACAACAGGGAAAAGTAATAATCGGCATAGCCATAGCGTTGATTTTGCCGTATTCTCCTAAGGCAGCTCCACAATTGTTGGTATATTTTTCAAGCTTTAAAGGCACCAATGTATGCTTGAGCCCCGATAGGGCAGACTTTATATGCGAGCTTACGGCAACAGGCAAAACTATTTTAAACATTCTTTTTATAGTATTTGTTCCTTTTCCGACAGATTTCGGCTTTTTAATTTCAATATAAAAAAGTGAAATATGTATAATAAATGCAAGAATTTTTGAAAAAGCATTACTTAAAATAAGAATAAGGCAAATACCGTCAGCATCAACACGAGGAATAATATTAAGTAATATTACGGCAACTGCTATTTCTGAAAAATTTTCAAAAAACTGTACCAGCGACATTTTGTATGCTTGCCTTATTGCAGTAAAATATCCTGAAATTGCTGAAGAAACAGAGATAAACGGCAGGCTTATACAAAGCTTTTTTACGGTTGACGAGTGTACTTTACCGTGAAGCAGAATTTTTGCTATTGGTTCGTTAAACGTAAAAATAATTACACAGGCACAAAAGGAGCATAAAAGACCGAAAGTAATACAATTATATACATTCTTAATGGCACTTTTATCGTTCCCACGTGCAATTTCTTCAGCGGTAATCCGTGAAGCGGCAAGGTTAAGTCCCGATGCGGATATAGCTATTAAAACTGTATATACCGACATAATAAGGGAATAAACCCCCATACTTTCAGCACCAACTTTGTTGGAAACAAAAATGTTGAACCACAAAAATGCGATACGAAACAAAATGGAAGCTATAACCGATGTTAATGTGTTCAAAATAAATACCTTTAATTTGCTCATACTAATTTATATATTGTTGTTGCTGAATTTATGAGACAATTTGTTAAAGTTGGCATACAAAAAGTGTAACAGTTATAAAACCGTTACACTTTAATAATATTAATTTTTAAAATTCTGTTATCGGTGCACACAAAGGCTCTAATGATTCCAAGCTTTTCCACACAAAAATCTTTATGTTATCGTACGATTTTGTTGCAGTAAAAGGAATGGCAGATTCTGTTGTATAAGTGTAAGGAATCATTTCGGACAAAGTATCGCCATTATAATATGCAAAAATAATCGAACTGCCGGATGGCACATTTACAGGTGTAACCATATGTGTTCCGTTTGTAATATTGACTTCCAATGAAATGTTTGATTTCCAGATTGCACTTAGAGTAATATCTTCATCACCTGCATTAAAAGCTTCCCTTGGGGCATATATATCGCCTGATTGTGTTGACCATCCCATGAAAATATAACCTGCCTTCTGAGGCATAATGTCAGATAAAGTTACCGAAGTATTACAAGGAACCTTAATGCTGTCGGGCGTATTTTCTCCGCCGTTTACGTCATAGTGTATATAAACATATGTGCAGATTGGCTCAATATTTGCAAATGGTTCATTATTCCTTCCAACAGTTATAGCCGAAAAATCTGACCTTGCTCCGTTGTAAGTTATAGCATTTAGTTTTGTACAGTAATAAAATACAAAACTACCAAACTCTTTAAGTGTTGACGGAACAGAAAGCTCCTCAACATTTTTCAGGTAAATAAAAGGTTGGCCCTTAATTGCCTCTATTCCTTCTTCTATAATGATTTTTGTGATGCTTTCAGAAAATGGATACCATGGAGCAGGAATTACATCTGTATAATCCGATAATGTGCCATTTCCTTTAATTGTCAGAACGCCGTTTTCTAATGTGTAGGTAATATCGGGGTTGCTTACAACATATTTGATTGAAAGAGAACTGCCGATTTCATACTTTTCTATTAACTTCCATTCTTCTTTTGAACCATAATAGTAAATATTCGTGAGCCACTCGCAGCTTGAAAAGGCATCTTCACCTATTTTAGTTACACTTGAGGGAACAGCTATATCCATAAGATATTCGTTGTTATAAAATGCATAATCATAAATCGTTGTTACCGTATCCGGAATAAAATATACCTGAATATCTTCTTTATATGGAGGATACCTTAAGAGTGTAGTCATATCCTTATTAAAGAGAACACCGTCTACGGATGTATAATATATGTTATCGGGATGAACGTTAAAAGAATAAGTTTCATTATTGTAGAACGCATCTTCTCCAATGCTAACTAAGCTTTTGCCGAAATATATTTGCGAACTAATGCAACAGCCGTTGAAAGCATTGCTTCCTACTGAAACTAAATCGTCACCTAAAGTTATTCTGTAAAGGTCGCCGCACATGTAAAAAGCTTTTTCACCAATCTTTATTACGTTCGAAAGGTCAACGGACGCAAAAGAACAGCCGTTGAATGCTTTATTACCGATATGGGTAACATTATTTAAGTCTAAAGTTACGAGATTTTTGCAGCTGTGAAAACAACCGTTACCTATTTTTGTCACGCTGTCGGCAAGCGAAACATATTTAAGATTTGATGCATTCCTGAACGCATTTGCTCCGGTATATGTCACGCCTTCATTAATGATTACGCTTACTATATTCTTCATATAATCTCCCCACGGTGGAAGGGTAGAATCTGTTATTCCGAAGTCATACATTTTACCGGTTCCTGAAATGGTAAGAACATTGTTTTCTATTTTCCACGTTAGGTTATCACCGCAGGGCTTTTCGGGCTCGGGCTCAGGCTCCGGTTCTGATTCGCCACCGGAAAAATAGAGTGTATATCCCGAAGAATCTTTGAAAACCGTTGTATTAGTAGTGGTAAAACTTATATTACCCCATTGTTCTTCTGAGCCAAGATAATATACATCAAGCTTTGGTGTAGCGTAAACCTTATATATTCCGTAGGAATCAATTTTAGTAACACTTGTGGGGATAGTAATGCTACTGAACGGAAAATCAGAAAAACCACTGTTTATTGCATAGGCTCCGATAGTGGTTACCGTGTTGGGAATTGTGAATGAATCGACAGTTTTCGCTAAAGGATACGCATATAAAACATCTTTGTTTTTACTGTAAAGACATCCGTCAAGTGATGAAAAAACATTATTGTTTTCATCAACGGAAAAGCTTGCAAGTG
>JAGAJK010000028.1 GCA_017626145.1 Clostridia bacterium
CATTGGAAGTGTGCTGCATTTCCTTTTTATACTATTTTTTATAATACTGTAAAAGCAGCAAAGGCTTTTAAATATAATTTTATATAAACGGAGGTAATCAAAGATGAACAAGTACAAATGTCTATTGTGCGGAAAAGAATTCGAATTAGCAGAAGGCGCAGAAATTATCTGTCCATTATGCAAAGCAACGGGCGATAAGATTAAAGCTGTTACAGCAGAGCCTGCAAATAAGTATGCGGGTACCCAGACAGAAAAAAATCTTGAAGCTGCATTTGCCGGTGAATCAATGGCAAGAAACAAATATACATACTATGCTTCAAAGGCAAAAAAAGAAGGATTTGAGCAGATTGCGGCGTTGTTCTTAAAGACAGCTGACAACGAAAAAGAACACGCAAAAATGTGGTATAAAGAGCTTAACGGTATTGGTGATACAGCTCATAACCTTGAAGATGCTGCCAACGGTGAGAATTATGAATGGACCGATATGTACAGCGGATTTGCAGAAACTGCTGAAAAAGAAGGATTCCATGAACTTGCTGAAAAGTTCCGTCTTGTTGCAGCAATCGAAAAGCATCATGAAGAACGCTATCGTGCACTTTTGAAGAATGTTGAAACTGCAGAAGTATTCAAGAAGAGCGAAGTTAAGGTTTGGGAATGCAGAAACTGCGGTCATATCGTTGTTGGTACAGAAGCACCGGATGTATGTCCGACTTGTGCACATCCTCAGAGCTATTTTGAAGTTCACGCAGAAAACTATTAATTTTAATTTTGCATATATAGGCAGGGAGATAAAACTCTCTGCCTATATAGTTTTCATAAAAATTAAAAAAGCAGAGAAAATTTTTAAAAAATCATTTACATTTCGTGAAAAAAGTAGTATAATATATTTTATCAGAGCAGATATTTGATCGGGAATTGTTTGTTGGTTCCTGAGCATCGGAGCATGGGAGTAGAGGCTTCGAGCCACGGTTTTGCCGTGACAAAATATTTCATCCGCTGTTACATCAAAATCTTTATTATAATTCTTGTAACAGCCCCTGAACTCGTGAAAGGGGTTATTTTTATGTCCAAAAACAAATCAACAAAAATTTTAGTTCAATGTGCACTCTTCCTTGCAATGGCCTTAGTGCTGAGAAACTTCAGTTATATGGTCTTTATGGGTGGAGGAGCAGGAATGAGGCTCGGTGTTTCCGGGTTCTTCTCAAAAATGCCGGCTATTCTTTTCGGCCCTATGTATGGTGCTGCAGTAAGCGGTCTTACAGACTTATTCGGGTATGTTTTAAAGCCTGATGGGCCTTACATATTCCCGGTTACGTTGACAGCGGCTTTAGGTGGAGCAATGTCCGGATTGATTTTTCGCTTTGCCAAGAAAAGAAGTGTTCAGACAATTCAAAAGCTGTATGCAGGAGTTGTTATTGCGGTTGCAGCATTTGGAGCAGTAAACCATATTTGTATTGTCAAATTTCCTGAATGTATGTGGACGCAGATTTTGATAGGTTTAAAATCTAAAACAGTGTATTTTACCTACGGACTCTATGTTGTGGCAATTCTGGGAACGGTATTTTTTATTATAAATATGGTTTTGCAAAAGAAATTCAAGGCATCGTTTATGAATGAATATATGCGCTTGTTTGTAACATTTCTAATAGCAGATGTTACGGTCACCACACTCAATACATTTATATTGATCTGGTTTATTCCGGCACTTGCAAATCTGCCATTTATGACATTCTTCCTGCCAAGACTGGCACAGGAGATAGTAGCGGTGTTTATGCATTCGTTTGTAATTGCATATCTATATGATGTGTTTAAACGATTTAATAAAATAGAGCAGAATTAAAGAAAAAATATGAAACCCACATTGCTTTGATTTTGCAATGTGGGTTCTATGTTCTTTATTAGCTCGGACAAACCAAATTATTAAGAAAAATTAATAATTAAAATTTGGCTTTTGATTGATTTTTTACACTTACTATGATATAATATAAGTGGTGTATTGTCATTAGCTGTAAATGGCACTACCATCCCGTTTTTTGACACTTTTGTTATTATAACCATTACATATTATTTTGTCAAGAAAAAATAGAAATATTATCGAAAAGGAAGTAAGAAATGAGTAAGGAATTTCAGTTGATGATAGATGAAAAAATCGAGAAGATTGCGGCAAGGATAAAGGAAGTCTATCACCTTGAAAGAAACGAAGCAATCAGACTTATTAAAACAACCAAGTTTTATAAGGCACTGACAGATGAGGAATCTAAAATTGCAGATCGAGATCCTGAAGAATTGTTCTCCATATATCAGGAAGAAATAGAAACAGGTCATCTAATATTTTAACGGAGAGAGACAATGAAAAAATTACATATTCCGATACTTGTTATTATCGCATGCATTGTGATGGGTATCGTAGATGCAGTTATTCAGCCCGGTTATGCAATTAAGTCAGCAATCAAAATCATTATGTTTTTGCTGATTCCAATTGTGTACGGGCTTTTTTTAAAGGAATTTAATATAAAAAATCTGATGAAACCAGATAAAAAAGGGTTATGTATTGCTCTTTGTCTGGGATTCGTGATTTACGGAGTTGTTCTCGGAGCATATTGGATTTTCAAAGATGTATTTGATTTTTCAGCACTGACGGGAAGCCTTAATGAAACAACCGGAGTAAATAAATCAAACTTTATTTGGGTTGCAATCTATATATCTTTCGTAAATTCACTTCTTGAAGAGTTTTTCTTCCGAGGTTTTTCGTTTATCACCCTCAAGAAATTAACCTCAAGAAGATTTGCATACGTTTTCAGCAGTATGGCTTTTGCACTATATCATATTGCTATGATGATAGGTTGGTTTGGCTTGCCGGTTATTCTTATCTCTTTAGTCGGCCTTTTTATAGGCGGAATGATATTTAACAGATTTGACGAAAAGAGAGAAAATATATATTTGTCCTGGTTAATACATATGTTTGCTAACTTTGCAACAAACACAATAGGGTTTATATTATTTGCTGTGTAGCAGAGGTTGGGGTGAAATAATGTTTACAAAACTTAGAAATCTGTATTATAAAATTAAATACAGCAATCTTAAAAGCGATTCAGGTGCGGTTGGCATCATAATTGGCAGCAATGACAGCAAGGATGATTTTAATATAAAGCTTGAAGAGCTTGCTGAGAGAACTTTACCGTGTTATAAATCAAACACTGAGGTTCTTAACCATATAAAGGAAAAATACAATCTAACACCTGTTACACTCTCAAAGTCTGCTGTGGCAAATTACAAGGTTAATTACATATTGAATGTATGTCCGGAGGTTTTGAACACTCCTGAATACAAACTTCCGCAAGGGAAGAAAGCCCCTACATGTAAGCAAATAGAAATGTTACGCGAAAACAGTAATAGGCGGTTTAGCGAGGCTTTTAATTATCCTATTGAGAAACTTGGTCTGGAACTTGAGTGCTATTCCTTTTCTCATCAACTGTCAGACGGAAGTGAGATAATATTCAAAATAGTATCGGATAAAACGCATGATCAGTTGACACTTTCTTCTAGTGTTAATCGTTCAGTTACACCTGACGAACAAATGATAATATCAAACATTCATAATGAGATTGATATATTTAAGGGTGTTACCAAGGAAGATATAGATAACCGTACCAATAGATTTTTGGGTTATGCTATGGCTGTAGTCGAATTGGAGAAAAACAAGGAATAATCAATGGAGGGATACAGGATGTATAAATGCTTATGCTGTGGACTTGAAACACTTCCTACGGAGCCGGAAAATGCTGTCGCGTTTATATGTCCGGTGTGTTGGTGGGAAAATGATGTTTTCACGAAGTCTGATGATGAGCCGAGTGATGAAAACAGAGGAATGTCATTAAATCAGGCAAGAGAAAATTATAAGAAATGCGGTATTGCAAATCCTCAGTTTATTACAGAACGTGTTGACCG
>JAGAJK010000029.1 GCA_017626145.1 Clostridia bacterium
ATAGCAGTTAAAACCGCAATACACACAGTAATTCTCGCAGTAATTAGCGATGTATAAGGGTGTAAAAAGGTAAACTGTATTACCAAAATGCTTACTTGTTTCAAGCCTTGCTCTCTGTGCCATCTGCTCCAAAAACGGTTCCGCTGCCGGAGAAAGCAGCGCCTTAAAATCTTCTATGGTACATGTATCATGCTCTAATGCTGCCTTTACATCTTTTGCAGTATACTTTGAATAATCGAAGGAATTCATCTGCTCCATAACGTTTTTACAAACATCAGATTCAATTTTCTCCATTCCCGGCAAATATTCCATATGATTTTTTCGTGAGGAAGGATCTGTCTCTATTCTGTGTTTTTTTGCAAGAGCTTCAGGTGACAAATGCTCCGAATCCACAAAAAATTGGTTTTCCATTATAAATCCCCCTTAATCACGCAAAAATCCGGTAAGAGGATCAGATGCAGATGCACCTCTTGTTAACACTCTGCCAAGTCCTGAAAGATATGCTTTTCTGCCTGCTTCAATTGCCTGACGGAAAGCTGATGCCATAAGCGGCAAATCTCCTGCAGTAGCAAGTGCTGTGTTCGCCATAATAGCTGCAGCACCCATTTCCATAGCTTCACAAGCTTGTGATGGTTTACCGATACCTGCATCTACAATAATCGGAAGGTCAATTTCATCAATAAGAATCTGAATAAATTCTTTTGTGGCAAGACCTTTATTTGAGCCAATCGGTGATGCAAGAGGCATTATGGTAGCTGCTCCTGCATTTACTAAATCACGGGCAACATTTAAGTCCGGATACATATACGGCATAACAACGAATCCGTCATTTGCAAGAATTTCTGTTGCTTTGATTGTTTCTTCATTGTCAGGGAGCAGATATTTTGAGTCACGCATAATCTCAATCTTAACAAAAATTCCGCATCCAAGCTCCCGGGCAAGTCTTGCAATTCTTACTGCTTCTTCGGCATTTCTTGCACCGCTTGTGTTAGGAAGCAGTGTTATTCCCTTTGGAATAAAGTCAAGAATGTTTTCCTGTTCCTTTGTATTTGCACGGCGTACTGCAAGGGTTATTATTTCTGCTCCTGCATCTTTCACTGCTGCTTCTATAAGCTTCATTGAGTATTTACCCGAACCTAAAATAAAACGGGAATTAAACTCGTGACCGCCGATAATAAGTTTGTCATTATTCATTTGTCTTTCCTTCTTCCTATACTTCAAATTCATTAGCTATAAGCCTTAGCACCATGTGAGCCTGATGTGCTGCACATAGCATTACTCTTGATGATACAAGACCGATTCCGTCGGATGCATCACTTATTTCATCACCGCACAGATAAAATCTTTTTGTTACCTTTCTTGTGTGAATGCTGTTCGCACTCCCCATACCTGCCATCCCGGAAGCCGCCACAATATACTTTTCCGGCATTTCTTCCAAGACAAGATTGGTAAGCATCGCCTTACACTCTGCATTGTCAAAGGCTTCACAGATGATATCGCAATCTTTCAAAAGTTCTTTTGCGTTTTCCTCTATTACACAAACCGTCTGTATCTCTGTTTCGAGATATGGGTTAATTTCCGCAAGATTTTCTCTTAATGCTTCTGTCTTATACATTCCGACCTGACTCGCCTTATACTGCTGACGGTGAAGATTGGTAATGTCCACCTTATCAAAATCAATCAGTATAAGTTTTCCTATTCCTGCACGTGCAAGAGCAATTGCTATATTAGAACCAAGTCCTCCAAGACCGCAAATACCAACCGTTGTTGATGAAATCTTACTCTGCAAATCCTCACCATGTCTGTCATTTAAAGCTTTTATCCATTCATCTTTTGAGGGCATCATATTAACCACCTCCCACAAAGCTTACAACTTCGACATTATCATCATCTTTAAAAACAATCTCAGAATACTGTGATTTTGGTACTATATCTCCGTTTAGTTCAACAGCAACTCTTTTTGAATCATAGCCTGCCAAGGTCAGATAATCCAAAACTGTTTTACCGGAAACATCAACATATTCGCCGTTAATCTTTACCATCTTTTTCACCTCCGTAATGTAACAAAAAAGGAAGTCACCGATTTGGTAACTTCCACATATTCCATGTCAGCTTTGATGTCGCGCAAGGCATCCCTACGTTGGCATTATCCAAATCAGGTTCTCGGTCGGAGGTTATACCTCCCTCTCAGCCTGTTACACAAGCTCCCGTTCCTATTAACTTGTATTTTATAAACAAAAAGAAGCTACCGATTTGGCAGCTTCCGCTTATTCCATGTCAATTGCGATGTCGCACAAGGCATCCCTACGTTGGCATTATCCAAATCAGGTTCTCGGTCGAAGGTTAAACCTTCCTCTCAGCCTGTTACACAAGCTCCCGTTTCTTATTTGTTTTTATATATTATACCACTAAAGAAATAAAATTTCAATAGAAAATGAAAATTTTATTATTTTTTATTAAAGTAAATCTGCCAGGTCATAAATCAGTTTTTCTGTTTTCACCCAGCCAAGGCATGGATCTGTAATGGATTTTCCGTATGTGCATTCTTCAGGCTTTTGAGCACCATCTTCAATGTAACTTTCAATCATAAGACCTTTAACAAGCTTTTTAACATCGTTTGAGTGTCTGCAGCTATGAAGAACTTCTTTTGCTATTCTCGGCTGTTCAGCCCATTTCTTACCTGAATTTGCGTGATTTGTGTCAATAAGGACTGCAGGATTTGAAAGTCCTGATTTCTCATACATTTCAGCAAGATGGATAAGATCTTCGTAATGGTAGTTTGACATAGATTGACCGTGTTTGTTGACATATCCTCTTAATATAGCGTGTGCATGAGGATTACCCTGACTTTCAACCTCCCAGCCTCTGTAAATAAATGTGTGAGAGTGTTGTGCAGCAGTAATTGAATTCATCATTACAGAAAGGTCTCCGGCAGTAGGATTTTTCATACCGACTGGAATATCCAGACCGCTCGCTGTAAGTCTGTGCTTCTGATTTTCAACAGATCTTGCACCAACTGCAACGTATGACAAGAGATCAGATAAGTATCTGTGATTTTCAGGGTATAACATTTCATCGGCACATGTGAAACCTGTTTCCTCTATTGCTCTTAAATGAAGTTGTCTAATTGCAACAAGCCCCTTTAACATATCTGCTTCTTTCTGAGGATCCGGCTGATGAAGCATTCCCTTGTATCCATCACCTGTGGTTCTTGGCTTATTTGTGTAAATTCTCGGAATAATAAGGATTTTATCAGCGACTTTATCCTGAACTGTTCTCAGACGTGAAATGTAGTCAATAACACTGTCATCATGGTCTGCTGAACACGGTCCGATAACAAGGATAAATCTGTCATCTTTGCTTTCGAAGATGTTCTTTATTTCAACATCTCTTTTTTCTTTCATCTGTTCGTGTTTGTATGATAATGGAAACTGTTCCTTAATCTCCATTGGGATTGGTAATTTGCGTTTGAAATTCATATTCATTGTTTTGTTCCTCCTACAAAATTATTTTTTATCAAATAACGCTCTGCGCTCTGTTGAGTGGCGCATCATTTTTCTCATTCCGTCTATATCTTCTCTTTCAAGCATTGTTCTGAGTTCATTGAACTTATCTGCAAACATATCCATTTGATCAAGAAGTGCTTGTTTATTTGCTACAAACAACTCACTACACATCAAGTCATTTATTCTTGCTATTCGTGTTAAATCCCTTCATTCTATGGGACAGTATATCCAGGAAGGTATGAGAATAATTTTTGAAACTGTATTAAATGTTCAAAAGCCTAAAAAGAACATTGATTTCCCATTTGATGATGAAAACATTGACGGTCTGAACTTCCTTTCAGGTATGACTGTTGACGAAGTAAATAACAAGGCATTTCAGGGTACAGTGTTAGCACACACTGACGGCGATGTTCCAAACATTATCATCAACATTCATGAATTAACTCCATACTATTTTGGTATGCTCTGCTATTTCTTTGAAAAGGCATGTGCAATAAGCGGTTATGTTTTAGGTGTTAACCCATTCAATCAGCCGGGCGTTGAAGCATACAAAAAGAATATGTTTGCCCTTTTAGGTAAACCCGGATATGAAGAACTTTCAAAGGAATTAAAGGATAGATTATAAGATTAATTACATTGTATACACATAAAATAAAGCTCCATTGGAATATACCACGGAGCTTTACTTGTATACTGATATTTAAACAAGTCCCATACACCATTCAACACCGATTGCAACAACCACAACCAATGCAGATATTATGAAACCATGCATCATCGGTGCAAATCCGGATTTTCTAACCTCTTTAAAGCTTGTTCCAAGACCTATTGCAGCAAGTGCTGAAACCATAAGAAATTTACTTACATCTTTTGCACAGGCAGATACATTTGCAGGAATATATCCCATGCTATTTATAATTGCAAGACCAATAAATCCTACAATGAACCACGGGAATAATTTCATTATATTTACTTTCTTCCCTGCAGTTGTATTTATACTTTGTTTTTTCTTAAGTCTTAAGTTAATAAATGTGAAGACAAGAACTGTAGGAATAATAGAAAGAGTACGGGTAAGTTTAACCATTGTTGCAAAATCACCAGCTCCTTCAGAAAAAGCATATCCGGCAGCTACAACGCTTGAAGTGTCATTAACCGCAGTTCCGGCCCATAGTCCATATGCCATGTCTGAAAGTCCCATCCATCGTCCCATAATAGGAAAAAGAACGATCATTGCCATATCAAACAAGAATGTTGCTGACATTGCATAGGCAATATCTTTATCTTCTGCATCAATAACAGGTGCTATTGCAGCAATTGCGCTTCCTCCGCAAATACCTGTCCCTGCAGATATGAGGTTTGATAATTTCCAATTCAATCCGAGCGCTTTGCCAACAAGATACCCTCCGCCAAAACATGTGAGCAAGGTAAATACCATAACCATCAACGACATTTTACCAACGGAAAGAATCACGTTAACACTGAGCGAAGCACCAAGCAATATTATGGCGAGTTTCAGAATTTTTTTTGATGTAAACTTAAGCCCCGGTGCTAACCAGGTCGGCTTACAAAAACTATTAATAAGCATACCAAGCAATAATGCTATAACTGATGCACCTATAATATGTATCGGTAAAAGGCTTTCGATATATCTTGCCACATAAGCAAGGAGACAAGCAGCACCAAAGCCGGGAATGATTTTAAAAAATCCATTCATTCTTTTTTTCATAATCAGCACCTCTATTTTTTTATTTATATCTTGATTTTATCATATTATTGTGATAAAATCAAATTATCGTTTATTATGTATTGATAAGTATTTTTTATGAGAGGTTTTATGTTAGATAACAGGATATATACATTTTTGACTCTGTATGATGAAATGAATTACAGAAAAACAGCTGAAAAACTTAATATGACTCAACCGGGTGTCACCCAGCACATTCAATATCTCGAAAAATATTATGGAGTCAAGCTCTTTGCATATAACGGACGACATCTTTCCAAAACCGCCAATGCGGAGATATTAAAGAAACACATAGATTCTATCCGTGCCGTTGAAAATGAAATAGCAAGCGAATTTACGCATAACAATTCAATTTCGCTTAAAATAGGCGCAACAAAAACTATCGGTGAATTTGTTATAGTGCCTGAAATCTGCAGGTTTTTAAGTAATAGCAACCACAATCTTGAATTACATATTGATAATACGGATATACTTTTATCTATGCTCGAAGCATCCAAAATTGATTTTGCAATCATAGAAGGAGTTTTTGATAAAAGTCATTACAAATATCACCTTATGAAAACAGAAAGATTTGTAGGCATATGTTCTAAGGAGCATCCATTTGCAAACAAAACTGTAAAGATATCTGATATCTTTACAAAAGATCTTATACTGAGAGAACTTGGTTCTGGTACACGAAAAATATTTGAGCAAGCATTAAATGACATAGGTTTTTCAATTTCGTGTTTTAAGTCATGCTCCTCAATAAGCAATTTTACTGTTATATGCAATGCTGTTTCCAATAATGGAGCAATTACCTTTGGATATGAACCTGTTGCAACAAGCCACAATAACCTCGCATGCTTTGAAATTGAGGATATTCATCTTAGCGGAGAGTTTAATTTTGTTTATTGCAACGAAGAAATTGCCAGAGAAAAAATTAAATTGTTTTATATGTAGTTTTACATATATATAGAAAAAAATTCAATAATAATCTTGGAGGTATTTTATCATGTGTGATAACAACAAATTTTTTATCTGTGAACATTGCGGAAACTTAATCGGAATGATTCACGATGCAGGGGTTCCTATGATGTGCTGCGGTCAGAAAATGACAAAGCTTGAACCGGGAACTGTTGAGGCAAGCCACGAAAAACATATTCCTGTGGTAGAAGTTAAAGACAACACAGTAACTGTTACAATTGGTTCTGTAGAACATCCTATGACGGAAGAACATCATATCGTATGGGTATATCTTCAGACTGATAGAGGCGGTCAGCGCAAGTGCTTGGAGATTGGAAAAGCTCCTGTAGTCACATTTGCTCTTGCCGATGAAAAACCGGTTGCAGCATATGCTTACTGCAATCTTCACGGTTTATGGAAAACTGAAATATAAGCACTAATCACATGAGCCTCCAGGGAACAATCCTTGGAGGCTCAATTTTCACTAATATTAATTTATATGCACAAAAACTTTCATCATGTTCTGCTTTTTATACTAATCCAACAACAAAACCACACGCTATACCAATTGCATATAGTAGTAACAGAATACACAGATTTTCTTTTATATTTTTGTTTCGTTTAAAGAGCAAAAGCATTCCCACTCCCGCCCCGGAAACAAGTCCTGCCACTAGTGAACCGAAATTCAGAACTCCGGAAAGATAACTCTCAGCAAGAAGTACTGAAGCTGCGCAATTTGGTATAAGACCTATAAGAGATGCTACAAAAGGCTGAAATACAGAATCCTTTAATAGATAATCGGCAAGAGATTCCTCACCTATAGCCTCTATCAAAAAAGTAAAGATGACATTGGCAACAAGCACAAAGACAAAAATCTTGAGTGTGTGACGCAGAGCGGATTTAAGTATTCCACCCTCACAGCTTTCGCAGTTTCCGTGAAAATGCTCGTGTTCTTCTTCCACTGTACAAACGTTAATTTTGTGAGTTTTATTCCAGATGATATCTGTCAACAACCCAAAAACAACACCAAATACAATCTTGAGACCGATAAGTTTCAAGGCTACAGATGCCATATCCGGATGAGAAAGTATTATCGGAACTGCCTCATCACTCGTTGCGATAAATATTGCAACAAGAGTACCAACAGTTATTGCCCCACGTGAAAACATATCCGAAGCTATAACGGAAAATCCACACTGAGGAATACTGCCAAGTAATGCGCCGTATACTGAACCCATTTTGCCTGCTTTCATAAGTGTGTGGCTAATTGCAGTATTTGTTTTGTGCTCCAGATATTCTATGACAAGATATATGATAAATATAAAAGGAATTATACTGATTGTGTCTTTAATAATATGTAAAAATAAATGCATACAATCACCTCTCAAGATATTATATATCTCCTCTTAATAATTGTCAAATGACTAATCAAGTATTATGGGCACGTTCAAGGAACTTACTTAATCATAGCTAAAATCAATTTACTGATGTTTTTCCAGAAAAAAGCTCTATCAACTCTACCATAGCATCCATTGGAAGAAAGCCATCCTGGTTATCATGTGCATAAATAGATTCACCGGAAGCATATTTTATATCAATTTGCTCTCCGAACATATCAGGAAGTCCTGATACATGGTGCGTATATCCGTTATGCTTTGCCAAATCATATTTTGATACAACATCCTGAAGTTTTGTCATAAAAGAGGAGTCTGTTTGAAACTCATATTTATCTCCGTTTCCGGCTCGATCGTGCCAATCAAATTTTGCTTTTACTGTATCATCTTCCAACACAGCGCTCAACTTATAAACCTTTCCTGTAAGCTCGTTTTCTTCATCAAAAGCCGCAGAAATAAACGAAAATTCACAATCGAAGCTTATAACTTCTGTTGATTCAATAACTTTTGGTGAATCCTCTCCCGAATTACGTGTCACAACACCACCATCAATATCATCTGTATTTCGCCAATGTAATCCACATCCACAAAATCCCATTGACATAAGTAAAATTAAACTTAATAGCATTCTTGACATTATCTTCCCTCCAAAAAACATACTGCCCCATATCGCAAAAATGATACAGGGCAGTTTTAACTCTTATTTATTTATAAAACGATAAAGGAATGTTACTACCTGTGCTCTTGTGCAGTTGTTGTCAGGTGAAAAGGTGGAGGCACTTGTTCCGCCGGTTATACCTTGTTCTACTGCCCATAGAACAGCTTTGTAATAATAGCTATCTGACTTCACATCGGCAAAAGGATTATTTTTTCCTTTCGGTTCAGGCTGACCTGCTGTTCGCCACAAGAAAGTAACAACCTGTGCTCTCGTACAGTTATCGTCCGGACTAAATGCAGTATCACTTGTACCACCGGTTATTTTACTGCCGTATGCCCATTTTACAGGCTTGTAGAAATAGTCGCTTTTTTTTACATCTGCAAACGGCAAAGTTATTGCTGCTGGCTCAGGTGATGCAATCATTCTGTGTAGGAAAGTAACCACCTGTGCTCTTGAACAATTTGCATCCGGTGAGAATGTGTTTGCACTTGTTCCTCCCGTAATGCCTTCATTTGCTGCCCACAAAACAGCATCATAGTAATATTGTCCCTTTGCAACATCAACAAAAGTTATTTTTTCTGTTTCCTGCGGTTTTTCGCTTGTAGAAGGTGTTTCAGGTTCTGTTGGCTTTTCTGCTTCTTGAGGCTTTTCAGACTCTGTCGGTTTTTCCGGTTCTTCTGCTTTTTCTTCCTCAAGAATGGGGAATGTGTAGGTGACTATAACAGTTGTATCGTGAAGTCTCTCGATGTCGCTTTCCTTTACAGCAAAGCCGTCAACCAATGCACTGATATCTTCGGCAAACTTTGCAGTATAATCCCAACCTGAACGGATTGTGTCTATGTACATTTCGACCTTATATTCCTTGCCCTCTTCAAAGGTGTTGCCGTAATCCATATATTCGCCGTTTTCATACCAGGTGATATTCGTGCAGTTGTAATAGTTAGGCTCATCTGATTCGGATTCGCGGTCGGCAGTCTTTCCGACTTCGGGGAAATCAATTCCGGATATATTGATATATGAAACGGAAATCTCGGGAGCATTCACTTCATATTTAACCGTCATAAGAGTGCCGTCTGTTTCAAACTCTGCTGCTTCGCCGTTTACGATTACAACGGGATTATACTGTGCATTCTGATCCCTGCTGAAGGTATATCCCTCGTCAGCTCTTAAGTACAATGTAGCACGGTACCCCATACCGCTTGCGAAAAGGTCATTTTCGCCAACACCGAAATCGTTCGCATAAAGTCCCCAGCGGATACCGTTCTTTGTAAATTCATCTCCGCCGTTTGCAAAGCTTACTCCCTCGCCGCTTATTAAACCGAAGTACTCAGGTGAATATCCTGTCTTAGGGTTTGGGATATTGATGTTTAAATAATCTATTCTGACTTTACCGTCATCAGCCTCACCATATGAAAAGTCACATCCACGACACTTATAGACTATTGCATTATCTGCCTTTTCGCCGTCAAGGAAAACGTGTTCTTCACTAAGAAGAATTTTGTTACATACTGAACACTGCATAAAATGCTTATCGTTGTCAAAATGGAGGTGTTCGTCCTCGTTATAGGAATGATTGCATTCTAAGTTATAAACCTTTGACCAAAGCGTTACCGCTCTTTTTGTGGCAGAAAGTTCATAGTCGCTTACTCTGTCGCCCATAATCGAGAAGTTGGGGGAAGCGGAGAAAACATAGTCACTTTCAAGCATTACCTCAACCTTTGCCTGATATTTTCCTGCAACCATTGTTGTTTCATCATCGCAAGGCTCATCGTTATGATACCATTCAACAGAATAGCTTCTGATGCCATCTGCGTTGCAGGAGAGAACATCGGGGGAAAGAGTCATGCCGTAAGCATTTGTTCCGTCAATGTTAAGTCTTGATATTTCTTTTTTGGTATCTCTGCCCGACATAAAGTTTCTTCTGTCGGCGCTTGACATATGGTGCGTGACAACAACTGTAGCCGGACCGTCATTTCCGGTACCATTAAGCTTTGCCCATTCGCTGACAGCTAAGGCTTCACCGTTGAGTTCTGCTGTATTTCGCTGTGGGTCAAGCATATCGGAAGTAAGTCTCACACTTCCCACATCAGATGCAGGATGATACTGATATCCGTATCTTTGTTCGTGTCCTATAACGTAGGGAGCCCAATAACCCGTCAGTGTAACGTTTATGGTTGGGACAGATAAAACACGAAGATGGTTTGTACTGAAGGTTCCGCCTTTAACTGTTACATTGGCATTTTTTGCGGCTCCGAGAACATCAGCATTTCCTTTGCCGTGGAATGTACCGCCGTTGATTGTGGTAAAGCCGCCTAAAAGCCTTAAACACGCCGAACGCGAAAACTCTACGTCAACATCATTATCGTCATTTTTGACAAATGTCTTAAGGGTTGAAAAACCACGACCTAAGAAAATACCGTCGTTCACCAAAAGGCTTCCGTCTTTTACTGTGATGCAGTCGCCGTTTACTTGTTGCCATGCATATCCGTCAAATCTTGCACCTATTGCCAATCCCAAAGCACCGAACTGCAAAGTATAATCAAGCATATGCCTTAAATCATAGACATCCCTGCCGTCATATATCCACATCTTTTTTGAACGGCCTGCCTCAAGTGTACCGCTGTTGATTGTTACGGCACCGCCGTCAACTTCCAAAACATTTCTATGTTTTACTTCCTCGTTAAAATATCTCGGAATGCCTTCACCGTCTCGGGGTGATGTCATCTTGCCGTAGCAGAAGAGCTTTCCCGAATTATCTCCGCTCGTGTCATTGATAACGAGCGATGCACCGTTCGGGACTCTTATCATAGTGGTTTCTACACCTGTTTCGGCATTGAGTTCAACGGATTTTCCGTTCAGATTTAAAGTTTTTTCACCATTGCCGAGCGTTATCCAGTAAGACCCTGCATCTTTTACCTGACAAGTGTAAATAATGTCACGGGTAACGATAATGCTCTTGTCTCCGTTGCTTGCTAAAATGTTTTTAAAGTCCTCGACTGTGCCGACCTCTATGTATTCCGATTCTGCGGAAACCATCACCGGAACCAATGACAGCATCATTATTAAACTTAATAAAACACCCAAAAATTTTTTCATTATTGAAATCACTCCTTATTTCTTTTGTATCTCACGAGATTCCCAAAACTGTCCTCGATAGATAATATATTCTCACAGATGGAATATTTGAATGTGCTTTGCATCAAATCACCTGAAAAATGAATTATTACACTATCTCCGTTATCTCTATATGTAAATTCTTTTTTTGCATCAAAAAAGGAATAGAATCCCTTCCTGTCATGCAGAAAATTATATGCACAAAAGGACAGTTCTGCGCTTACCCAACATCCGATAAGTTTATTATCCATAGCTATGCCCACGGATCAGCTTCTTTTGGAAGTCTGATTTCAGAAAGGTATTGAATATCGTTTAAAAACCATTGTCCGGTCGAAGGCTTCTGACGAAGCTTTACAGAACGCATATTGTCAGCACCGCCACTTTTAACCCAAAGGGTTGCCCAATTTTCATTATCAAAGGAATATGGATTTTCATATATTGCTATTGTCATAGGTTGAGATGGAGTATAACCATTATCAGGCGTTGCACCGTCAAAATATGAAAATGGTACATATTCTTTTTCATAAAGTCTATCTTTATAAAACTGCTTTTCATAAGGACTTACGCTTTCGGGACCTTTGAGAAAGTCAAGCATTTCCATAACGCTGTCGGGCTTATCTTTATACAAGCACAATACAAGTACAGTAAGTGCTGCAGTTTTGAAAGGGGTATCAAGTGTTGCTTCAGGAAGAGCCTGAAGCTCACTTAAATTTTGTGGAACAGCAGTAAAGCTAAAGCGTTCAGACCTGTTTTTGCCCTTGCCAATAGAATTTACTGCATTGGCAATCGTCTTTGAAGCCTCTCTTTTTATTGTGCTTTCTGCTATATTTTTTAAAGAATCAAAAATGCCCATAACTTTTTCACTCCTTTTCATATCGCATTGTCATAAATGTGAATAGTCCGTTTTCATCCATAGCCTTTGCCCAAGTATCCGTATCCTCACCAAATGCTTCGCCTTCAATACCGGAATCAAACCACAACTCTCCGTTTCTTTCTTCCCAAGCAGAACATCTCATGCAAATCATTCCGGGGCGAAGTTCTTTTTCTCCTCCGCTTTCCAATTCAGCAAGATAACTTTCATATTCTTCTTTTGGAATAGGAATAAGCATCAAGAGCTTTCCGTTATCGCAAATTTCAATCAACGAACTTGTAATTTGCTTTCTTTCACGCATTTCATTGGCAACTGCATCTTCATCTGTTTCGTCAATATAAGGCATAGGAGAATTCAGATATTCTTCTGCGTTCAAATATATAAGTTCGCCTGACTCGTTTATTACGCCGATAGAATGAAATCGCCATTTACCAATATAGTTCATAATGGCACCTCCAATATTATTGTTTATCGCTTTCGTCAAAAATATCTCCGCACTCAGGGCAGAACTTCGGAGGATTCATAGGATCTTCAGGTGTCCATCCGCATTTATCACATTTATAAAGCGGAGCACCTTCCGGTCTTTTACTGCCGCAATTCTGACAGAATTTACCCTGGTTTACGCTGCCGCAAGAACAGGTCCAACCGGATGGTGCAGGCTGAGGCTTTCCACAATTCTGGCAGAATTTTCCGGTATTTGTTGTGCCACATTCGCACTTCCAACCGCCTGCGCCTACATTAACCTGCTGATTCTGCATTGTAGGCTGATTATTTTCAGCACCCTGCATGAAGTTTGCCATTGTGCCCATCATATTTCCTGCCATACCCATACCCATAAAGCCTGCCATTGCGCCATTTTCATTTGCGGCAGCAGTATTCATAGCCTGAGCCGTTGCACCTGCCATATGACCACGGAGCATATTGGCATCTCTGCCCATAGCAGCAGATCGCTGATATTCTGTGATTCTTGCTTCATCTTCTTCTGTTGCATTAACAGAAGATACGCCAAACTCTACGATTTCAACACCGCGTCTGTCTCTCCACTTGGAAGAAAGAAGCTCGTTGAGTTCGTCTGCAAGCTGCATTGTGTATGCCGGAATAGCCGCATAGTAGATATTGTTCTGCGAAATCTTGAACATTGCAGGTTGAAGAGCTGTTAAAAGCTCGGAT
>JAGAJK010000030.1 GCA_017626145.1 Clostridia bacterium
CAGCCCTTTCCTGAATTTATTCAGAATATTATAAGAAAAGGCGGACTTTTGGCATCATTAAAGGAATGAGGTGTTTTCATTGAATAAAAATATAGCAGTAATCAGAGGTGACGGAATCGGTCCCGAAATCGTAAATCAGGCAATCCAGGTTCTTGATAAGGTAGCGGAGCTTTACGGTCACACATTTACATACACAGATGTAGATATGGGCGGTTGTGCCATTGATAAATATGGTGAGCCATTGCCCGAAGCAGAACTTAAAAAATGTTTAGAGTCTGACAGCGTTCTTTTAGGCGCAGTCGGCGGAGATAAGTGGAACGATGTTCCGGGAGATAAGAGACCTGAAAAGGGACTTTTAAAACTCCGTGCTGGAATGGGTGTTTACTCCAATAACAGACCTGCAAAAATCTGGCCGCAACTTGCGGATGCATCCCCACTTAAAAAGTCCATTGTGGATGCAGGCATTGACTTTATCATTGTCCGTGAGCTTATTGGTGGTATATACTTCGGCGAACATAAAACCGAAGGCGATGTTGCAACAGATGTTTTGAAATACTCCGAAGCAGAAATTGAAAGAATTGGCAGAATCGGTTTTGAAACTGCAAAAAAGAGAAACAAAAAGCTTTGCTCTGTTGAAAAGAGTAATGTTTTGGATTCGTCAAGACTTTGGAAAAAGGTTATGCACCGATTAGCCGAAGAATATCCGGACGTTGAGCTTTCAGATATGCTTGTAGATAACTGTGCGATGCAGATTGTGAAAAATCCTGCACAGTTTGATGTTGTCGTAACAGAAAATATGTTTGGTGATATTTTATCAGATGAAGCATCAATGATTACAGGCTCAATCGGTATGATTCCATCGTCAAGTTTAGGTAGCACCTCTTGCGGGTTGTATGAACCGATTCACGGCTCTGCTCCCGATATTGCGGGTAAAGATGTAGCAAATCCAATCGGTACAATTTTATCTGCTGCTATGATGCTCCGTTTCAGCTTTGATATGCCGGATGAAGCAACAGCGATTGAAAATGCCGTTTCAGAATATCTCGATAAAGGCTATCGCACAGCCGACATTATGAGCGAGGGAGGAAACCTCGTCGGCTGCAGTAAGTGCGGAGAGCTGATTTGCGAGAATTTGAGAAAGGGGTGTTAGATGTGCTTCTTTCAGGCTCAGATATCATAGTAAAAACTTTAATTGAACAAGGATGCGACACAGTTTTCGGTTATCCGGGCGGTCAAATCCTCAATGTGTATGACAGTCTTTATAAATACCAAGACGAAATAAACCATATTCTGACCGCACACGAACAAGGTGCAGCACATGCGGCAGACGGATATGCAAGAGTTACAGGTAAGGTTGGTGTTGTTATCTCAACATCAGGTCCTGGTGCAACCAATCTTGTAACAGGTATTGCAACTGCATATCTTGACTCTATTCCGATGGTTGCCATTTGCGGAAATGTTCCTACAACTCAGATTGGTACGGACAGTTTTCAGGAGATAGACATCACAGGCGTAACACTTCCTATTACCAAGCACAACTATTTTGTAGGCTCTGTGGAAGACCTTGCTGATACTATCCGTGAGGCGTTCAAGCTTGCAAAATCAGGCAGACCGGGACCGGTACTTATTGATGTACCAAAAGATGTTCAGATCAATACTTGCGAATATGAAGTGCAAGAACCCGTAGAAAAAGATGAGCCTTTCGCTGCAAAAGATGTACGTATTGAAGAAGCGGCAAAGATTATCAATTCTGCCAAACGCCCATTTATTTATTTTGGTGGCGGTGTGATTACAGCCGATGCTCAAAGCAAGATGCTTACTCTTGCAGAAAAGATTGATGCACCGATTGGTTGTTCCTTGATGGGACTATCAGGTGTTCCTACCGACCATCCGAGATTTCTCGGTATGCAGGGAATGCACGGACACTTTGCATCTTCAATGTCAATGCACAATGCTGATGTAATTCTTTCGCTTGGTGTGCGCTTCAATGACCGTGTTACAGGTAATCGTTCAAAGTTTGCAACAGGTGCAAAGATTGTTCATATTGATGTGGACGGCTCGGAACTGAATAAAACCGTCAATTCGGTGTGTGGGCTTCGTGGAGATGTTAAGCTGACCTTGCAAAAGCTTCTTCCTCTTCTCGATGAAGATAAAAAAGAAGAATGGATGAAAAAGGTAGATGATTTCCGCAAGGAAGAAGAAACCTATCTTGATAACCGGGAGGGACTTACACCTCGCAGAGCCATACTTACTCTCAACAAACATTTAGGAGAGAACACAGCGGTATGTACTGATGTAGGTCAGCATCAGATGTGGTCAGCACAAAGTCTTAATTTCAAAACCTCTCGCCGTTTTGCTTCAAGTGGTGGTCTTGGTACAATGGGTTATGGCTTTGGTGCGGCAATCGGTGCGGCATACGGAACAGGCGAACGCAGTGTGCTTATAACAGGTGACGGAAGCTTTGGAATGAATCTCAATGAGCTTGCAACCGCTGTAAGATATAATGTTCCTGTTGTTGTTATCATTATGAATAACGGTGTTCTTGGAATGGTAAGACAGTGGCAGACCTTGTTCTACGATAAACATTATTCCAATTCTGTACTACAGAGAAAAACCGATTTTGCGGCATTTGCCCGTTCCTTTGGCGCTGACGGTGAAGCGGTAACAACTCCCGAAGAATTGGATGAGGCACTTGCAAAAGCTTTCAAAACCGAAGGTCCTTATATCATTGACTGTAAAATAGACAAGGATGAATTTGTTCTGCCTATGCTCCCACCGGGTGGAAGTATGGATGATATTATTACAAAATTGGAGGTGGAGTTATGAACCGATATACAGTAGCCGTTCTTGTGCGAAATCAGTTTGGTGTTTTAAATCGCCTTACAAGTATGTTCAGACGCCGTCAGTTTAACATCAGCTCCATCACCGCAAGCGAGAGTGAATCGGGTGATTATTCACGCATTACTTTCAGCTTTGACGGAGAAGAAAACGGAAAGCAACAGCTTATCAATCAGTTATATAAATTACCTGATGTATGTTCTATCAAAGAACTTTCGACAGATAATTCACTCAGCTGTGAGCTTATGCTTATCAAACTGAAAAATGATGGTTCTTCCCGTGAAGATATTCGTGCAGCAGCCGAGGCGTTCAAAGCAGAAACAATTGATTACACTAAAGATTCTATCGTACTTCGTGTTATTGGAGACAGTACAAAGATGGATGAATTTATTTCACTTATGCGTGATTTTACAATTTTAGAAATCTGCCGTACCGGTACGGCATCAATAGAAAAAGGCAGTGCAACACTGCGTCAAAATTTAAATTTATAATAAGAAAGAGGTAATAAAAATGGCAAGAATTTTTTATCAGCAGGATTGTGATTTGGAGAAATTATCAGGAAAAACCGTTGCTATCATCGGTTACGGTTCACAGGGACACGCACACGCACTTAACTTAAAGGACAGCGGCGTTGATGTTGTTGTCGGTCTTTACGAAGGCTCAAAAAGCTGGGCGAAGGCTGAAAGTCAGGGGTTAAAGGTTATGACAGCAGCAGATGCGGCAAAGGCTGCCGACATCATTATGATTCTTATTAACGACGAAAAACAGGCTAAACTTTATAAAGAAAGCATTGAGCCTAATTTAACAGAAGGAAAGACACTTGCATTTGCTCATGGTTTCAATATTCATTTCGGTTGTATCACGCCTCCTGAAAACGTGAATGTAATTATGATCGCACCAAAAGGTCCCGGTCATACAGTTCGCTCAGAGTATCAGGCGGGCAAAGGTGTTCCGTGCTTAATCGCTGTACAGCAGGATGCAACAGGTGATGCTTGGGATTTAGGTCTTGCTTACGCTCTCGGTATTGGTGGAGCAAGAGCAGGTGTTTTGGAAACAACCTTCAGAACTGAAACAGAAACCGACCTTTTTGGTGAACAGGCAGTTCTTTGTGGCGGTGTTTGCGCTCTTATGCAGGCAGGTTATGAAACACTTACCGAGGCAGGCTATGATCCGAGAAACGCATATTTTGAATGTATCCACGAAATGAAGTTAATTGTTGACCTTATTTATCAAAGCGGATTTGAAGGAATGAGATATTCTATCTCAAATACTGCTGAATACGGTGACTATGTAACAGGTCCGAAGATTATTACAGAAGATACAAAGAAAGCAATGAAGAAAATCCTTTCTGACATTCAGGACGGAACATTTGCAAAGGAATTCCTGCTTGATATGTCAGATGCAGGCGCACAGGTTCACTTTAAGGCTATGCGTAAGCTTGCAAAAGAACATTCTTGCGAAAAAGTTGGCGCAGATATCCGTAAGCTTTACAGTTGGAGTGATGAGGATAAACTTATCAATAACTAACGGAGGTGTTTGTTATGTCGAAAGAAAATGTTGTAGAGGGCGTTCAAAACGCCCCTCACCGCAGTTTGTTCCATGCATTGGGACTTACTGAGGAAGAACAAAAAAGACCGCTTATCGGCATTGTAAGTTCATATAATGAGATTGTTCCCGGACATATGAATATTGATAAGATTGTAGATGCCGTAAAGATCGGCGTTGCAATGGCAGGCGGAACACCGATTGTGTTCCCTGCAATTGCAGTTTGTGACGGTATTGCTATGGGACATCAGGGAATGAAGTATTCTCTTGTTACCCGTGATTTAATTGCAGATTCTACCGAGGCGATGACTCTTGCTCATGGTTTTGACGGTCTTGTTATGGTTCCTAATTGCGATAAGAATGTACCCGGACTTTTAATGGCGGCAGCAAGAGTAAATATTCCTACTGTATTTGTCAGCGGAGGTCCTATGCTTGCAGGAAAAATTGACGGATGCAAAACAAGCTTATCAAGTATGTTTGAAGCAGTTGGTAGCTATAATGCAGGAAAATTAAGCGATGAAAAGCTGAAAGAGTATGAGTGTAAAACCTGTCCGACCTGCGGTTCGTGCTCAGGTATGTATACAGCAAATTCTATGAACTGCCTGACGGAAGCTCTCGGCATGGGACTTCAAGGAAACGGAACGATACCTGCGGTATATTCGCAGAGAATAGAACTTGCAAAACATGCAGGTATGGCAGTAATGGAGCTTGTTAAAAAGAACATCTGTCCCCGTGATATTATGACAGAAAAAGCTTTGATGAATGCTTTGACTGTGGATATGGCACTCGGTTGTTCTACTAATAGTATGTTACATCTTCCTGCTATTGCTCACGAGTGTGGTGTTGATTTGAATTTGGATGTTGCAAACAAAATCAGTGCAAAAACTCCAAATCTTTGCCATTTAGCACCTGCAGGTCGCACCTATATGGAGGATCTTAATGAGGCAGGTGGTGTTTATGCCGTAATGAATGAGCTTAATAAGAAAGGCTTGCTCAATACCAATTGTATGACCGTAACAGGCAAAACCATAGGAGAAAATATTTCAGGCTCAGAAAATCTCAATCCCGAAGTCATTCGCCCGATTGAAAATCCGTATTCAGAGACAGGAGGTATTGCGGTTCTTCGTGGAAATCTCGCTCCTGACGGAAGCGTTGTTAAAAGAAGTGCAGTTCTTCCCGAAATGCTTGTGCATGAAGGTCCTGCAAAGGTATTCGACTCGGAAGAAGATGCACAGAAAGCGATAAATGCAGGTAAAATTGTAGCAGGTGATGTTGTTGTAATCCGTTACGAAGGTCCAAAAGGCGGTCCCGGTATGAGAGAAATGCTGAACCCCACATCTGCTATTATGGGTATGGGACTTGGAAACAGCGTTGCACTCATCACAGACGGAAGATTTTCAGGTGCGACAAGAGGTGCTTGTATCGGTCATGTATCACCCGAGGCTGCAAGTGGCGGTATGATAGGAATTGTTAAAGACGGAGATATCATCTCAATCAACATTCCTGAAAATAAGCTTGAACTTATAGTATCAGATGAAGAAATAGAAAAGCGTATGGCAAGCTTTGTGCCAAAAACAAAAGAACTTTCAGGATACTTAAAACGCTATGCGGCGTTAGTTTCAAGCGGAGCTGAAGGAGCTGTACTGAATTGAACAAATTAAAAGAATTATCACTTCGCCTTCATGCGGTATCTGTAATGAGAGATTTGCTTGAAGATAAAGTGATAAAGGCTCTTATGAACTTTTTAGACCTTGCGGATGAAGCAAGCGAGGCAGACAGGGTTGATGCATATACGTTGTTTGTTTCGGAGCTTTATAAGACAGGTGCAGAGGACTTGTCTTGTTATGTGAAAAAAATTGTATTTGAAAGTGAAAATGTTTATGTAAAGCTCAAAGGAAAAGGCGAAGTTCCCTCTGCTGTGCTATTAAAAAGCCTTGAAAACGAATTAAAAACATTCGATGAAGTTGCAACACTTTCTGCCGAAGAACTTTTAAGTGAATTTAACTTTCTTCCCGGATATTATACCGGGAAAGGCAACATATCCAAAGAATACATAAAACGCCTTGATAACATAAGTAAATACGGTTACGGCATATATGCAAAGTACAGAATGTTTTATATCGGTGAGGATGGTCAGATCACTCCTGTTCAGAATCCCGATGAAACGAAGCTCTCAGACCTTATAGATTATAAGCGTGAGCAGAATGTGATAATGGATAACACAAAGGCTTTGCTCGCCGGTAAGCCTGCTGCAAATATTCTTCTTACGGGTGATGCAGGAACGGGTAAATCTTCTACTGTAAAAGCAGTTGTAAATGAGCTTTACGATAACGGTCTTCGTATTATTGAAGTGCGCAAGGAACAACTCCACGGCATACCGAAAATTCTTGACGAGCTGACAAAAAATCCGCTAAAATTCATCTTGTTCATTGATGATTTGTCATTCACAAAGGATGATGATAATTTCAGTGCATTAAAGGCAATCTTAGAAGGCTCTGTGTCTGCAAAGTCAAGCAATGTTGTTATTTATGCAACCTCAAACCGCAGGCACTTGGTAAAAGAGAATTTTTCTGATCGTGAAGGTGACGATGTTCACTTCAACGATACAATGCAGGAATTATTATCTCTTTCCGAAAGATTTGGAATTCAGATTACATTTTCAAGACCCGATAAAGCAACATATCTTGATATCGTACATAATCTTGCCGATAAACAAGGAATTACATATGGTACGGAAAAACTTGACACAGCGGCGGAAAAATTTGCATTAAAACGTGGTACTCGGTCTGCCCGTGCTGCAAAACAGTTTATTGACGGAATTATAGCAGGAAGTATTACTGATATAAAATAAAAAAGACGAGAGACTCCCAATTTTGCGGAATCTCTCGTTTTGTTTTAATGCGCAAAGTCATTTTCCATCATATAATCAATCAAAGTTTTAAGTGCTTTTGACATCCATTTGTTTTTATGATAGATAAGCTGTTTCCAGATATCTACATCCATATCACAAACATCAAGATAGCACAATTCTCCCGATTCGATAAA
>JAGAJK010000031.1 GCA_017626145.1 Clostridia bacterium
ATCCGAGCTTTTAACAGCTCTTCAACCTGCAATGTTCAAGATTTCGCAGAACAATATCTACTATGCGGCTATTCCGGCATACACAATGCAGCTTGCAGACGAACTCAACGAGCTTCTTTCTTCCAAGTGGAGAGACAGACGAGGCGTTGAAATCATAGAATTCGGTGTATCGTCCGTCAGTGCAAGCGAAGAAGACGAAGCAAGAATCCAGGAATATCAGCGCTCTACTGCTATGGGCAGAGATGTAAATATGCTTCGTGGTCATATGGCGGGTGCAACAGCTCAGTCTATGGGAACTGCTGCTGCTAATCCTAACGGTGCTATGGCAGGCTTTATGGGAATGAATATGGCAGGTAATATGATGGGTGGTATGTCAGGCTTTATGCAGGGTGCAAACAACAGCCAGAACACTATGGTTAATCAGCAAGTAGGCGGTGCTGCACCGGCACAGGGTGGCTGGAAATGCGAATGCGGAACGGATAATACAGGCAAGTTCTGCCAAAACTGCGGTAAGCCTCAGCCTGCACCTGCTCCGGCAGACGGATGGGCTTGTGAGTGCGGAACAGTAAATCAGGGCAAATTCTGTCAGAATTGCGGAAAATCAAAGCCTGCAGGTGCACCACTTTATAAGTGCGACAAATGCGGATGGACTCCCGAAGATCCTCAGAATCCTCCGAAGTTCTGTCCTGAATGTGGCGATATATTTGATGAAAATGATGCTAAATAAGGAGATAGGGTTATGAAAAAGTTTTTATGCGTATTACTTAGCCTTGCAATGATATTATCTCTGATTCCGGCGACTGTATTTGCATCAGAGTATATCCGTGATGTATATGTTACAAATATTCCTGTGCCAATTGCCGGGGTCAGGTGGGAAAGTCAGTGGGATAAATCTGAAATGACGTATGATAATTCATCTTACGCAGTATTTCAACAGCCTGAGTGGTATGATGAAACAGAAAAGAGATTTCTGGAGAGCAACGAAGTTTTTAAGGAAGGCCATAGCTACACCGTTCAGGTGTGGGTTGAAGCAAATGACGGCTATGAATTTGATGCCTCGGCTACTGCCTACAATATGAAAGGATACATAAACGGAAATGAAGCGAAGCTCAGCAAGGCGTTTGAGTATCAAACCTGGGCTATGGTGGTTTTATCCTATACCTTCCCCGAGGTTAAAAACAACAAAAAAATCACAAATATTTCTGTTACCGATATTGTAGAACCTAAAATAGGCAAGCAATCCATTGCCCGCCCCCATTATCTTAAATACAGCGAAGGTGTAGAAGGTTATCGGGCTTCGTGGTACGAAAATTACCACGCCGGTGCGGAGAAATTTACCGGGGTATTTGCCGAAGAAAAAACCTATACATTTGAGGTAATAATGGAAGCCAAAGAGGGCTACGAATTTGCACGTAAAGGAGACGAAGCCGATGTGACTGTCACCTTCAACGGGATAGCTACAGATGTGGTAGCCTTTGATGGTGCTGGTAGACTGTGCGTACGCTTTGAATATGAAAATCTCGGTGTTGCAAAAGAGAAGGTTATGGGCGCAATTACCTATAAAATCAAGGAGCCTGTAATTGGTGAGAACCCGTCTTACGAGGCAGAAAATCAGCGTGATGACAACCTGTATGTAATTGATACAAAGCACAGCGGCACTGTAAACGGAATTGTATGGGAAGAAGGCATCAGCGACAACAGCCGTGTAATGAATCCTGAAGATACCTTCAAAGCCGGTGAATATTATCATGTTACAATATGGGTAAAACCTGCGGAAGGGTATTTGTTCGATAAAGACAGAAACGATGATTTTATGTTGGTAGGTGCTATCAACAGTGAATATGCTATCTGTGGCGGAACTGACGAAAGTGCTTTTGTGGGATATACATTTGATAAGCTGGAAGAGGAAAAACGCACAATAATATCCGAAGTCGAGGCTGTATCAAATTATTCGGATATTGCCTATATTGGTGACAAGGAATCCACTCCGCAGTTTACCGTGACAAAAGGCACTCCTGTACGAATAGAATTTACCGGCTGGCAGACAAAAGATGAAAAAGGCGAATTTGTAAATTTGCCTCATGGTGGCACTTTTACGGATGCTCCTGTAAAAGTACTGGGACAGATGGTTATTGATGGCGATGCAAACAAAGAGTATGTTCTTGCGAAAAATGTTAAGTTAACTGTAAACGGCATTGAATGGCTGACCGGTCACAGCGGATTTTACGATGAACACAGTGCTTGTTCAGCTGTTTCGATGGAGATTAACACTTTAACAAAAAAAGAAGATGAGAAACCGGCTGAAACGGATAAACCTCAGGAAACAGAAAAACCGCAAGAGCCGGAAGAACCAACCGAAACAGAAAAACCGACTCAAACCGAAAAACCTGCGGAAACAGAAAAACCGACTCAAACCGAAAAACCTGCGGAAACAGAAAAACCTGCTGAAAAACCAACTGAAGCAGAAAAACCGCAGGATACAAAATCCAATCCTTTTGTTGATGTGATAAAGGGGCAGTATTACTATGATGCTATTTTGTGGGCAGCGAATGAAGGAATCACGGGCGGTACAAGTGCAAATACCTTCTCTCCCGATAGCATCTGCACAAGAGCGCAGGTTGTTACCTTCCTCCACAGAATGATAGCTTCTCCTGAGCCTGCAGCAATAACTTTGCCGTTTGCAGATGTAAAAACAAGCGACTATTTCTACAAACCTGTAAAATGGGCATTCGGCAGTAAAATAACCGGCGGTACAAGTAATACTACTTTCTCACCTGACGAGAACTGCACAAGAGCACAGGTTGTTACCTTCCTCTGGCGCACAGCAGGTCAGCCGAAACCAAACGGAAAAAGTAACCCGTTTACGGACGTAAAAGCAGACAGCTACTATTATGATGCTGTGCTTTGGGCAGTTGAAAACGGTATAACAGGCGGAACAAGTGCTAACACCTTCAGTCCCGATAGCAACTGCACAAGAGCACAGGTGGTAACATTCCTTTATCGCTTTATCAATGCCGGGTAAATGAGAGGTGGTAATATGTCACGAATTATAACAAGTATTATCTTGCTTATGACAATAGGGCTTTGCGGATGTGGATTGTCCCGACGTAATACGGACGATATCGACGGTGGAGTTAAAACATATAACAGCGGAGAGAATTCGCCGAAGGTCGTAGATTCAACAGAGATAATCAGCTTTGAGTTTGAGGTTTCGCTTTATAACATTGTTGTAGAAGAAGAAAGCGAGCTTGACGGACGAAATTATAAGCTTAGTGCTGTTTTAGAAGATGGAGCTGTTAAATCTAAAATCAAATGGCGTGACAGAGCAGGTGCCGGAGAAGAACACGATTTCACAGCGGATGCATCATTTATGACAAACCTTCAGGAAATCGTATCAAAATATGATTTTGCACAGCATAACGGCTACATCAGCAAGGTAAGCGGCCTCCCTGATATGTATGGTGCAAAGATTGATATCAAATATGCATCAGGAGAAAGCATATATGCATACGATAATCAAGATTGCTTTATATCCATTGATGCAATAAAGGAATTGGTTAAGATTTTTAAAGAATCAGAGTAAGAATAAAGTTATTACAATCGAGGCCTTGGGCACGTCGCTCACTTCTTTTTGCTACGCTCCACATCAATGATACGCAGTATCTTGATGAATCAGATGTTGCGTCTTGCATACAAATCGTGCATTTGAAATTACAAACTTGCAATTGGGGCTTTGTGGTCATTATCCCCCAACCCCTTTAATGGCACAGACTTGCGCTATTCGACAAAAAGCTTTCAGTTTCGACATCCCCGTATCATATAGTATGAGTAACATAGAAACTTTTTATCTTTCAGGAAACCAACAATTTCATATTGTGGTTTCCTGAATTACAAAAAAGTGTTCCTTGATTTAAGTGTTGACTGTACCTCTAACGAAGGTGAATGGCATTCTGATAGTGAAATCAAGATTGATAAAAATGAATTTGTTATAGTTAACGGAAATAAAACAAAAGATTTCTGGGATGGAAAAATCCATAGCGATAAAATGCCTCTCCGCTTAAAAATTCGTAACATCTGCGGAGATGAAACAAATTGGGAAATTAACAAATAAATTCAAAGTATTAATTATACTTTTAAACGGCACGCAGAGTTTCTGCGTGCTGTTTTTTGTAATATGTTAAATTTATGGTGCATATAGTTAAATAGATTTTATCCGGCGGGAGTGATTTTGTGAGACCGAGTGGGATTGAACAGCGGGTATTGGTGCTGGCGAATTACATAATTGAGACTAAATGCACGGTAAGGCAGGCGGCGAAAAAGTTTGGAATTTCCAAGTCTACGGTACACAAGGATGTGGCAGACAGACTGAAAACAATAAACAGGAATTTATGGATTGAGGTTCGCCCTATTTTAGAGCAAAACAAAGCCGAAAGGCACATAAGAGGCGGAATGGCAACAAAGCTTAAATACAGCTTAAAAAAAATGCAGGAGTGATATATAATGGAGCGACATTTTTTCCCGGGTGCCAACACACCTATTGGGTTTTACAATAATTTCGGTCAGGTTTCCGATTACAGAGAAAAAGGAAAAGCTATTCACATAAAGGGTGGAAGCGGTTGCGGTAAATCAACTTTAATGAAAAATATTGCAAATAGAGCAAAAGAAAAAGGGTATGAGGTTGAATATATGCATTGTTCCTCCGACCCTGATTCTTTAGACGGAATACATATTGTTGACAAAAATTATGTTGTGTTTGACAGCACGTCACCGCATATGCAGGACCCTATGCTTGTAAGCGCCGGAGAAATCAGTTTTGACACGGCGGATTTTCTTGACAGAAAAATGCTTGAAGAAAGCAGAGAAGATATTTTAAAGCTGATTAATTCCAAGAAAAGAGGATTTCTTGACTGTTACCGTTATCTTTCTGCGGCACAGCTTTTATACCCGAAAGAACGTGAAATAAACATAAGACTTATAAACAACATTGCAGGAATGTACGACCCAAAACCAAGGTTCGGCAACACGGGTAAGGAACGTCATCTTTTTGCTACGGCAATTACGCCTACAGGACATAAAAGCTACCTTGATACTATTCTTGAGGGCAGAGTTGTGGGAATAACAGACGGAGCGGGTACAAGTGAATTATTAAGAGAAATCAACAGACGTGCCAGAGTAAACGGCTACGATACAGACCTTTACTTTTGTCCTATGTTTCCTGACAAAAAGTTGGAGCATCTGGTTGTAAGAGGGGCTGATATAAGCTTTACCACACTTAACAAATATCATGACTATGAAAAGATTGATGAGAAGGTAAAAATGCCCGAAAAAGGAGTCCTTTCCAGGGAATTTGACAGCCTGCTTATGCTGGCGCAAAATTCTCTTAAAAACGCAAAACAGAAGCATAGTGAAATTGAAAAAATTTACATAAATGCTATGGATTTTGATAAAATGAATACGCAGCTTGAAAAGCTTTACGAATTTTTAGAGGTATAAAAAAAGGCGTGTCCCGACAGGTTTTCACCAATCCGGGGACAACGCCTTCATTATTTTTTACTGTTCGTTCGGCATTACATTCTTTGCACCTGAAAGCTTCTTGAAGAATACCCAGAAGTTTCCTGAAAGGAAAACAGATGACCAGGTACCTGCAATTAAACCAAGCATAATAGGAAGCGCAAATTCTCTGATAGACTGAACGCCCATAATGTAAAGAACTAAAATTACAACAAGTGTTGTAAAGGTTGTGTTAAGCGAACGAAACATTGTCTGCCATACACTCTTATTAACAATAGCAGCAAAATTTCCTTTTCTTGTAAGCTTTGTGTTTTCTCTTACTCTGTCAAACTGAACGATTGTTGCATTGATTGAGTAACCGATAATTGTAAGCATTGCTGCAATAAAGGATGTGTTGATAGGAAGTCCTAAAATTGCATAAGCGCTGAGCATTACCAATACGTCATGAACAAGTGCGCAAACTGCTGCGCAGCCTGAAAGGAATTCGAATCTGATTGTAATATAGATAAGCATTAAAACAACTGCAATTACAACTGCTAAAATTGCACTGCTCTGTGTTTCCTTACCTACAGAAGCTGAAACTGACTCGAAATCTGTAATTGCTTCTTTTGAAACGCCAAGCTCTGAAACAAGTGCATCCTTAAGAGCTAAAATCTGTTCTGAAGTAAGTGTTGCAGAAAGCTTAATTGAAGCCTGTGTTCCTGCATCACCAATTTTTGTTACAGAGATTGCCTTCTTGTCAATACCTGTTGATTCTGCAACAATGTCCGAAATGTTTGCTGAAGCAGTCTGATCAACTGCTTTTCCTGTCTCAACAGTACATTCTACACCACCTGCAAAGTCAATGCTTGAAGTAAATCCGCCTCTTACGAATAACGCTACTACACCGGCAAGAATAACTATCAATGAAACAATATAAAATATTTTTCTGTTTTTTACAATATCAAACATAATTATTCTTCCTCCTTTTTCTTATTAGCACCGTAAATGTAAAAGCCTGCTTTTTTACCGAATATGTTAGAAAGCTGAACCAGTATAAACTTTGTTACAAAAATAGCCGTAAACATACTGATTACAATACCAAGACCTAATGTAATAGCAAAGCCTTTGATTGTACCTGAACCGATAACGTAAAGTACTACAGCAGTAATCATTGTAGTTACGTTAGAGTCGATAATAGCAGCAAACGCTCTCTTGAAGCCTGAATTGATAGAAGCACGGATTGTTTTACCGCTTCTTATTTCTTCCTTGATTCTTTCGAAGATAACTACGTTAGCATCAACAGCCATACCTATTGAAAGAATAACACCGGCAATACCCGGAAGTGTAAGATTTACTCTTAAAAGACCGAGAACAAGCATTAACACTCCGATATAACCAAAGAGTGCAATATCAGCCGCAAGACCGCAAACCTTGTACAAAATAAGCATAAACAAAAGTACGATTGCTATACCGATTGCAGATGCCACAAGGCTTGATTCAAGTGCATTTTCACCAAGTGTTGCACCAACTGAACTGCTTGATACTAAATTAAGATTGAAAGGAAGCTGACCTGCTGAAATCAAGCTTGCAAGCTCCTGTGCTCCTTCTGCAGTAAATCCGCCTGTAATAATTGCTGAACCTGAATTGATACCTGTTCCTGCAAGCTTAGGATCAACAAATGGCTGTGAAACTACTGTTTCATCAAGCACGATTGCAATAAAGTTCTTTCCTTCTCCGGCAGCTGCAGCCTTTTTGGTTGCTTCTGTAAACTTATCAACACCTGAGTCATTAAGCTGAAGCTCTACATAGTTTTCTGCTGCGCCAAGCTCGGTTGTCTGACCAAACTGTCTTGTTGCACTCTTAACGTCAGTTCCGTTTAAAACTTCATTTCCGTCTGCATCGACGAAACGAAGCTGTGCAGTCTGACCTAAAACTCTTACTGCTTCATCCGGATCGGTAATTGAAGGCATTTCAATAACTATCTTAGTGTCACCCTGACTTCTTACAGTTGCTTCATTGTAACCGAGTGAGTCAAGACGTGTTCTCATAATAGTAATAACTGTGCTCATCTGCTCTGATGTTACGTTATCAGCATCTGCTTCAAATGTTATAACAGAACCGCCTGTCAAATCAAGACCCTTGATTACTGCACCGACCTTATACGGGTCACCTGATTCAACATCAGTAAACACGCCGGGCTTTTTCCATTTTCCGATTGTAATATCAAAAAATGCGCCATAAACAATAGCTGCAATAAGTACTATTACAATCAGTAATTTCGCAATACTTTTTCCCATTGCTTTTTTCCTCCTTAAAAAATACATACAAACATAATTATATATCAAAACTGTCGTAAAGTCAATATCTTAAGCTTTAACCCTATAACTTTATTTTCTGTGGAATGATTTTTTTGTTGAAATAACAACAAAAAACGCAATTCAAAATGGCACCCCCTATCCAACATAGGAAGTGCCACCGCTTATTATTTATTTCTTCTTGTTAGTATGCAAATAGACCACAGCATGTATATAACAACATTGATTAGAACTATATATCCTTTAAGTAATTCCAAAACAACAAATAAGTTCATAAAGAAACATACGCCCATTTCAACCATTGTTAAAGTAAACCATCCCCGTGACGCTGGCATACTGCCTTTATGATTTGGAAGTTTCCAATGTATTTTCAATTTTTTGTCAATAAAGAAAAATAGAACAGGAAATATAATTAAGGGACAAATTACAAAAAACACACCAGATAATATTGAAAATGTTTCGTCATTCAAAAGCAAAAAAAGTATAATTGAAAAGATTACAAATGTACCAATCGCAACTCCACCATATTTGGCTACTCTTTCATCAACATGCAAGTTGTAACTTTTCCGTCTTGGACTACCAAATAAATATTTTCTTGAATGACCTCGCCTTACAACACGCTTACCCATTCCTGATGGTCTATATTTATTTGTTAACCCGTGTTTATCCGCAATTCTTGCCACAGTTATCACCCATTCTTTTTATTTTATAAAATTGACACAACAAGTGATATTGCGGCAATAACAACCGATATAATAGCAACACTTAGTGAGATTTTTGACATTTTGCTTGAGGAATTAAGTTGTTCTATTATTTCTTCATAATATAAATAACCATCTGGTTTATCTGCCATATCTCTAATGGTTTTAGCTTGTTCTTTTGTAAGTTTCATTTTCTTCTCCCTTTTTTATTTTGTATAATATATTATAGCAAAAACATACCCAAAAGTCAACAATTTTACCTATTTTCAGCACAGTGCCCTGTTGTGGCAAGTTCCGTCTGGTGGATATCCCCGAAGAAGGAAAAAATCAACACTTTTGACCATTTACCCCTTTTTACCTATTAATTTTTTCAAAAATTATACTTTTTAAGGGGTAAAATCAACAAAAATAATAAGGTCTGAAAATCTTCCACAATTTTCCGACACTTATAAATGACACTTATAAAAAGGCTCCCTTGTGTAAAGGGAGCTGTCAACGAAGTTGACTGAGGGATTGTTTAACTGTATTATCAATAAATACACATACTCCCTCAAAGTTTTTATTTATATCAAGATTTGATATTCTTATAACTTTTAATCCATATTGTTCTAAAAACTCAGTTCTCAAAGCATCTTTTTCCATTCCTTTATCATCATAATGCTGTGAGCCATCCAATTCAATAACAAGCTTTGCTTTGGCACAGTAAAAATCGACAATATATTTCCCTATAACTTTCTGTCTTATAAACCTGATAGGGTATTCTCTCAAATAATCATACCAAAGGTGTTTTTCTTCTTTTGTCATATTCTTTCGTAATGCTTTTGCAAGAGGTACAATCTCTTTATTGTGTCTATAGTCCATTACAATCCCTCCGAGTTGCTACGCACCCCACCTCCCTTTACACAAGGGAGGCTTTTTGATAGTGGTTTCTTGCAAATTATATTATCATTTTTAATGCTTTTAGTCAACATAATCAACTTTCCGCAAACGATTACATATCAACCTTAAAATCTTTTTGAAATTTTAACGAAAAGTCCGTTTCACAGAAAATCAAGTTATAGGAGCTTTAATTCCGGTAAACTTCTCACCTGTCACCAAAATACCTGCCCTGCCGTCGCTGAGTTCAGTTACGGATTCAATCAACTGTTCCGTCAGCTCTTTTTTCAGGCTTATATATACAGTCACATCTGCTGCAAAATCCACATTATCTATAACCGCACCGATATCTTCAGACGCTTTTCTGATTCTTTCCCAAAGGCTGTAATCACATGTAATATTTATACAGGAGCAAAGACACATAGTAACTATTTCGGCATTTTCTACTGCTGTCTTTACCGCCTGAGAATAAGCTCGAACCAACCCACCTGTTCCTAAAAGTGTACCGCCGAAGTAACGTGTTATAACAACCGCCGTGTCTACAAGCTCATATCCTTCAAGCACGTTAAGAGACGGCATTGCTGAAGTTCCGGAAGGCTCACCGTCATCGGAATAACGCTTTGTTCCGTCTTTTAAAATATATGCATACACGTTGTGTCTTGCATCATAATATTTTGAACGCATTGCATTGATAAATTCAAATGCATCTTCGTTTGTTTCAACGTGGCGCAGGGTTGCTATAAATCTCGACTTTTTTTCAGTTACTTCCCCCGTAGCTTCAAGAAAAACCGTTTTGTATCCGTCCATAGGCTTATCCTTTCAAATAATAAATGTAAACGGAGGCAAAGCCTCCGCTTACATTGTACCATAAATATTCAGATTTTGAAATAGCTTTTTAAAAATTTTCTGAGTAAGCCTTTTGGCTGAAAAATTACTATTTTCATATTAACAAAGCCTTTCTGCCTGTTTTCAGGCTCATTATTTAAACATTGCTTTAAAACCGATTAATACTACCGCCGAGCACATAATAAACAAAAGCCATTGGGAAGGAATCAATATGTAAACCAGAATTCCTGCCGCAATGCCTACAAGCACACAGCACCACCATCTGCACCATATCATAAAAAATCAAGCCCTTTCAATACATTATATTGAAAAGGGCTTATTTGTGTGATTTAATTATTTACAAACAGAAGAATTTTTCCGCTGTGTACTTCTACTACCGTTTCATCCTCCGTTGTTTCATTACTTAATGTAAGAGTGCTTCCCCAGAAAATCTCTTTCTTTTCAAGAGGATATTTTGCCCCTTTTACCGAAACAACTGAATCAGTAACGGGAATGATGCTGAAAACAGTCCCTTTCGGTTCATTTAAAGCAGTTTTACCGGTAAGTGCAAATACTTTTTCATTCTTTTCGCAAATGCTCACCTTTTCATCAAGGAGCATTAAATTTGAAAGCGTATGGTCCTGCCTGCCTCCCAATGAACAGGTTAATACTATTTCGTCATAACCAAGCTCTGTGGCTGTTTTTACAGCTATCTCACCATCGGTAAAATCCTTCTCTGCAGGGTATTTTTTTATTCTTACATTATCAGGCTCTGCCGATGAATCAAAATCACCCAGAACAAGGTCCGGTGTAACACCTGCTTTTTCAGCATATTTATACCCACCGTCGGCACATATAATAAAATCTGAAGCTTCACAGAGACCGCAAAGATGCTTTAAATCTCTGCACTCTCCGTTTAATATTATTATACACCTCATGCCTGAAGTATCTGCTGTATTACAGCTTTCGGGTCTTCTGCACAGAATACGGCACTTCCTGCAACAATTACATTAGCACCTGCGTCAAGGGCAAGCTTTACATTTGACGGCTTGATACCACCGTCAACCTCTATGTCAAGCTCAGGAAACTTCTGTCTTAATACTTTAACCTTATCAAGGCACTCTTCTATTAATGACTGTCCGCCAAAGCCCGGATGAACGGTCATAACTAAAGCCATATCAATTCTGTCAGCAAAAGGAATAAGCTTTTCCACATCGGTTTCAGGGTTAATTGAAACGCCAATTTTAACACCTAATGAACGTAATTGCTCTATCATTTTATCCATATCCTTAACAGCTTCGAGATGAACTGTTATAATGTCTGCTCCGCTTTTAGCAAAGCTTTCAACATATTTTTCAGGATTTTCTATCATCAGATGAACGTCAAAAACCGCTTTTGAATACGGTCTTAAACTTTCAATTACACAGGGGCCTATACTTATATTGGGAACAAAATGTCCGTCCATAACATCGATATGAACATATTCCGCTCCGTTATCTGTTACCATTTTTACCTGATTTTTCAAATCTGCAAAGTCAGCAGATAAAATTGATGGTGATACTATTCTCATTATTTATCCTTCCTGTCGTAAGTTTTATATAGGCTGTTTAATTCTTCATAAAGTGAAAGATAGCTGTCATACCTGCTTTTAGCTATATTGCCGAGACTGACCTGTCTTGTTACCTCGCAGTTTTTATCAGAGGTATGAACACAGCCGTAAAATTTACACTTATCCTCATAGGCTTTAAACTCTCTGAAATACAAATGTAAATCATTAGCTTCTATCTTAGTTAAATCAACTACACTGAAGCCGGGAGTATCTGCTATATAACCACCGGATTTTAAGGGAAGAAGCTTTGTGTGTGTTGTTGTGTGTCTTCCGCGCTTTATTTTTCCCACACTTCCGGTTTCCCTGTCAAAATCACCATCTATTGCATTTATCAGAGTTGATTTACCTACTCCCGAGCAACCTGCAAAAGCAGAAATTTTATCCTTTAGTAATTCTTCAAGCTCGTCATTTTTAGATTCTGAAGATGTAAGCACAACCGTATATCCTGCTTTTTCGTAGGTTTCTTTTATATCTTCATAATCTGCCAGGTCTGTTTTGTTTATACAAATTGAAACATCAAGACCGTGATATTCAAGAAACGCAAGAAGCTTATCTGTCTGCTTGAAATTCGGGTCAGGAGATGCTGCGGCAATAACAACAACTATACTGTCCACATTTGCGACAGCAGGACGTATAAGCTCATTTTTCCGCTCCTCTATTCCTGTTATTGCATAAACATCCTGTTCCTTTTCGAGGGTTACTCTGTCCCCTATCAGAAGTCTTATTCCGTCTTTTTTCAGTCTGCCTCTGGCTCTTGCTTCATAAAGCTTTCCGTCTACCTCAACGGTATAAAAGCTTCCGAAGCCCTCCGTCAGCAACCCTGATATTTTACTCAAAATCAAGCACCCTTTCGCCCTTAACTACACCGTCAACATAGGTTATCACACGCTGTGAGCCTGAGCCTCTTACAACAACGCTTACTGCACCCTCGGAGCAATTATGGGTTTTCTCATAAACTGTTTTTCCGTCTAATGTTACCTTTACAACTGCAGTTTCCTTATCACTTGGCAGATAAACCGTAACCTCTCTTGCACTTGTCTGACTGCCACCGGTCTGACCGTTTCCACCCTGTTCTCCTGTGCCAGAGTCACTGCCTTTGCTTACATAAATTATAACTGTTTCTTTAAGCTCAAGACTTGCGCCTGCAGGTTCACTCTGCTTGGTAACAACGCCTGCCGGCTTGTCGGAATTAGTTGCTTTTACAGTTGCCTTGAGACCTGCTTCTTCAAGCATACTCTTTGCTACCGCTTCAGATTTACCTACCACATTAGGTACTATTGCATATTCCTTATCGTCTTCCTCGTCTTCTCCTGCACTTACCGTAAGCGTTACAACATCAAAGCCTGCGGTAACCCTGGTATCTGCAGCAGGATTTACTGCTGTTACAATTCCCTCCGGAATTGTGCTGTTTTTCTTCTCGACAATTCTGTACTCAATGTCATTCTTCTCAAGAAGGCGCTTAGCTTCCTCAACATCAAGATTTAAAACATCCGGAACCTTAACCTCTTTTGCCGCTTTACTTACTGTTACAGTAATCTTGAACGGACGGGTTATGGTTGTTTCAGCATCAGGAGTCTGACTTATAATGATTCCTGCTTCTTTATACTGTGGTGAAAGCTCTTCACTACCCAGGACAAACTCTATATCATCATACTTCTTCTGAACCTCATCAAAATGATAACCAACCAGATCCGGTACAATCATTTCGTTGGCAGGCTTCTTGTTCCACGGAAGCATATCCTCAAAGATAAAGTTAATAACCGCAAAGCTCATAATGGCAACAATTACTATTGACGAGATAATTGCCGCAATTACCGCTGTTTTATCTTCTTTTGTCAAAGGCTTTTTGGCTTTGGAATCTTTACCCTTTCCTTTTACCTTTTTCTTTGTGCCCATTTCTTCATTTTCCTCCTTCTCTTCAACAACAGGAGTTACTTCTTCAGCCTTTTCTTTATCTGCTGCAGCTACTACAGCCTCATCAACCTTTATTTTCTTGGTTGCAAATTTTTCTTCCTCGCTGATTTCGGTATACTTTACAGCCTTTGGCGCAGTTTCAGTCTGCTTAATCCAGTTAAGCTCAATTAAAAGTGTATTGGCAGTCTGGAATCTGTCAACTGCGTCCTTTTCCATTGCCTTAAGAACAGCCGCTTCAACGGATGGAGGAATGGTAGGTACTATCTGTGATGGCGGAACGGGCTTTTCCTGAATCTGTTTAAGAGCAACAGAAACTGAGCTGTCGCTTTCAAAAGGAAGCTTACCCGTAAGCATTTCGTACATTACCACACCAAGTGAATATATATCACTTCTTTCATCTGTATAACTGCCCTTAGCCTGTTCGGGAGAACAGTAATGAGCAGTTCCCAAAGCTTCGGTATCAAGCTTTGTTGTATGAGTAGTTACCGCTCTTGCTATGCCAAAATCCATAACCTTGAGTACATCGTCTTTTGTTACCATAATGTTATGTGGCTTGATATCACGATGTACAATCCCTTTGCGGTGTGCGTGCTGAAGAGCGGAACAAATCTGCAATGAAAAATCAACCGCTTTATTCCATACCAATGCACCGCTGTCCTTAAGATATTCCTTAAGGGTGATACCTTCGACATATTCCATTACAATGTAATGCAAATCGCCCTCTGTTCCCACATCGAACACAGAAACTATATTGGTATGTGAGAGTCCTGCAACTGCCTGTGACTCTATATTGAATCTCTTAATTATTTCTTCGTCATCTTTAAATTCTTCTTTTAAAACCTTTATTGCTACATTTCGGTTAAGCAGAGTACATTTTGCCTTATACACGTTAGCCATTCCGCCTGTTCCTACAAGTTCAAGAACTTCGTATCTGTTACCAAGCACGGCACCTATCATAAAACAACCTCCTGTTTCGTATCATCTGTAAATTTAACTGCTGCGACAGTTATATTATCGCTTCCGCCCCTGCTGTTTGCAAGAGCTACAAGCTTTTCAAGTGACTTCTGTAAGTCGCTTCCCTTTATTCCGTCAATAATTTCATCTTCTTTTACAAGATTGCTCATTCCGTCGGAACAAAGGAAATATATATCGCCGCTGTTTATCTTCCGCTGGAATATATCAACCGAAACATCCTTTTCGCAACCAACTGCACGAAGGATTACATTTTTATCGGTACGATTCTGTGCCTCTTCTTCCGTTATTTTGCCGCTGTCAACAAGCTGCTGTACCAGTGAATGGTCTTTCGTTACCCTTTCAATCTTATCACCGCTTATACAATAGCAACGGCTGTCACCTACGTTGGCAACGGTAACATTTTTATCATCCCACAAGCAGGCAACGACTGTTGTTCCCATATCACCCTCGAAATTATTTTCGGCAGCGTAATGAAAAATCTCAATATTTGCGGCTTCAACAGCTTCCTTTAAAGCTTTTTTGCTGTCCTTTACCTTAGATTTTTCTATTTTCTTTCTTATTACCGATACTGCCATAAGACTTGCAACGTCACCCTTACTGTGACCGCCCATACCGTCCGCAACTACTGCGTAGCCGCTTCCTACTATGAGACTGTCCTCGTTACGTGACCGAACCTTTCCTATATGGCTGTAGCTTCCTGTCTGTACTATCAAATCACTGACACCTCGCTTTACTTTCCTTCTCTGGCGTGCCTGCGACGAAGCTGTCCGCAGGCGGCATCTATATCATTTCCGAGTTCTCTTCTCACGGTAGTTGTTACACCGCCCTGTTCAAGAACTGTTCTGAATTTATTTATGCTTTCTGCATTACCTTTTTTAAATCCGGTGCTTTCAACGGAATTTACAGGTATTATGTTTATGTGACTTAACCTCTTCTTTGTAAGAGCAAGCAATTGCCCTGCAATTTCCTCTGAATCGTTAACTCCGCCGATTAAAGCATATTCGTAGGTAATTCTTCTGTTTGTTTTCTCAACATAATAGTCACAAGCCTCAAAAAGTCTTTTAAGATTATACTTTTTATTAATCGGCATAAGGCTTGTTCTTAAAGCATCATTTGGTGCGTGAAGGGAAACCGATAAGGTAACGGGAAGCCCTTCTTCGGCAAGCCGCTCTATTTTTTCTGCCTGACCGCAGGTTGAAAGTGAAATATGTCTTGCACCTATATTCATTCCTGCGTAATGGTTTATATTTCTTATGAATTTTGTCACATTCTCGTAATTGTCAAGGGGTTCGCCTATCCCCATCAGCACTATATTTGTTATTGTAAAACCGCTGTCCTTTGATGCAAAAATAACCTGGTCTGCAATCTCTCCTGCCGTTAAATCCCTTACCTTGCCGCCGACAGTTGAAGCACAGAATTTGCATCCCATATTACAGCCTACCTGTGTTGAAATACAAATAGGGTGTCCGTGCTTGTACTCCATAAGAACTGATTCAACAGTCTCTCCATCCTCAAGCTCAAAAAGATATTTTACTGTTCCGTCAACAGAAACCTGCTTATCTAAAACCTTCAGCGTGGAGATATGACACATCTCATCAAGCTGACAGCGAAGCTCCTTGGAAAGATTTGTCATTTCCTCAAAGCTTTCAACACCCTTATAAAGCCACTCATAGACCTGTCTTGCTCTGTACTTTTTTAACCCTATTGACAAAAAATATTCCGTAAGCTCGTCAAAGGTTAAGTCCTTAAGTCTTACCTTACTCATTTTCTACCTTTCTTAATCTGCACATAAAAAATCCGTCATTGAATTTATCGGGATAAACTGTAATAAAATCAGAATCCCTTACAACTTCCTTATTTTCATTAAGAAGTCGTTTTATGACATTTTCGTTTTCGGTTTTGTTAAGTGTGCAGGTACTGTATACTATGTATCCGCCGTTTTTTACATATTTAACGGCGTTCTTTAAAATTTGAAACTGCAAACGGCTAAGTGCATCAAAATCGTGCTCTGACCATTTTATATCAGGCTTTTTAGCTATAATGCCGAGACCTGAACACGGCACATCTGCCAGAACCTTATCAAAAACACCAAGCTTTTCATTATAGACAGAAGCATCATTTTGCATTGTTGTAATTATCGAAACACCAAGCCGTGATGCAGTATTTTTAATAAGTTCAGTTCTATGCATATGCAAATCACAGGAAATTATTTCTCCTTCATTTTCCATAAGCTGTGCCATAAGACAGCTTTTTCCTCCCGGTGCGGCACATAAATCAAGTACTCTTTCTCCTTTTTGGGGAGCAAGAAGCTTAGCTGCCTTTACAGAAGCTGCACCCTGCCAGGTAAAGATGCCTGACTCGAACGCATCGTTTAAGCTGTCACCTGCCCGTTTTATGTTATAGCAGTCTTCGTTTTTTTCGTATTCTGTATTTTGACTGTCAAGAATTTTTTCAAACTCTTCCTCTGTTGACTTTATTTTATTTACTCTTGCACTCAGACCTTTATTTGTATTGAGGGCATCAAGTATTTTTTCAATATTTCCCTCTCCGACACTTCTTTTCAGCGGTTCAACAACAGCAGTCGGAAATGAATATTTCATTTCAAAAGTGTCGGGAAAAATAATATTTTCTCTGCTCACTTTACGCATAACTGCGTTAACCATACCCGTAAAATTGCCTGCATACTTTTTACAAAGATTAACCGTTTCATCACAAGCGGCAGAAGCAGGCACCTTGGACATATATAAAAGCTGATAAACACCCACTCTTAAAATATTTCTGACTTTGGTATTTTTAAGCTGACAAAAAAGGTCTATTGCATAATCAATACGCATTCTGTAGCGCATTACTCCGTAAACGATTTCGGTTGCAAATGCCTTCTGACGTTTATCGTCACCCTTAAGATACTTCTTTAAGGCAAGGTTTACAAACAGCTTATCATTTTGTGCGTTCTCAAGTATAAGAAATGCATTTTCTCTTGGATTCATAAATCAGTCTCTTCTTCTTGCTATGGAAAGAAGCCTTAAAAGGTTGCCTATTGCAGTTGCCGCCGCAGCTACATAAGTAAGTGCCGCCGCTTTTAAAACCTTTGACGCACCTTTTGTTTCTTCCGCATCAAGTAAATAATTTGATTCGAGTATATTAATTGCTCTTCTGCTTGCATTAAATTCTACGGGAAGTGTGATAATCTGAAAAGCAACAACTGCCGTAAAAAGAATTATTCCTATTTCAACCAATACATTTGCAGAAAGGATTAAACCCAGAATAGCCAACGGAATTGCCGCCTGAGAACCGATATTAGCTACAGGCAATACCATATTTCTCAATTTTATTGGAAAATATCCCGTATTATGCTGAATGGCGTGACCTGCTTCATGAGCGGCTACACCGATAGCTGCAACAGATGTACTGCCGTAAACAGAATCAGAAAGTCTTAAGGTATGACTTCTCGGGTCATAATGATCCGTTAAATTACCTGTCACTCTTTCAACGTTTACATTTGTTATACCGTGCATTCTCAAAATTTTTTCAGCTATTTGCGCTGCGGTATTACCGCCGCGTGACGTAACCTTTGAATATCTCGAAAAGGTTGAAGTTACCTTCATCTGTGCATACATTGCAAGTAAAATTGCAGGAAGCACAAAAATTACATAAGATGAATAATATCCGCCTAAATACATTACAATCTTCCTTTCATTAATTACCCAGAACAAAACCTTCAGGAATATTGTTACCCTTTATATATTCATTTATTTCAAGACGTTTTTTTCCTTCAGGCTGTAGTGATTTCAAAGAAAGCATTTTTCCGTCTCCGCAGGCAACCTTGAAGCATTTATCAACGCAACACACAACCCCCGGTGCCTCATTTGTTTCACCGTCAACCTCAGCTTCGAAAATCTTAATGATTTTTCCGCCTGCAACAGTTTTGGCTCCCGGTGAAGGATTTAATCCTCTTATTAAATTACGGATGCTTTCCGCACTTTTGCTCCAGTCTATATAACTCATTTCTTTTGTTATCATAGGTGCATATGTCATTTCTTCGTGATTCTGTGGGGTTCTTGTTACTTTTCCCTCAAAAATCAAATCAAGTGCTTTCGAAAGGGTCTCCGCTCCGCACAGGGATGCTTTATCAAACAACGTACCCGTTGTTTCGTTATCTTCAATCGCAATTTCTTCAACTAAAAGCATATCGCCTGTATCAAGACCGTTATCCATCTGCATAATTGTAACGCCTGTTTTATCTTCACCGTTTATTATACACCATTGCAACGGTGCCGCTCCTCTGTACTTTGGAAGCAGTGATGCGTGAACATTGATACAGCCGTATTTTGGATAGTCAATTATATACGGAGGTAAAATTCTGCCGTATGCAATAACAATTATAATATCAGGCTTTTTTTCTTCAAGAACCTCTGAAAATGCTCCGTCCTTCAATATCTCGGGCTGAAACACTTCAAGCCCCCTGGAAAGAGCAAACTCTTTAACCGGAGGGGGTGCAAGCTCGTAGCCTCTGCCTTTTTTTCTGTCCGGCTGAGTTACTACTCCCACTATTTCACAATCGTCTCTTTTGCAAAGCATTTCAAGACAGGGAACCGCTATATCCGGAGTTCCCATAAACATAACCTTCTGCATAATTTATTCTTCCTGATAATCCTTTATGATTTTTTCGTCAAACAAATGACCGTCCAGATGGTCATTTTCGTGACATACTGCTCTTGCAGCAAGCTTTGAAACTACCTTGGTAAATTCGTTTCCGTTTCTGTCAAAGGCTTTGAATTTTACTATTGCAGGTCTTTCAACGTAACCGAAAAATTCAGGAATTGACAAGCAGCCCTCCTGAGTTATTGATTTGCCTTTTGTCTCAAGTATTTCAGGGTTTACACATTCGATTAACCCGGTCTCTTCAGTATCAATTATAAATACTCTCTTAAGCATACCAACCTGCGGTGCCGCAAGTCCTACACCGTTTGCTTTTTTCAAAGTTTCCTGCATATCATCAAGAAGAGTTGCAAGCTTTTCATCGAATGCTGTAACCTCACGGCATTTTTTTGATAATACGTCGTCACCTTTTTTTACTATGTTTCTTACTGCCATTTTATTTCCTTTCTCTACAGTACGCTGTTTGGATTTATATCCAGCGTAACAGTTAAATCATCGTCAAGCTTTTTGGCGTTTATTACCGTCTGTCGTAACACCGAACGCACCTTTTCACAGCTTTCGCACTTTAAAAGAAGTCTCCATCTGTAACGTCCGCTTATTTTTGAAATAGGTGCCGGATTAGGCCCTGCAAAAGAAAAGTATATATTTTCTTCGCCAAGCTTTGTTTTCGTTTCATCCGATATTTTACAAATCATTTCACGGACATTTCTTACATTTTCCCCCGAAACGATAATATTTATAATATCGCTGAAGGGCGGATACATAATTTTTTTACGCACCGCTATTTCGTTTTTGTAAAACTCGCCGTAATCCTGATTTTTTGAACAGGTTATGATTCTGTGCTGAGGGCTGTAGGTCTGAACTATTGCTCTTCCCTGTTTTGCTCCTCTGCCCGCTCTTCCGCAAACCTGAGTTATCAGCTGGAAGGTTTTTTCACCTGCCTGATAATCGTCAGAATAAAGCATCATATCTGCCGCAAGAACACCAACCAGCGATACATTGGGAAAATCAAGTCCTTTTGTTATCATCTGTGTTCCGACAAGAATATCGATTTTTTCATTTTCAAATTTTTCAAGTATTTTCTGATGTGACATTTTACCTCTTGTGGTATCAACATCCATACGGATTGTTGTTGCCTGAGGGAAAATGTTCTTTATTTCTTCCTCAACCTTTTCCGTTCCTACTCCGAACTGCTTTATAAATTTACTGTTGCAGGAGGGACAGGTTGTATAATTCTTAATTGTATAGCCGCAGTAATGACAAACTAAATTATTGTCGTACTTATGATAGGTAAGTGCTATATTGCAATCGGGACACTTTGCCGCGAAGCCACAGGCACGGCAGGACACAAAGGTTGCAAAGCCACGTCTGTTTAAAAACAAAATGGTCTGCTCTTTATTTTTAAGATTCTTCTCTATCTCATCCTGTAGTCTGAAGCTGAAAAAGCTTCTGTTTCCCTTGCTGAGTTCAAGACGCATATCAACAACATCAACCAGCGGCAGATTAACATTATTATATCTGTTTTTCATCTGCTTTAAAGTATATTCGCCCTTTAACGCCTTATATGCACTTTTAACCGAAGGTGTTGCCGATGCAAGCATTAAAACCGCATTATTGCTGCGGCATATGAATTCTGCCGCTTCACGGGCATCGTAACGTGGACTCATATCGGACTTGTAAGAAGCCTCGTGTTCCTCGTCCACAACTATAATGCCTATATTCTCAAGCGGTGTGAAAACTGCCGACCTTGCACCTACAACCACATCAATTTCATTTTTGTTTATTTTATCCCACGCATCAAATCTTTCACCCATAGAAAGACCGCTGTGAAATATTGCTACCCTGTCACCAAAGCGTGAAAGAAATCTTTTCGACATCTGAGGAGTAAGCGAAATTTCCGGAACAAGAATAATTGCTTTCCTGCCCATATTCACCGCTTCTCTTACCGCCTGAAGATACACCTCGGTTTTGCCGCTTCCCGTAACACCACGAAGCAGAATTCCTTCATAGCGGTTTTCCTTCATCACAGAAACAGTGTAATCTATAACAGCCCTCTGCTCGTCGGTGGGATTTAAATCCTTTTTAATTTCCACCGGCATTTCCTTAAACGGATTACGTTCCACCGCTTCAGGCTCTATTTTAAGAAAGCCTTTCTTTTCAAGAGCTTTTACGGTTGAAACGGTAGTCTGAGACATTTCGGTAAGATACACAACGGGCATCTTTTTTACCTGACTTAAAATATCCATAACTCTCGCCTGAGCAGGAGCTTTCAGTTCAAGAACAGAAAGCTCGGAATCGAAAGTTTCCTCATCTGCTGCAAAATATGCAAAATTGATTTTCCTGTTTCCAAAGCCTTCATAAGCGCCGTTTTTTGATGACATTGCTCCGGGAGGCAATAAAATACGCAGACTGTCATAATAGGTACACACATACTTCTCGCGAAGCCAGTTAAGAAGTTCTATTCTTCTTTTATCCAGCAGCTTGCCCTTTACACGCTCCACCGTCTTTAACTTATCGGTGTATTCAGCTTCTCCTTCGCCGATAACAACGCCGTCGGTAAGCTTGTTGCCCTTACCGAAGGGCACCAGAACATGGTCACCCTCACTTGCACCGTTACCTATATAATCAAAGCATCTGTCAACCTGACGTGACGGATTGTTTATTATTACTTTTACACAGTGGGTAACACTCATGGTAATTCCTTATTTTTCGTTTATAATATCGATTTTGCCCTCTGCAATTTCGTGAACTGCAATAGAAACAGGCTTATCGCATACATCCTTGTAATCTGTATAAATTTCTTCTGATTCCTCAGAAAGCATTCTTGCTCTCTTTGCAACCGCAATAACGAGAGAATATCTGCTTGTTGTTTTTTCTGCTAATGACTGAACTGTAGGGTATAACATAAATTTTTCCTTTCTGCCTTTTATAGGCTCACATATTATTAAAATTCGTCTTTAAAATTACATCTTTCAACTCTTGCTTTTTCAGCATTTATAATAGTCTTTATGTCAGATGTTGCCTGTTCGACTGTATCGTTGACAACAAAATAGTTGTACTTTATACTTTGCTGAATTTCCTTTATGGCAGTCTGAAGACGCTCTTCAACCACCTCTTTTGATTCTGTTCCTCTTCCCTCAAGTCTGTTCCGAAGCTCCTCAAGTGAAGGTGGAAGAACAAAAATGAACACTCCCTCAGGATATTTGCTCTTAACCTTAAGTGCACCCTGAACCTCTATTTCAAGTATAACATTTTTCCCCTGTTTTAATGCTTCAAGCACAGGTGTGCGTGGAGTTCCGTAATAATTACCGCAAAAGCACGCCCATTCCATAAGCTCATCCTGAGCTATCATTTCTTTAAATTTTTCCTCGGTGTAGAAATAATAATTTTCACCGTGAATCTCGCCCTCACGTGGCTTACGTGTGGTTGCGGAAACCGATACTACGGTATCGTCACTATTTTCTAAAAGTGCATTGCATACGGTTCCCTTTCCTACACCTGAAGGTCCTGATATTACAAGAAGCAAGCCTCTTTTATTCTCTACCATTCTATTCCGCTCCCTTTCCTTCAAGTCTTTGTTTTATAGTTTCGGGCATTGTTGCAGACAGTATAACATGGCCGCTGTTAAAAATGATTACCGCTCTTGTTCTTCTGCCGCAGGTTCCGTCTATCAGCTTGTACTGGTCTCTTGCATTTCTTACAAGTCGCTTTATAGGTGCTGATTCAGGAGTAACTATAGCTATAATTCTGTCTGCGGAAACTATATTTCCGAAGCCGATATTAATTAAATTCATAAAATCACCTTTATTCCAGATTCTGAATCTGTTCTCTTATCTTTTCTATTTCCGTTTTGGTGTCAACCACAAGACGTGTAATCTTAAGCTCATTTGATTTTGAACCGATTGTATTTATTTCTCTGTTCATTTCCTGAATTATAAAATCAAGCTTTTTACCGACAGGACCGTCGCTGCAAAGAATTTCGCCTACCTCAACGAGATGGCTCTTAAGACGTACAATTTCTTCATCAACGCAAACCTTATCGGTGTAAACAGCAACCTCTGCAACGATTCTGTTTTCCTCAAGCTCATAATTCTCCAGAACCTCATTTACCTTCTGAAGGAGTCGCTCTCTGTAGTTTTCTATATTTTCAGGTACAATCCTTTCAATTTCGGATACATTATTTCTGATATTTTCAACCTTTTCAAGTAAATCCTCTTTAAGCTTTTCACCTTCAACGCTTCTTGCACGGGTATGTGCCTCCATAGCCTGACGGACAACCGGCTCGATGAACGCCCAAACCTCCTCGTCCTCACGCTGTTCGTGCTCTACGCTTACTACATCACTTGACATAAGTCTTGAAGCTGATATGTCAAACTTTATATCTGCTTCCTCACAAAACTGACGGAAGGCATTTATGTATGAATAAGCCAGGTCCTTATCAATAAGAACCTTCTTACCTGAATTTTCCGCAGTAATAACCGATATAAACATATCAATCTTTCCACGGGTGGTATATTCTCCGATTGTTTTTTTAATTCTGTCCTCCGCAAAATTCAAAAATCTCGGAAGTCTTATATTCATATCCGCATATCTGTTGTTTACGGATTTCACTTCTACGCTTATCTCACCTAATTCGGTTACATTCTGTGCTTTTCCGTAACCTGTCATACTTTTAACCAATGGTTACACCTCTTCTTTTTATCATAATATATAAGTATAACATATTTTGACGAAAAATACAACTTTTATTTGATATTATCCTCACAAAGGGTAATTTCCTTAATTACACCCCTTATATCGGTATCACTTTTTACCTTAACGGTTATGTAATTGGGTGTCAGCCCTTCGTAGCGTCCGTCCTTTGTAAGCTGTTCAAAAAGAACGGGATAGGTTTTGCCCATATTTTTCTCAATAAATTCTTTATGCATTTTCTCCGATAATTCGTTAAGCTCACGGGTTCTTTTTTCCTTTAAGCTTTTTTCAAGCTGTCCGTCCAATAATGCGGCTTTTGTTCCCTCTCTTGGAGAATATGGGAAAACGTGCATATGAGCAAAACCGATTTTTCCGGCAAATTCAACACTTTCCCTGTGCTCCGTTTCCGTCTCCTGAGGAAATCCTGCGATAACATCTGTAGTTATTGCGGCATAAGGAAAATATTCCATTATCTTTTCAATTTTTTCCTTGTATATAGCCGTGTTATATCTTCTGTTCATTCTCCTTAAAACGCTGTCACTGCCACTCTGTAACGACAAATGGAAGGTAGGACAAAGCTTTCCCGTTTCTTTCATTGCAGACAAAAACTCGTCAGTTATTATAACAGGCTCCAATGAACCAAGCCTTATTCTCTCTATTCCTGCAACCTCAGAAATTTTTACAACTACATCCTTTAAAGTAAGACCGTCCCATTTGTATGCGGCAGTCTGGATACCTGTTACAACGACCTCCTTAAAGCCATTTTCAGAGAGACGCTCAGCTTCAGATATTATTTCATCAAAAGGACGGCATCTTACAGGACCTCGCACATAAGGAATTATGCAATAGGAACAGAATCTGTCACAGCCATCCTCGATTTTTATCATCGCTCTTGTTTTTTCTTCGTAGCTTTCAAGATTCATATCACAATATGGGGCATCCTTTAAATCTTTTACAACAAAAATCTGCTTTTCTTCTACCCTCTTTTCGACAATTTCTGCGACATTTTGTTTTTCATTATTACCAAGTATTATGTCCGCATTAAGCCTTCTTGCTTCATCGGGAGTTATTTTCTGTGCATAACAGCCTGCGAGAATTGTTATTGCATCAGGATTCTGTTTTTTTGCTCTTGATAACGCCTGACGGGATTTTTTATCACCTGTTGCTGTAACCGTACAAGAATTTACCACGTAAACATCGGCCTTTTCACTATATTGACAAATTTCATAGCCTTTTTTTATAAAAATTTCCTTCATCGCCTGTGTTTCGTACTGATTTACTCTGCAACCAAGAGTGTAAAATGCCACCTTTTTCATACTGTCTCCTTAAAAATTTTTCATTTAATGGTAATTATTTATTGACTTATTTTAAAAATAGTTGTATTATATAAGTAATAAGAAAATATATTTAAACGGAGGTAACTCACAATGAAAACATTCAATATTATGCTTCATTCAATCAACGATGTTAAAAGCTTCGTTAACACAGTAAACAGATACGATTTCGATGTTGACCTTACATCAGGCAGATATGTCGTTGATGCTAAGTCAATTATGGGTATCTTCTCACTTGACTTATCAAAGCCTATCAAGGTTGAGGTTTATTCTGACGATGCTGATACCTTTATCGAAGAGGTTAAGCCTTTCGTGATTGACTGATTACCGATTCTGAAAGAAACCTTTTCATTTAAGGTTTCTTTTTCTTTGCTGTTTACAGTATAGCACATTTTTCTAATTTTGGGTAGACCAAATTTTACGGAGGCAAAATGGTTAACTATGAATTTACATTTCAGGAGCCTATGGAAATAAAGCTTCTGATTTTATACATTGTTTATCAATCTAAAAGTATAGCAAAACAGGACGCTGTAGAAAGAACCTTTCTGTGCGATTTTATTGCAGAAAATATCAGGGTTAATTACTTTGATATGCAGATTCAGCTTTCCACTCTTTGTGAGGACGGACATCTGCGTTCCTTTATGAATAATCTTAAGGAAAAGATTATGATTACCGAAAAGGGAACGTATGCTATTGAAAGCTTCGCAACAAGCATTCCCCGTTCCGTTCGTGATAAGGTTGACAGCATTATTTATAATAGCGTACATCAGTACAAGGACCAGCAGACTGTTGCGGTGGATTACTGGAAGGAAAGCGAGACTCTGCACACAGCGGTTTTAAATATTCTTGAAGATGAAAAAAATATTTTCAAGCTTCATATTTCACTTCCTGATGCCATTGACGCACAGATTCTTAAAACAAAATTCAAGGAAAATCCGGGCTTCTTTTATTCGCAGATTATTGCTATGTGCTCACAGGCGATAGATGAAGGTAAGAAAAACAAATCAACAGAATAAATTAAAAGCTTGACAAAAGTTACAATATGCTTTAAAATTAATTAATGTAATAAATAAACGGAGGTTTTTAAAATGAAAAAGTTTTTATCATTAGCCCTCGCACTTGTTATGGTTTGCTTAATGCTTACTTCATGCGGCGGCGGAAAAGTAACTCTCAAAATTCTTGACACAGAATATGTACAGGAAGATTATGCTATTTGCGTAGCAAAGGAAAACACAGAGCTTCTTGACAAAATTAATGTTGCTCTCGCAGAAATGAAAGCTGAAGGAACAACACAGAAAATCGTTGACAAATACATCTCAGGTGTATCTCACGATCTTAAGTTCCAGGAAAATGCAGAAGGCAAAGAAGAGCTCCATATGGCTACAAATGCACAGTTCCCACCTTACGAATACTATGAAAACGAAGTAATCGTTGGTATCGATGCTGAAATGGCTGCTGCTATCGCTGATAAGCTTGATATGAAGCTTGTTATCGACGATATGGAATTTGATACAATTATCACAGCTGTTCAGACAGGCAAGGCCGATATGGGTATGGCAGGTATGACAGTTACAGAAGAAAGACTTCAGAACATCAATTTCTCTGAAACCTATGCAAAGGGCATTCAGTCAATTATCGTTCCTGAAGGAAGCAAGATTACTTCTGTAGATGACCTTTATGCTGAAGGTGCAAAATACATCGTTGGTACTCAGAAAGGCACAACCGGTGACATTTATTCAGAAGACGATTTCGGTGCTGAAAGAGTTATGAAATATGCATCAGGTAATGAAGCTGTTCAGGCTCTTATCACAGGTAAGGTTGACTGTGTAATTATCGACAACGAACCTGCTAAAGCATATGTTGAAGCTAACAACAAATAAAAAACATTTGATTTGGGAGCGGACATTTATCCGCTCTCTTTTTTTGAAAATTAGAGGTGATTTTTGTGAGTGAATGGTTTGCAGATTTAAAAGCAGATTTTATACTCAATTTTGTTCAGGAAAATCGTTGGAAATTCCTTGCGACAGGTTTACGTAACACACTTATTATTACATTTTTATCTGTTCTTATTGGTGTGGTTTTGGGTATTATTGTGGCTATAATCAAATCAAGCTACGATAAAACGTACAAGGAAATTAATTCCAGATTCAAAAAATTTATTTTTAAAATTATCAATGCATTTTGCGACGTATACCTTACAGTAATCAGAGGTACTCCTATTGTTGTTCAGCTTATGATTATGTATTACATAATATTTGCTTCTTCAAGAAACAGTCTTATGGTTGCCGTAATCGCTTTCGGTATAAACTCCGGTGCTTACGTTGCCGAAATAGTACGAAGCGGAATTATGAGTATTGACCCCGGACAGTTTGAAGCCGGTCGTTCTTTGGGATTTGGTTATCCGCAGACAATGCTGTACATAATACTGCCGCAGGCATTTAAGAATATTCTTCCCGCACTTGCAAACGAGTTTATCGTTCTGCTTAAAGAAACATCAGTTGCAGGATATGTTACTATCAGAGATTTAACCATGGGCGGTAATATTATCAGAGCAGCAACATACTCCGCATTTATGCCTCTTGTTGCCGTTGCTGTTATTTATCTTGTTATGGTTATAGTATTTACCAAGCTTGTTAATATACTTGAAAGGAGATTGAGAAAAAGTGAAAGATAATATAATTATTGAAACAACCAATCTCTGCAAGTATTATAACGGTGATAAAATAAAAGCTCTTGATGGTGTGGATTTACAGATAAAAAAAGGCGAAGTTGTTGTTATTATAGGTCCTTCCGGAAGCGGAAAGTCCACATACCTTCGTTCCCTTAATCTGCTTGAAATTCCTACAAACGGAACAATTAACTTCGAGGGTAACGATATTACAGACCCAAAAGCAAATATAAACAAACACAGACAGAAAATGGGAATGGTGTTTCAGCATTTTAATTTGTTCCCTAATATGACTGTTCTTAAGAATATGACATTAGCTCCTATAAAGCTTTTAAAAATGCCTAAGGCTGATGCATCATTAAAGGCTATGGAGCTTTTGAAGAGAGTAGGACTTGAGGACAGAGCTTTTGCTTATCCTTCACAGCTTTCGGGTGGTCAGAAGCAGAGAGTTGCAATTGTTCGTGCTCTTATGATGAATCCTGAGGTTATGCTTTTTGACGAACCTACATCCGCTCTTGACCCTGAAATGGTTGGCGAGGTTTTAGACGTTATGAAAAGCCTTGCAAAAGAAGGTATGACGATGGTTGTGGTTACTCACGAAATGGGCTTTGCAAAAGAAGTTGCTGACAGAGTTATATTTATGTCGGAGGGTAAAATCTTCGAAGAAGGAGCCCCTGAGGAAATATTTACAAATCCAACTCATCAGAGAACTCAGCAGTTTTTACACAGCGTATTATAACAATTTAGACCTGCTAAATAAAGTCAAGAAAAATTTTTAAAAATCTCCAAAAAATTTTCAAAAGATAATAATAGCATGGCAAACAGACCGGCATTAAAAAGTGTCGGTCTAAATTTTTGAGAATTCATTTATGAATTCAAGTAAATTTCATTGACTCGTGCATAATAGATTCTTAAAAATTTGTTTAATGCTGCAATTTTAGCAACTTTTAACGGTTTCCCTTCGCTTTCTTTTTTTATTAAATACTGATAGACTGCGTTGTCATTTTGAGGTTGTACAATTTTCAAAGCCTGCATAATTTCATATCCGGTTTTTCTAAGAGAAGCAGATCCTCGTTTAGTGATTTTTCGATTACTTGCCCTAAACTCTCCTGATTCATAAGGTGGTGTATCGATTCCAGCATAGGCAATTAATGCTGATGCACAATGAAACCGTCTGACATCTCCAATTTCTGCAATAATACGTGGTGCAAGCACATCGCCCACACCAGGCATTTCTCTGATAACAGAAAATTCAGGTAAAGACTTGGCAAGCTCTGTCATTTGTGCTAAAATAGTTGCGAGGGTTGTTTCAACAGTGCTGACAGCCTTTGCTGCTTCTAATACTAACATTTTGGTGGATGCAGAATTAGATGGCAGCGTAGGGATACATTCCAATGCATTCGCGTGTAAGCTTTTTGCTTTTGTTTCGTTGGGATGATATCCCTTTTTCTTTGCCCATTTTATGTATTCAGAAACAAATTTGGCTTCACTCATGCTTGTAATAACATCACAATGCCAAAACTTTTCTACAAAATCACATAACTTGTTTTTTCCTGTTGTTCTGATGTGTCCTTTTAACAGTGGCTTGATTCCCGGAAATGTCCTATCTAATATATCCGTCAAATTAACCTTTGCATTAGCAAGAACCTTTACGTAATGAAGATACTGGCGGCTTAAAATTCGTAATTCGGAATAAATTTCATCCTCGGCTGAATAATTAACAAGATGTCTGTAATTGTCAAGAACATATGATGCTAATTTCAATGAGTCAGCCTTATCGGTTTTTACCTTCCTAATATCCATTGATGCATATTTCTTAATAATTAACGGATTAACAACACTTACAAATATATCATTTTCTTGCAAATAAGAAACCACTGGAAAATGATACACACTGGTGGATTCAACTACACAATACACTTTGTCTTGAAGTTCCTTAATAATTTTGCACAGCGAAGAAAGCCCCGATTCCGTATTTGCAATTTCAAAAGGAGCTTTGATGATTTCACCATCATCAGATAAAATTGCAACCATACTTTTGACTTTTGCCACATCAATTCCTACACCAATCATAATAATACCTCCAAAATGATGTTAAAATGGTTTCCATTCGCACTTATTACAATTCATCCTGGTTAGTTACACGGGAGCTAAAAGTCCCAACCTGCTTAATCGAATTTACATAATAAGAGAATGGCTGACAGTCTTTATTGCGGATGCGAAATCCAAGGGACTGTACGTCAGACCATTTCATCTCTTATTATAAAAAAATAAGTGCAAGTAATCAACTACATCAATAGTTAATTTACTTACACTTTTATTGTACCAGGGACTGTAAAAAATCATCGATTTTTTACAGTCCTTGTTAGGGAATAGGAAAAAATGTTGCAGAACGGACGAACTGAGCTGTAAATGCCTGTTCAAAGGCATTTACAGGTACCCGAAGGCGTATGTGATACGCCGAGTTA
>JAGAJK010000032.1 GCA_017626145.1 Clostridia bacterium
AAGGGCTTGAAAACTGCAAAAGCCAATGATAAAATAGTGATTAAAATCACACTAAAAAAGTTAATATGCGGGTATGGTGAAACTGGCAAACACGTATGGTTCAGGTTACCTATCCTAAGTGCAAGGGCTTGAAAAGTGCAAAAGCCAATGATAAAATAGTGATGAAAATCACACTAAAAAAGTTAATATGCGGGTATGGTGAAACTGGCAAACACGTATGGTTCAGGTCCATATGTCGAGAGACTTGCAGGTTCAAGTCCTGTTACCCGCACCATCGCTCAAATCCTTATGTATCAAGGCTTTGGGCATTTTTTATTAGCAAAGAAAAAGCAATCACAACAAAAAAGCAGGTGCATAACTTAATGTTATGCACCTGCCATTTTAATTTTGTAATAAGCCTGCGAGTAATCTAAGTGTTTTTCATATTTTGCTCTGTTTCTTATGATTAATTAATTGTTGTTGGGAAACTGCAACTTTTGTCTTACATCCTCAGTGGCAAAAATGCGCCAGTTCCCATTCATACAAATATCAATAGTACCTTCTGTAGCACCATATTGATATTCATAACCTGTACCAAAATTAGATTGGTTATTTTGATAAGGTTTCTTGCTTGATTTAACCTGAGATGTTATTTCTCCGTCAGGCGTGCCGCATTTACGAATTTCTGAGTTGTTATAACCTGTATCAATATAAAGAACGCCGTCAACCATTACCATAGGAATCAGTGCAATTTCTTCAGAATCCTCTTCCTGTTCTGCTACACAGAAAGAATATCTCACTGTGCCATAGTATTTATCAGAGCTGTTCCATGTTGCTACAACTTCATAAATACAGGTTTCCTTGCTTTGATTTAAGAATATGTCCATGCCCTTTTTCTCAGAATCAAAAGGTTTTGTGTTTCCATTTTTAGCAAGGAACCAAGAATTCACCTCTATTTTGTCAGGCTTTATATCGAAATTCATTGTCACAGTCGTTAAAACATCATCTGTGCGTTTAACCTTTAATGCTATAGGTAAGAGGTAATCAATTCTGTCTGTGGGATGAGCGCTGTCTCCATTTATTGTCTGCATTGTTCCGTTGCCGTTATCGTATGTCCATTCAGTTGTTCCTTTAACAGTTTCAGCCCAAATGCCGTTACAACTTACCATTAATTTTGGAATCTGTGAGCCGTCATATAAATCTATGGTATTGTTAAAATCTGCATCAAATCCGGTGCATCCGTTAAGCAATTCATCAGATGCTGTTACAGTAACAAACCAACCTGCAAGGGCGTCGTCAACTACTTCAGCCTTTGTTGTTTCTTCAATGTGGACACAGAAAACTCCGGAATGCTCAACACTCTGCATAGCATAACGATGTGTACTGTTTGTTGCGTCGATATAAATTACCATTAAACTGTTATACTTAAAAAAGTCTTTATCATATTTCGTTGTTGCAGCATTGAAAGAGGGGACCTCATCATAGCCCTTATCAAGTGTAAGGTCACCGCTGAATGTAGCCTTAAACTGTTCTAAATCCTCATAGGTATCTAATCTGTGAATCGGAAGATGTCGCACGCTGCTGATAGCAAGCTTTTCTCTGTTTAACGAACTATAAAATATCTTATTACTGTCCTGTGGCACTCCTGCGTAAGTTAAAGTTGATTCAAAAGCAACATCGAGCATGGAATCTGTGCCACCTACATTAGATTCCGATGAAAAATATTCTTTTGCAGACTTTTCGCAAAAAGCCATTTGCTCGTCTATATATCTTTGAGTATCAAGAGCCTTATTGTGTAAGTACCAAGGAAATTTCTCTTTTATATCTTCAACCCAAAGCGAACCATCCCTTGGAGTCCAATATTCAACAAGTTTGTAATGTCCATGAAGTCCTGTACGTTTCGCTGTAATAACAGTTGGTGTATATGAACTCGTTTCTAACTGAATTTGACCATTTTCATAACTGTATTCTGTATAAAGAGCCCACATATAAACTGTTGTTTTATTTAAAGACTTATCCACATCCAACAATTTATGGCTTAGAACAACAAAAACGGGATCATCTGATTCTGTGTAGTTATGCTCAGAAACTTGTCCGTCTATAAATACAGACAACTCATCGTTAAGATGTGTGATTGGGTTAGTTAAAAAGCAAATTGATGTAACAACGCTTGCAATAACAGCAACAACAATAACCCAAAATGCAGGTTTCTTGTAATTGAGTACAGATTTTACTCTATCTTTAACTCCTTCTTCACCAAATGCAAGAGGACAAGCAGCAATCATTCGTCTGTTTACACTGCAAGTGAGTAGAGCTTGTGAATAGTCTGCACGTTGCTCATTGTTAAGCTCTTTTACAACCTTTTCATCGCAAGCAAGTTCAATATCACGACAGAGAAGAACATAACCGAGCCAAACCATTGGATTAAACCAATGAAGTGTAAGAATCAGGAAACCAAGAGGCTTCCAAAGATAGTCTTTTCTACGGATATGTGCCTGCTCGTGAGCAATAACATGCTCCATATCCTGCTCGTTCATATTAAAGGGTAAATAAATTTTCGGTTTAATTATACCGAGAACGAAAGGAGAAACTGCAGATTCACTTTGATAAATATTATCACGAAGCAAAACTGCTGTTCCTATTTTCCTCTTTAATCTTAAGAAACTCACAAGAGTATAAATTAACAAAGCTGCAATACCAACAAGCCATACACCTGCTAAATAAGGCATAATAAACTGAAAGAAATTAATGTCCTTTTCCGGTTGAATAGATATAGTTGCTTCACTGATAATTGGGTTTATCAGATTATCAATAATTGTTACGCCCGAATCTATAACAGGAGAGTTCAGAGCTATTTCGGGGTTTATTGTTTGAGGACTCGGTATCAGACTTAATACACTTTCAAAAGAGAAAGGACATATAAGGCGTACCGCAACAACTCCCCAAAGCAGAACATTTATC